>NZ_CP101125.1:5124673-5425978 GCF_024296925.1 Pseudomonas nunensis
AGGATTCAGGCAGAAACCAGGCCAGAAACGGGAACAGCAGCAACGGCGTGACACCACCGGCAAGGAACACCGCTTGCCAGCCAAAGCTGTCGATAAAACCCGCCGCGACAAACCCGCCCGCCGCGCCGCCGAAGGAAAACCCGCAAGCCGCCAAGGCCACCATCAACGTGCGCAGACGTGGCGGCGAATATTCCGACATCAACGCCATCGCGCTGGGCATCGCCCCGCCCATGCCGATCCCGCAAATGAAGCGCGCGGCCATCAAGGTGTTGAGGGAATCGGCGAACACCATCAGCACCGTGAGGGTGGCGTAGATCAGCACGCAGCACAGCAGAATCCGCCGCACGCCGAAGCGATCCGCCAACGGTGTCACAGCAAGGGAGCCGAGGGTCAGGCCCAGCAGGTTGGCGCTGAACACCGGGCCGAACGCGGCTTTTTCCAGGCCCCAATCCTGAGCCAGGGCAGGCACCACGTAGCCGAGGACTTGCGCGTCGTAGCCGTCGGTGACGAGCAACAATGCCAGAAGCAACAGGAGCAACCACTGATAACGGGACACAGGACGGGCGTCGAGTGCCGCCCGGAAGCTGGCAATCTGGTTGTGCATCGCGAGGTACCTGTTTTGTTTTTATGGTGTTGATGCAGCCCCGAATTCCCCCTGTGGGAGCGGGCTTGCTCGCGAAGAGGGAGTGTCAGTCAGCATCTATGGAGCTGACACACCGCATTCGCGAGCAAGCCCGCTCCCACAATGGGGATTGGGGTGATGCTTTAAGGGGTGTCGGGCTGGTTGGCCGGGTGCGCTTTTATGAACGCCGGGTGTGTCGCGGCCAGCGCTGCAACCCGACGAATCCTCGGATACGCCTCCAACGAAATGTTGAAACGCTGCGCCGCATACAACTGCGGGATCAGGTAAACGTCCGCCAGCCCCGGCTCACCACCGAAGCAATAACCGGCATCACCGATCAACTGCTCCACCGTCGCCAGGCCCAGGCTGATCCAGTGCCCGATCCACTCCACCACCTGCGGTTCGTCGTGACCCAACTGGCGCAGTTTGTTGAGCACGCTGACGTTGTGCAGCGGATGCACATCGCAACCGATGACCGCCGCCACGCCGCGTTCGTGAGCGCGGGCGGCGAGGTCTTTCGACAGCAGCGGCATCTGTGGATAACGTTCCTCCAGGTACTCGATGATCGCCGGCGACTGGATCAGCAGCTCACCTTCGTCAGTGCGCACAGCCGGCACCCGACCTTGCGGATTGATCGCCAGATACGGCGGCTGTCGATGCTCGCCACCGGGCGGTGCGATCAGGTTGATCGGAAGGGCCTGGTAATCCAGCCCCTTCAGCGCCAACGCAATACGCACACGGTACGACGAGGTCGAACGGTAGTAGGTATAGAGTTCCATGCCCCGCTCCTCTTAACGCGCCGGCACGACTTTGCCACGGCATTCGCCGAAACCGATCGAGGCAAAACCGTCGCGGCTGCAGCGAGCGCGGAGGATGATTTCATCACCGTCCTCAAGGAATTTACGGACTTCGCCGGAAGCCAGCTCGATCGGCTTTTTGCCGCCCTCGGTGATTTCCAGCAAGCTGCCAAACTGACCGCTTTCCGGGCCGGACAACGTGCCCGAACCGAACAGGTCACCGGCCTGCAATTGACAACCGTTGACGCTGTGGTGCGCGACCATTTGCGCCACGGTCCAGTACATGTGTTTGGTGTTGCTCAGGGTCAGGCGATGAGCCGGCAGGTTTTGCTCGCGCATGGTTTCGGTGAGCAGCAGCACTTCCAGTTCGATGTCGAAAGCACCGCCATCCTGATCGCGTTTGTCCGTGAGGTACGGAAGCGGCAGCGGGTCGCCTTCCGGACGTGCCGGTTGCGCGCGACGGAATGGCTCCAGCGCTTCGGCCGTCACCACCCACGGCGAAATGCTGGTGATGAAACTTTTCGACAGGAACGGCCCCAGCGGCTGGTATTCCCAGGCCTGGATATCCCGCGCAGACCAGTCATTGAGCAGGCAGAAACCGGCGATGTGATCCGCCGCATCGCCAATCGCGATGGAGTCGCCCATCTCGTTGCCCTGACCAATCCAGATCCCCAGTTCCAGTTCGTAATCCAGGCGCGCGCATGGGCCGAACGTTGGCTCGGTCTGACCGGCCGGCAGGGTCTGGCCCTTCGGACGACGCACGTCGGTGCCCGACGGGCGAATGGTCGAGGCGCGGCCGTGATAACCGATCGGCACGTACTTGTAGTTCGGCAGCAAAGGGTTGTCCGGGCGAAACAGTTTGCCGACGTTTTGCGCGTGCTCGATGCCGACATAGAAGTCGGTGTAGTCGCTGATCTTCGCCGGCAGGTGCATCACGCAATTCGCCGCCAGTGGCAGCAGTTTTGCGCCCTGGGCTTCGATCTTGCCGTGCAGGGTGCTGCCCTCGGCGAACAGTTCCAGCAGGCGTTCGCGCAGGGCAACGCGGGCGTCGCGGCCCAATTCGAAGAACGCGTTGAGCTGACCGCCACGGGTCGCTTCAACCGCTGTGCGTGCGGCGCCGTCAAACAGACCGGCGTCCAGCGCCGCTTCCAGATCGAAAATATGTTCGCCGATGGCCACGCCGCTGCGCGGTGCCGAACCCTTCGCGCTGAACACGCCCAATGGCAGGTTCTGCAACGGGAAATCGGTGTGGCCGTTGGCGGAGGCAACCCAGCTACGAGGGATGGAAGTCTGAGTCATGGGTTATCTCCGGGTCGGATCAAAAGTGACGGGCAGCGTAGCCCAGCAGGCGTCATAACTGGATTGCAATTGCGGGCATTCGAGGGCGAACTGGCTCGGGCGCAGCACTTGGCTGGTCTCGAACATGAAGGCCATGGTGTTGTCTATTTTCGCCGGGGCGAGTTCGGCGTTGATCGCTTTGGTGCAACTCTCGCCGTCCGGGCCGTGGGCGCTCATGCAGCTGTGCAGCGAAGCACCGCCGGGCACGAAACCTTCGGCCTTGGCGTCGTATTCGCCCTTGATCAGGCCCATGAATTCGTTCATCAGATTGCGGTGGAACCAAGGTGGGCGGAAGGTTTTCTCGGCCACCATCCAGCGCGGCGGGAAGATCACAAAGTCCAGATTCGCCAAGCCGTGGACGCTGGTCGGCGAGGTCAGGACGGTGAAAATCGACGGATCCGGGTGATCGAAACTCACCGTGCCGATAGTGTTGAAACGGCGCAGGTCATATTTGTACGGCACGTTATTGCCGTGCCAGGCCACCACGTTCAGCGGCGAGTGATTGAGCTCGCAGCCCCACAACTGACCGAGGAATTTCTGCACCAAGGTGGTCGGCTGCTTGAGGTCTTCGTAACGCGCCACCGGAGTCAGGAAGTCCCGTGGGTTGGCCAGACCGTTGCTGCCGATCGGCCCGAGGTCCGGCAGGCGCAGCGGAGCACCGTGGTTTTCGGCGATGTAGCCGCGAGCGTGCGGGTCGAGTAGTTCGACGCGGAATTTCAGACCGCGTGGCAGCACGGCGATTTGCAGTGGCTCCAGCTCCAGCACGCCGAGTTCGGTGGCGATGCGCAGACGCCCCAGTTCCGGCACCAGCAGCAATTCGCCGTCGGCATTGAAGAACACACGCTCCATGGAGCGGTTGGCACGGTAGCTGTAGATGCTGATCCCGGACGGTTTTTCCGCACCCGAGTTGGCGGCCATGCTCACCAGCCCGTCGATGAAATCAGTGGGCTCGCTCGGGATGTCCAGCGGGTTCCAGCGCAGGCGATTGGGGGTCACTTCACCCAAGGCGCCGCCGGCCAGTTGCCGGTCAAGTTTGACGAACGCCGGGTGATTGGCCGATGGCTGAATGCGGTACATCCAGGTACGCCGCGCTTCGCTGCGGGCCATGGTGAATGCGGTGCCGGAGAACAGTTCGGTGTAGAGGCCGTACGGGACTTTTTGCGGGGAGTTCTGGCCGACGGGCAATGCGCCGGGCAACGCTTCACTGCTGAATTCGTTGCCGAAGCCTGACTGGTAAGCCAGCGCTGGCGCCGTTGAATCGAGGTTCATGGAGCCTCCTGAACAGGGAGTAGGCAATGGCCTGTCGCTCTGTTGCAGAGGTCTTGGCACGCCCGGGTTATTTTTATCGTAATCCAATTACGCTTAACGTAATTTGATTGGTATTGACCGTCAAGCTATAAAGACGCCCATTCGTCCCGGGATCACACCGCCTCCATGGAAAAGCCGCGCAACAACGATAAACAGAAAGTCCGCTCGGCCGAGGTCGGCACTGACATCCTCAAGGCCCTGGCCGAACTGTCGCCGTCGACCTCGTTGTCGCGCCTGGCCGAACACGTGCAGATGCCGGCGAGCAAGGTTCATCGCTATTTGCAGGCTTTGATCGCCAGCGGTTTTGCCGAGCAGAACACCGCCACCAACCATTACGGCCTCGGCCGTGAAGCCCTGCGCGTGGGCCTCGCCGCACTCAACAGTATGGACGTGCTGAAAGTCGCCGCCCTGCCCCTGGCCGAGCTGCGCGATGACTTGAACGAAACCTGTTTTTTGGCGGTGTGGGGCAATCAGGGCGCGACCGTGGTGCACATCGAACCGGCGGTGCGCGCGGTAACCGTCGTGACGCAACTGGGGTCGGTGCTGCCGTTGCTGAGTTCGTCCACAGGACTGGTGTTCAGCGCATTCCTGCCGAGCCGGGAAACCGTGGAATTGCGCGAGCTGGAAATTCAGGCCAGTGCAGCGCATGCACTGGCTGACGATCAGGTCTATGCAACCTTGTGCGAGCAGATCCGTGATCGCGGCTTGCACCATGTTCACGGCTTGCTGATGCCCGGCGTCGATGCGTTGTCCGCGCCAGTGTTCAATGCCGTGGGCAACGTGGCTGCGGTGCTGACCATCGTTGGCCCGACTTCACTATTCCACGCAGATGAAGACGGCCCGGCGGCGCAGCGCTTGCTGGCGGCGACCCGGGCCGTGAGTTGGCGGATGGGTTATCACCCAACACCTGGGCTTTGAATTGACTCAATGAAAAAAGGCACTGATCAGTGCCTCTTTTCAACTGCGTAAAACTGCGTGTCCGTTGCGGGTATCAACTAATACGAGTGGTTGCCATCCCGTGCGTACTTGGAATCGTTTGGCTGGCCACATAAGTCAGATAATTCACGCCCACGGTTACCCCGGTCGCGGCCGAAACAAGGTTGGCGTAATCGTTTATCTTCGAGAAGGTATCCATGCCGGCCCCAATTCCACCGATGCCCGATGCCTTGCCCAGGTATGCAGTAATAAGCCCTACCCAGGCCGCGGCGAAGTGAGCATTCGCCGCTTTATCATCGCCATTATTGTAGGCGCCTATTCCTAGTACGATGGAACGGGTGGCTTTAAGCAAGCTTGCCACCAATCCCACCGGAGGAATGAACAGCGAGGCAACATCAGCGACAAACTCGACCACTATCATCGTGTCGCGCCAGAACGCTTCGGAAAAACTTGTCGTCTGATGATCTACATCGGCAATAAAGCGATCCACCATCGGCGCGTATTCATAGTGAAGAGCGGTAATCGCCATTTTCAACCCGGAAAGCTCGAGCGCTGATTTGCGCTGCCGAATTTCGTGAAAGTAATTCTCCACTGTTGCTCGGTCTTGCAACCGAACACACTCCAGAATGGTGTTTTTTAAAGCGCCGCCACGCAGATCCGCATTGATATCGTCGGCCGTACGGAACATTTCTTCTTCTACCGAGCCTGGTAGATACAGTATGTTTTCCGAACGCCCGTTGACTGTCCCAGCGAACCAGTAAGCGCCATCTACACGTTTTCCCTTCAAGTAGCAGCCATATATCCAACCGTTTGAAGGAAAAGAATGGGTATCAGTATCCAGGCGATCCAGGATTGTTTTTAACCAGTCATAGCGCTCCGGCGTAAGCTTGCCTTTGACTTTCTGAACCAGCGCATCCCTCTGCATCCTGTTCTGCTTAAGCTTGCCGTATAAAGCAGCACGAGCAGAACGGTCCTCGGGCTTACCGCCGACGAAGTCTTTTTTCAGATACGCAATATATTTATCACCAGGCAATAAATCGATCAGTTCACTGATGACTGCACCATTGAGCCTGTCGAGGTTTTTCCCATCCCTCGATTTGAACGTTGCGGTACGCACCGTATCTTTGATCTGCACAACTACACTCGCCGCAGGGTGAACCCAGGCAAATGCCTGAATAAAAGGGCTGGTATCGGATCGCCACGCTTCCCAGTTTATAAAGAGCTGAGTCAGTGTCATGGCACTGTGGCCTTTGAGATTGACTTCAATCTGATCCGGATCCAGTTCCGCGTGCGGACCCGAGCGGCGTAGATATTGATTGAGTTCACGCTTTACCAGGTCACGAGCAAACGTTTGAAACGGAATGATGTTTCCCTGCTCTTTGGTCAGCGCAAAAATGGCCTTGTGCTCGGTGTGCAATCGCGCAAACGTCTGGCGGTCTGCCAAAGTGGCTGCTTTGAACCAGTCAGGGGTCGAGGTCCTTTGCGCCTGATCAGCCGATTCAATCGCTTGTTGAACACTCATGCGCAAGGGCCTTTTCGGTTCAACTCTCCAGTCGACAAACTTGATGTCGTTGGTCTTGCCTGCCATGGCCAGCGCACCAGATTCTTTTAACTCGCGCTCTATCTTTACTTGGTCAGCAGGAATGGATTGCTGAACGACATACTCAAGCCCTGCTGACCCCGCGCACCAGCCGGCAATGTGTTTCTGCAAATCGAGATAACTTGCAAACTCAAACCAATCCCGACCACCCGGCGCACCGGGGGCGTACAAGACATGCGGAAACTGTGTCTGATGGTTTGGCTGGGAATAGACAATCATGTCTTTGAACGGAGTGTGACCATTACGGAACAACACACCCCAGACCACGAATGCCGGATCACCCAGATTGCAGCGCTGGACCACCTCCAGGCCCTTCGGCTTGAGATGGTTTTGAAGTTGTGCGCTGAAAACCGACAACGCCGTGAGCCTGCCCGCTGTTTCAATCAGTGCATCCTGTACCGCCGTCTGACGATAAACCGAATGGCGATAGTCGGGATACTTCACACGCAGGTCGAGAGTTTCAATAACCGACTCGACAAAGCCCTGCGTCAGCACAGCAGCCGTCGGCCCTTCAACGCGGAAGATAAAACGGGCATTCTTATCGTGCAGCCCGCTGATAGAAAGCTCTGTCAGCGTCATCCGTTCTTCGTGCTCGATCTTTTTTGCCCCGAGTCGGAAGGCATGACGAATCGTTACAAGAATATGGTCTGGATCGATCTTCGTCCCCGTTCGTTGAAAAACATGCTGCTCAACACTTGCGCGTGCGTAAGCCTTTAGTGAAACGGCGTTGCCTACCCGCTCATGCAGTTCGACTTCACTTTGCAGATGCGCTTTTTCCAGTGCCACATAACGCTGCTGGTCAGCTTTTGAAGCAACTTTCAACCACTGCGGCCAGTCATTCATTGTGGCTTGTTGCAAATAGCGAGCGGCTCGCGCGCTGCCATTGGCCGCCACCTGAATCAAACCTTGTGTGCGGCGAAGTGAGTCCATGACTGTTGCATAGTCACTGCCGGTCTCCTGGGTTTTCTTCCAGTAGTGAGTGATATCGAGCGCCTGCTTTTCGAGCTGCCCGGTCGCGCAATAATTGAACAGATCATCTTTGATATTAAAGAACCGCACGCCAAGCGTTCCCTTTAAAGTGCTGGCCCCCTCAACAGGCAATGCTTCAAGCAAGGCGTTACGGCTGCTTTCAACGCTCAACAGTTCTGTAATGGCCCGGTGAAGACTCAAAGAGTCCGAGAACCTCCTGAGCCCATCGTTCGGCAGGTAAAGTGCACAGGTACGCCCGTCATTAGCAGGAATAAGTTCATTCTTGGTAGCGCCATCAATTTGTATAACAAATGCAGCAGGTAAAACCTGAACCTCCCCATTAATCCCGACAATAGACACATTGGAAATTGATTGTGGCCAGACACGCGATGCTAAATACGTTCGATTGATCCAGCCTTGTTCATCTGCGGTGAAGTGTCCGTTGTGTACCACCAGATCAAGCTCAGCCCAAAATGCCTTGGCGTATAGCTGCTCCAGCCGATCCTTCGGCGCCAGTAATTGCCGTCCCTGGGCATCGGTTCCGATGGCGCTCACCCAATAGTCATTCAAGTGAAACCCGTACCCCGGCACTAGGTTTACGAGAATGGTTTCAATCAGCTTCTCAACGTCATAGATACCAAGTGTCTTGATTTGCGCCGAAAACGAAGTCGAATTTGGCTGATCGTACACGCCATAAACACCGATCGTGTATTGGGGTTTTAGCCCTCGTTCGAGACACTCCTGGACAACTTGAAACAGCGCCCCCACGGGTTGATAACCACCCTTGGGATCGACAGCCACTCTATTGATGTAGATTTTATTCACATCAAGATCAGGTTTAATTTGTCTCAGCGCATTCGTTAACAGCGCATGAAACATTACGTCAACCGCCGGCACTGCATTGCACTCGTCAGCGATCATCGAATTCACATCATTCAGCACGATCATCTTTTCGTGGACAATCGAAAACGGCTTACTTTCATTACTCACGCGCACATTCCTTTGTTAACCCTGAAGTGACTTTCTGCCACCCCTCGAATGCGCCAACCTTATAAATTTAAAATAAAAAAAAGAAGCCGAAAGCTATTTCCAACTATATGTAATAAACAATTAAAAAACACGACACCCATAAACCAACGGTCAATCGACAACACCGTTAATTAACATGACTACCCGACAATACCCAGACGTTTGGCCTTGGCTACCGCTTGCGTTCTGCGCTCCACCCCCAACTTCCCATGAATCCTTCGAGCATGAGTCTTCACCGTGTGCAGCGATATATATAACTGCTCAGCAATCTGTTGATTGGAATTACCCAAGGCAATCAACTCAAGCACCTCCCGCTCTCGCAGGCTCAGGGGATTTTCATTACTGATCGGTCGAAGTGATTCCGACTTCGCAGCGTGATCAGACAGATGGCGAACAAGTTGGGGCTGACGCCGGCTCACATCACTCAATGCCTGTTGCAAGTGCCAACGGGCAATCAGTTCCCGAGCCTTTTCCCACGCCACGCGTGCTGTCGCTTCATCACCGGCCAGCCAGGCAAGTTCTGCCTGCGCCAGGCGCAATTCCGTTTCAAGGTTCGCCATACCGTGCAGCCTGGCTTGATCGAGCAAATCCTCAAGTTGCACGTGAGGAACCTGTCCCAGTTGGACTTCAGCCAACACCAACAAATATTCAATCCGTGGAATCAATTCCAGCGTCGCCGGTGGCGCCTGCCGCGCATTCGGACGACGGTAATGACGCAACACCCGACTCAGCGCCTCAAGCGCCAGTTCCGGCCGCCCCTGTTGCAACCAGAACTGACTGCTGAGTTGTAACAGCACCCCGCGATACACCAGGTCAGGAATCTGCCGCTGCTGCATCAAGCGTTCGGCGTCGCGTAAGCGGATAAATGCCTGGGCGTAGTCACCCTGATTGGCCGCCAATTGCGCCTGGCCGAGAAAACCGAACAACACGCGTTTGTCCTGGCTGCGCAGGCAAGCGTGCAGACCCGAATCAAAAAACTCGGCGGCTTGCTCATCGTGGCCCTGGCTCAAGGCCAGACGCCCCCGGCGCAAGGCGATACGCCCCAACAGTGGCGTCGCCGGGTCGGCCTCCTGACTCAGCAGTTCGTGAATATTGGCCAGCAGGCTTTCGGCACGTACGGCAGCGCCGCGCTGCTCCAGCAACTGCGCGTGATCGAGTTCAAGCAACCCTTCGAACAGCAGCGAATTGTGCGCCCGCGCCAGGCACAACGCCTCGCGATTCAGGGCCTGGGCGGCTTCAAGGTCGGCGTTGAGCAGCGCTTGCTGGGTCAGTCCGGACAGGCACAACAAACGCGCGGGCCAAGCCTCGGCCCCAAGAGCTGCAAGCGCTTCGAGGAAGTGCTCGCGAGCAGATTCCCCGCGTCCCTGCAAATGCAGCAACCAGCCCATCTGAGCTTGCCAACGCGCGAGCAATTGGCGCTGTAGGGTCGCGCTCGGTTGCGGGGCGAATCGCTCCAGTTGTTCGATACAGGCCGACGCCTGTTCAAAGCGACCGGCGAACAGCAACGCCGCCGTGACCAGCCCGACCAATTGCGGCGAACCGAGCATCAAGTCATCGCCATGTTGCTCATGCAAGCGCAACAGCAACGCCGCGTTCTGGCCGCGAAACAAATGCTCGAGATTGAAATGCTGCAGCAAGCTGACGGCCACCTCGAACTCTTCGGCCAACAACGCCTGTTCGAACGCCGCTTGCCAGTCTTCCTGAGCGCAAAACCACTGACAGGCACGCCGATGCCAGGAGCGCCCGCCCGACCATGACTCATCGCGCATCAACCGACTCAGCGGCGCGAACACCTGCAACCAGTCCGGCGACTCTTGCCACGCTTCGATAAAACAGCCGCGCAGTTGTAACTCGTGCATCCAGCGCGCGCCCTCCCCGGCGCCGAACAGGTGCTCGCACAGGCTGGCATTGAACCGTGGCAGATGCGCCAGCACTTGCCAGGCTTCGATCAGTTCAGCGGGCAAGTTGCTGAACAATTCATGTTGCAGATAATCGAGCAAGGTCGCCGTGCGGCCAGGGTGATTCAGGTCCTTGGCCCATTGGCAGCCATCGAGCAAGGCGATGCGCACGGCGGCGCACCAACCCCCACTGCGCTGGAAAATTCGCCGCGCGGTTTTCGCCGCCAACGGTGCCTCTAAGTGATGCAGCAGTTGCTCGATTTCAGCGGCCGTCAGCGCCAGCGTGCGACCTTCGAATTCATGCAGTTCGTCGTCCAGCAACAGGCGTGGCCAGTTGCAATGAGGGCGCCGCCGACCACTCAACCACCAGGTGATCTGTGGGTTGCTGACCGCCAGAAGCTGATCAAGCAGCCCGTCCAGTTCCGGTGCGGGCACTCGGCAGTAGTCGTCGACAAACAACCAGATGGGCGTCTGTATCCGCGCCAGATGCGCCAATAATGCCGTCTCGTTTATCGCCGGCAGTTCAAGCGCCTCCGCCAGCCGCAGGCAAAAATCGGCTCGGCTCAACGCCACGCCGGATAACGCCAGCCACACCACCCGACACTGCGCTGGCGCCTGCAACAAGCACTCGGCCAGCAGCGCACTCTTGCCACTGCCCGCCGGTGCGCACAGCAGTTTTACCCGCGCGGGCGATGCCAGCAGCGGTTCGCTCAGCCGGGTTCTGGAGAGGTGATGGGACGACAGGCGAGGAAGAAATCCAGGCCGGTCCAGACACGGGGTCATGGCGGTCATAGCGGCGTGCCTTTTTATAGTTGTGCCGCCACCCTAGCCCTCTGCAACGCGCTTGTTGAGAAACATTCAGAACGCTGATTGCTGCCCATAAAAAAGCGCGACCCGTTGGTCACGCATCTATCACTCATGGGCAACACTGAACCTGTGGCGAGGGAGCTTGCTCCCGTTGGACTGCGCATAAGTTCCTCTTTCAGGAAAAAGCGGGGCCGCTTCGCAGCCCGACGGGAGCAAGCTCCCTCGCCACAGGATTCCCATTGTTCACTCTGTCTTCATGCTTCCAGCCCCTTAGCGAACCCCCTCTGCACGCAGGGCCGATGGCGTGTAGTCCGCAGCCTTGGCTTCGAAGCCGAATTCGAAGCTGTGTTTCTCTTCGTTCTTCATGCCCAGGGCGATATAGCGACCGGCGATGATGTCGTAGAGCGCTTCAAGGGTGTAGGCCTGGGCCTGGTGATCGTAGTAGTACTGGGCGTGACCTTCGGCGACGCGCCACAGTTGGCCGCGACCGTCATAGTGGTCCACCAGCGCCACTTGCCAGCTGTCCTCGTCGATGTACATGTGGCGTTTGGCGTAGATGTGCCGCTCGCTCGGCTTGACCGTGCCGACCACTTCCCAGACCCGGTGCAATTCATAGCGCGTCAGGTCCTGGTTGATGTGCCCGGCCTTGATGATGTCGTCGTACTTGAGGCTCGGCGAGTCGAGTTTGTAGCTGTTGTACGGGATGTACATTTCTTTCTTGCCGATCAGTTTCCAGTCGTAGCGATCCGGTGCGCCAGAGAACATGTCGAAGTTATCGGACGTGCGCAAGCCATCGGCGGCAGTACCCGGCCCGTCATACGCCACTTGCGGTGCACGACGCACACGGCGCTGGCCGGCGTTGTAGATCCACGCCAGGCGCGGTTCCTTCACCTGGTCGAGTGTCTCGTGCACCAGCAACACGTTACCGGCCAGACGTGCCGGTGCGGTGACGGATTGTTTGAAGAAGGTCAGCACGTTGGCTGCTTTCTCTGGGTCCAGATCCTTCATCAGTTGCGGCACGGCGATCTCTTCTTCGAAGCGGATCGGCGTGTAGCTGCCGTTGGTCTGCGGGGTCACTTGGGTGATGATGCGCCTGAGGTTGCCGCCGTGATAACGGGTGATGTGGTTCCACAGCACCTCGACGCCATTCTTCGGAATCGGGAACGCGTAGTAGCGGTTGCCAGTGAAATTGGCCAGGCCATTACCGTCGTTGATGCTGTTCACGTTCAACGCACTGCGCTTGGCCGACTCGTAGATTTCCGGCGGCACGGCCACGGTGCGGTGGGTCGGGTAGACCGGGATCTTGTAGGTTTCCGGGTAGCGCTTGAACATCGCCACCTGGCCTTCCGAGAGTTTGTCCTTGTACTTGTCGACAGTGGCCGCCGTGATCACGAACAGCGGTTTCTCACTGGCGAACGGGTCGGCGAGGAAGCCTTTGCTGTCCACCGCACCAGCGTTTTTCGGGATGCCGCCAGTCCAGGCCGGAATCGAGCCATCGGCGTTGCCGGCCTTCTCCGCACCCAGTGGCGTGAGGCTGGTGCCGAGCTTGCTCGCCTCTTCCGGCGACACCGCCGCCATCACGTTGGCCGCCAGCAGGCTCAGGGCCAGGGCGCCGCATTGCAGAATCATCTTGCGCATTAAAATCATCCTTCTCAGCCAGATCAGAAGTTCACGCCGAAGCTCAGCGCCAGGAAGTCGCGGTCAGTCAGGGTGTTGTAGTCCCCGCCAAAAAAGTCGGTGTAACTCAGGCTCGCGGTGTAGGTGTTGCGGTAGTCGGCATCGACACCGACGCTGATCGCCTTGGCGCCTTCGTTGAACAGACCGTTGGGGCCGTAGCCGCTGACGTCATGGGACCAGGACAGGTTGGGCTTGAGGTTGATGCCGCCGATCACGTTGGCGTAGTCGAGGATCGCCCGGGCGCGGTAGCCCCAGGAGGTCGAGGTGACGAAGCCATCGGTGTCGCCGCCGAAACCGTACTGGCCGTAGACCGAGTCACGGCCGTAACGCAGTTTGTTCCGCGACTCCAGGCCACCAACCCGCACCACCGCCGCTTCACCGACCAGGGTCAAGCGCTGGGCGCCCAGCACCTGATCGAAGAAGTGCGTCAGGGTGCTCTGGAGCTGGGTCACTTCCTTGCGGCGATAACCTTTGTTGTCAGAGCCCGGCCCGGAGGCAATCGGCGAGGCCGCGCCGCCAGCAATCGGATTGATCATGGCCAGGGTCAGGTCGTTGGTGTTGACCTGTACCGGGGCGTTGGGGCGGTAGCTGATCTCGCCGGTCCACGCGGTGCCGGTGGGCAAGGTGGTGGAGAAGCTCGCGCCGTACAGGCGAATGTCTTCCGGGTATTCGAGGTAGTACTGGCCGCGACCCAGCATCACGCTTTGAGCCAGGCCCGAACCGCTGCCCGGTGCCAGTCGGTTGGCAATGCTGACCATGCCCGGAAGGCTGGCCAGGGTCGACGCGCCGGCGGTGACGGTGCCGACCGTCGGTGTGCGGCTGTGGTAATTCATGAAATACAGGCCGTACTCGGTATCGTCACCGAGCCAGCGCAACGCCGTGCCCCACTGCCCCGAATCCCGCGCATCACGGTCGCCGCCACGCGGCACCACCACCCCTTCGCGGGTGACCTGGATCGGCTGGCCAAAGGCTGCTGCCAGCGGTGCCAACGGTGCAATCGCCGGGCTGCCGACGGTGTAGTTGTTGTTGCAACCGTCCGCCGCCACATCGACACCGAAGTAGGTGCCGCAGTTGTCGAGAACGGTCTGGTCCCATTCCAATTGGTAGAAACCTTCAACGGTCAGTTGATCGGTCAAACCCTGGGAACCGAACAGCATGTTCACCGGGATCAAGCCTTCCTTGATCTCCGCACCGGGACGCCGAAATGCGGAAACGTCGATCGGGTTGATGCTGTTGATCGAGTTGCCGATGAAGGTACTTTCGCCCCAGCTCACCACCTGCTTGCCGGCACGCACGGTGCCCGGCAAATCGGCGATGGAATAGTTGTGATAGATAAAGGCGTCGAGGATCTGTGCCCCGGACGACTTGGCGCCTTCCTTGCGGCCGCTGTCGCTGATCTGCTTGAACTCGCGGTCCTCGTCCTTCAGTTCGAAGTCGTACCAGTACTTGCCGCGTACAAACACACCGGTGTCGCCGTATTTCAGTTCAAGGTCGTGGATGCCCTTGACGATCTTGGAGAAGGTTTCGCCCTTCTTGAAGTTCAGCCGCCCGTCATCACCAGTCGAAGACTGCCCCGTACCGCCGTTGACCGTGCCGACCAACGACTTGTCCGCATCACGCATGCCCCAGCTCGCGCCGACGGACAGCGAAGAATCGAACGTGCCCTCGATTTCCCCGACATTGAATGCAACGGCCTGGGCTTGTGCGCAGCAACCCAAAGCCACCGCAGCGGCGAGCGCCTGCGGCGTGAAGATGGCGCGCATTGTTGTTTTTGTCATGCGTCTTCCCCGGTGAGTGACAGAAGGCCCCACCCTACTGCCGCCAATGGGGAGCGATAAGCGCACCAAGGAGGTATTCGCGTTGTACCTCTAAAGGATGAATGCCCATACGGGGCGGGGTTTTGCGCGGGGTATGGATGGGCTGGATGGAGGGTTATCAGTTGAACGCATGACGCCGGGCTGACGCTTGTTTATGTAGCAGCTGGCGAAGCCTGCGTTCGCCTCTGTAGCAGCTGCCGAAGCCTGCGTTCGGCTGCGAAGCAGTCGCGAATCCAGACGATGCGCTACATCAGGATGACCACGTGCACAGGTTTTACGACCGCTTCGCTGCCGAACGCAGGCTTCGCCAGCTGCTACAAAACCGGGCGATCCCTGGTAATCCGGGACTGTTACACGCCCCGTAACAGTGCATGTCTCTAATCGCTATTTTTCCTTTGGGCTCAAACCCTTATTCTTGCCGGGCTTTCACGGGAAACCACCGGGAAGCACGAAGCCGTGGCGTGGTGATCGATCCATGCCATGGGCGAAAGATTTCAGATGAGTTGAAGCGGTTTTTCAGGTCATCACTACCGTGTTCACTGACGTTGATTTATTGCTCCTTGATCAATCGTCTTACTTTGGCCGCTGCGGTTGCAGCGGCCTTTTTTATGCCTGTTGAAAAGTCGATATTCTCGTCCTTCAAAACTCTTCCGAAAATAATGTCGGACGTTTCTTTTTGCGCAGAAGAATTCAGCCATAGATCTTATTGACCTGCGAACGCTCTCTCAAAACAAACCTCCCGTTTCTCACAGACTTATCAGATCCAATAACCTCAACTCTGCTGTAACTTGAAACGCATCAAATCTTCTGGTGACAAGGATGTCGCTACCGGTCGAGACCGCACATTCCGCGCTATCGAGCACATTCAAAAGGACATGAATATGCAAAAGCCTCCACCCTTTGTACTGACAGAAGCTGTCCATACGACAGCGATAGCTCCTTCGAACACATCAATAATTCGCGGGATATCCTCAACTCTTCCCCATAGCGGCATGTTTGGCATTCCGACCAACGTTGTAGTCAATTCGCGGGAGTTCACTGCCCACAGCATGAAAACTTCCAGGGAGTTTCAAACTCGCACGGAACAGCTGGCGCAATCTATTGAACAAGATCTGGCCACCACCCGATTAGAAGGCCCCACTCATCCACTCCCTCCCGCAGATGCAATAATTCGGGAGTTAGGAATACGTCACACACTTATTCTCAGGAAGACCGATGAGCTCTATCAAAAAACAGCGCTCGCCCATCATTACTTTGGGGATGATCCGCTCAATAAAAACTTTCATGACTACTTTCGAAAAGCCCGAAGCATCGATAAAACGATCAATCCGCGAGGGATTGCGATGCAGGCTTGGGCGACGTCGTACAGAGCGGCCCACGAAGCTGGTTTGCTGTCGAAATCAATCCAAATGCTTAACCAGCAACAAATCGAAGTTCACCAGTGGCTCGCTGCCGTGCAGGCCAACGACCGGGAGCGAATCGCTGCTGAGCAGCAAGCACAGCGTGCAGCAGCCGAGCGGGCGCGATTAGCGGCAGAAGCTGAAACCCGGCGACTCGCTGCCGAACAAGCAAAACTTTCCGAACAACGTCGCCAGCAAGCTTTGGTCGAGGCAGCGAGGCGCCAAAAGGAAGAAGAACAGATCCGGATTCGTGAACAGGCCCGGCTGGCCGCGTTGGCGGAGAAACAACGTCAGGATGCCCAACTGGCGAGTCTGGCTGCCGAAAGGGCACGGATAAATGCTGAAGCCGAAGTTCAAGAAATAGCGCGGATTGCGGCGGTGAAGACAGCGTTGGCCGAAGCCGAGTCAAAAGCTGAAGCAGCCGCACACGCATTCGCTGCCGAACAGGCTCGTCTGCACGCTGAAATGGAACAGCGTATCGAGGCAATACAAAACAAACTTCTCGCCGAAAAACAGAGTCTGGAAATTCGCCGCAAAGTCATTGATACGGCGATTGGCGTGGCCAAACGCCAAGCGCAGCTGGCGACATCGAAGATCCAGCAACGAAAGGAAAACGCACAAGATCAGCAACGGGTTCAACCGGAGTTACAAGCTGAGGCAGAACTCCAGCAATGGCAAAGCCAGACGCCGCAAACCCAACGTGTTTACCCGGCCTCAGGAGCTGTGGCTTCCACCAGCCCGATTTTCTCCTTCACCTCGACGGCCATTCGCCTTGCCCCCGCAACGTCATTCGCAATTCTCACCGCACTGCGAACCGGATTACTGACCGTGACAGCGGCGGGAGCGGCGCTGATCAGTCCGGTACTGGTTGGCTTCGCCGCTCTACTGATGCCATCGCGCCTGGGCAATGGCGAGCGCTTGTCCATGAGCGTTCCCCTTGCCGAACTCTCGTCGGCGTCCTCACAGACACTGCGCGAACTAGCAGACCGACAAGGCACGCTGGAAATGCCCGTGGGGCTAGGTGTCCGGCCACTCGGCCCTGGCGCGGAAGCGTTCGTCGCCACGGCCGACGACTTCCATATTCGCTCGAGTGTCCCGGTTCTGAATGCTGCTTATAACTCGCTGAATGACGTTTACGAAACCGCACTACCGGACTCGCCAACGGACCTCCTCACCTGGACACCCGCCATCTCGCCGGGTAACAGCTCGACCGAATCGCCCATGGTTGAAACCGAGCTACCGGCGTATTCCGGCGGGACGATTGTTCCCGTTGAAGGGCGACTGGATCTGCATCCGATACTGGTCGAGGGCTGGGAAAGATTCATCATCGTGTTTCCTGATGACTCGGGGATTGCTCCGCTGTATGTGGTGTTTAGTAGTCCTTACGAGGGAGCAACTGTCGAAGGAGAACATAGCGGACGTGAATTCAACCCTGATCAAATCGGGGGAGAGATTTTGAATCTGGATTGGGCCCCCTTAACCATTTCACAAGACGGAATAAGTATCGTGAGATTACACACTTCTAAATTTCTTCAGTCAGACGCAAATAAAGTGATGATTGATCGGCTAGATTGCATTGCTAGCGGAGAACTCGTGGCCACGGATACTGACAAACGTTTCTACACTCATGAAATAAGGGAATTCGAACGATTTAAAGCTTTAGGTTTTGGTGATACCGAGATGCCAGATGCTGGATCTCCAATTTGGAATAACGTTCATACTGCAACCTTGGAAGATTTCAAGCTAAAAGACGATCCCACTCTTCTTTACACCTCTGAAGCCTTGGCCGCCGCTGCCGAGCAGGACGAACGTGATTATCAAAATTTATTAAAGGAGATGTGGCAATGAGCACCGTTGAGATGATTGTTAAAAATGAATCCCTTGATGACATCGTTACCGTGTTCGCGTTACTGAAACCAACCCCTCATCTGGATATGATGATAAGAAGCCATAATCCGGAACTCCTCAGGGAATATGGCTCACTCGAAGGCGCCTATGCACGGCTCATCAAAGCGGGCGTATTGGCAAACGGAGAGAATGGGCTCGCGAGGAAAGGTCCAAACTGGAAAGCACCCGCCTACATGACCGAAAAAAGATACGTTTGAAGTCGGAGGCCACCAAGCCCAAGCTTGGTGGCCTCAGGACTTAAAGCGAGTACTTCTGCAAATTCCCCATCATTTCCTTCAACGCTTCAATGTTGTCCTTCGGATGCGCCGCCCCTTCGAAATCACAGATCTGTTGCCAGTGCGCCGCGACGTCTTCCGGCGAAAACCCAACACGCGGATCAAACCCGGCGCCGAGGCTGCGCTCCCAACGCACCTTGCCCATCCAGCCGCCGCCGACCTCAAACAGCCCTGAGGTTTCCTGGCAGTTTTCGCTGGCCAGGTACACCACCAACGGGCTGACCAGTTCCGGCTTGAGTTGTTCGAACACTTGCGGCGGGATCAGGCCTTCGGTCATACGGGTGCCGCCGGTGGGGGCAATGGCGTTGACCAGGATGTTGTTCTTGCGACCTTCGATGGCCAGGGTGCGGGTCAGGCCGTAGAGGCCGAGTTTGGCCATACCGTAGTTGGACTGGCCGAAGTTGCCGTAGATGCCCGAGGTCGAGGCGGTGAAGATCACGCGGCCATAGTTTTGCTCGCGCATGTGCGGCCAAGCGGCGCGGGTGACTTTGTAAGCGCCTTCGACGTGAACGCGGTAAACCAGGTCCCAGTCGGCGTCGTCCATTTTGTGGAAGGTCTTGTCGCGCAAGATGCCGGCGTTGTTGACCACGACATCGACACGGCCAAACACGTCGAGGGCGTTTTGCACCAGTTTGTCGCCGTCGGTGACGGAGTCGTGGTTGGCTTCGGCAATGCCGCCCGCCTCGCGAATTTCGGCGACCACACGGTCTGCTGCCGAGGCGTTGGCGCCTTCACCCTGAGCCGTGCCGCCGAGGTCGTTGACCAGCACTTTGGCGCCCTGTTTGGCGAACAGCAGCGCATGGGCCCGCCCCAGACCGCCGCCGGCGCCGGTGATGATCACGACTTTATCTTCGAAGCGCATAGACTCATTCATGGGGGAACTCCAGCAGGCCAAAAGGACGATGACCTCGAGTGTCAGGCACAGGGCGGCGGGTCACAATCAAGACGAGGAGGCTGAATGGTGTGCGATAAGGCTGGGGGATGATGACCGCAATGCTGCGGTATACGGGCCTGGAACAAAACCTGTGGGAGCGAGCTTGCTCGCGATAGCGGACTGGCAGACAACACAGGTGTGAATGTCAGACCGCTATCGCGAGCAAGCTCGTTCCCACAAGGATTGCGGGGTGCAAATGTTTAGGCTCACGAACACGCCCGCTTGAGCGGCGCTGCAACCTGCCGATCCCGAAACTCCAGGTAATGCTTGAGCACCTGCACGGGCGCTTCGGTCTGTGGGTAGTGGCCAATCCCGGGTAACAACACGGTGTCAGGATTGGGGATCAGCTCGCGATAACGCTCGACCATGTGCGCACCGGAAATCGGATCGACCTCGCCATCAATCACCCGCAAAGGCACTACGCCGCGCTGCATGGCGCTGACCCAGCGATCGCGCTGGACTCGTCGCTCCGGAATGTAGCCGATCAATTTATGCATGATCCGGGGCCCGTGATTGCTGTCGATCAGGCTCCAGAAATCATCCATTTCGCTTTCGGTGGGCCGGGTCTGGGGACCGAAGATCTGCCGGAAGTTTTTCACCAGTGCGTCACGGGTGAAGGCGCGGCCGATCATCCAGCCCAATGGGCTGAGCAAGAGTTTTTGCGTCAGCAGCGGGCGATGGGTTTCAGGGAACAGGCCGCCATTGAGGAACACGCAACTGGCGATGTCCACCCGTGCTTCGTGATGCCGGGCCAGCAGTTCCTGGGCGACGCTGTCGCCGTAATCGTGAGCCAGCAGGTGCACCGGCTGCTCGATGTTCAGGTGCGCAAGCAAGGCCTGTTGCAAATCGGCTTGCTCCAGCAGGCTGTACTCGTGGTTCACCGGTTTGGCCGAGTCGCCGAAGCCGAGCATGTCGCAGGCAATCACCCGATAGCGCTGCAGGAGCGGCTGCCACAGGTAATGCCAGTCCCAACTGGCGGTCGGAAAGCCGTGAATCAACAACAGCGGCTCACCCTGCCCGGCCGTCCAGTAGCGAATGGCCTGGCCACGGAATACAAACGTCTGGCCGCGTTTGCGCCAGACACACAGCGGGATCTCGGCGAGTGGCATTAGAGTTTATAACCCGGGTCTTGTTTATCGAGTTTGCGCAGCAACGCCGGCCAGGCCAGCGCGCCACCCATCCCTTGAGCACTTTTGGTAACGCCGGCAATCATCGCCTTGGCGCCCGCCAGAATCTGCGGCTCGATGGCGATCAGTTCGGCACCACCGTTTTGTGCGAGCACCTGGATATCGCAGGCGCGCTGGAAGGTGAACATCATCAGAAAGGTGTCGGCGATGGTGCCGCCACAGGTCAGCAGACCGTGGTTGTGCAGCATCAGGAAATTGTTTTCGCCGAGGTCGGCTTGCAGGCGCGCCTTCTCTTCGTGGTTCAGCGCAACACCTTCGTAAGCGTGATAAGCCAGGCTGGACAGGACGAACAACGACTGCTGGCTGATCGGCAGGATCCCCTGTTTCTGCGCCGACACCGCCACGCCTGCAGCGGTGTGGGTGTGCAGCACGCAGACCACGTCGTGACGCACTTCATGCACGGCGCTGTGGATGGTGTAGCCCGCCGGATTGATTTCGTAGGGACTGTCCATCAGCTTGTTGCCGGCCTGATCGACCTTGACCAGGCTCGACGCGGTGATCTCATGAAACATCAGCCCGAACGGGTTGATCAGGAAGTCTTCGGTGCCCGGCACCTTGGCGGAAATATGGGTAAAGATCAGATCATCCCAGCCATGCAGCGCGACCAGACGATAACAGGCCGCCAGATCGACGCGGGTCTGCCACTCGGCGGCACTCACCTGATCTTTGACACTGTGGGGGGATTGGACGGGGGCGACACTCACGGCAGGAACCTCCTGGTTTTTATTATTTTTGCTCTCGTGTCAGCAGTCTAGTCAGCCCCCGGAATTCGTGTAGTTGCATTCGCAGCCAGCTTGATGGCCGAGCGAGTCAGCTGCGCAATGAGCTTGGATCCATGTCAAAGGATCGACGCCAACAAGGGTGCCGCGAACAGATTCAGCAACCCTGTCAGAACCATGACCAGCCCCGCCACCGAGCCTTCTTCACCGCCCACTTCATGCGCCCGACTGACCCCGGCACCGTGCGCACCGACACCGAACAGTGCCCCGCGTGCCAGGGCGCTGCGCAGCGGCAGCCACTTGAGCAGGATGCCGCCGAGCATCGCCCCGAATACACCGGTGAACATCACGAATACTGCGGTCAATTCCGGCACGCCGCCGAGGTCGTGGGCCAGCGGCATGGCGAAGGGAGTGGTGATCGAACGTGGCACCAGCGACATCGTCACCGAGCTGTCCAGCGCCAACGCCTTGGCCAGCCCGAACGAACTGCCGATGGACGCCGCGCTGCCTGCCAGCATCCCGAGCAACAGCGCCGACCAGTGCCGCGCCAACATCTGCCGCTGCTGCCAGATCGGCACGGCGAACGCCACGGTGACCGGCCCCAGCACCAGCATCAGCCAATGGGTGTTGCTCGAATATTCGGCATAGGCGGTGTGCAGCGGCACAGCGAGCGCCAGCAGCAAGGCCGGGACCAGAATCAGCGGCGACAATAAATAGCGGCCGGTTCGCCGGTAGGTCCAGCGACTGAATAAATAGGCGAGCAACGTGAAGGCCAGCCAGAACATCGGCATCAGCTCAAGCTTCATGGGGCCTCCTCACACGCACGACCAGCTCCACGGTAAACGCCGTCACCAACATCACCATCAAAGTGCTGACGCCGATCACCAGCAGAATCCGCCAGCCGTCATCGCGCAGCAGGCCGCCGTAGTCGAGCAGGCTCATCAACGCAGGAATAAAGAACAACAGCATCTCGGCCATCAACAACCCGGCGCCCATCTGCAATGCGGCGGGTTTCACCCAACCGAACGCGAACGCCAGGAGCAACAACGCCATGCCGATCACCCCACCCGGGATCGGCCAGGCAAACCAGGCAGCCAATTGACAACCGAGCAGGTAGATCGCCAGCAGCACGGCCAGCTCGGCAATCAGTCGGGCGAGGTATTTCAGGGTTGATGCGTTCATGGTTTCGGTCCTCACAGGCGCTCATTTTACGGAGCGGGCTGCTATCCCCGAAACGAATTGTTAGACTCAGCCTCATTCCAAAATGGAATCCGGTCGATGGAATTCAAACAGCTCCGCAGCTTCATCGAAGTGATGCACCAGGGTGGTTTCACCCAGGCCGCCAAGACCTTGCACATCAGCCAATCGGCGGTGAGCAAGCAGGTCGCACAACTGGAGCAAAGCCTCGGCACCCCGCTGCTCGAACGCCTCGGCTCACAATTGCGCCTGACCGCCGCTGGCAGCGTGGTCTTGCAACGGGCCGAAGGCATGCTGCGCCTGCGCAACGAATTGCTCAGTGAACTGGACGATTTGAGCCAACTGGCCCGAGGAGAACTGCGCCTGGGCTTGCCGCTGCTGGGCAGCGACGCATTGTTCGCCGGGCTGTTCGCCGAATACCGGCGACGCTACCCGAACATCAGTATCCAATTGCTCGAAGGCGGCAGCCTGAACATCGAGCAAGCCGTGTTGAGTGGCGAACTGGAACTGGGTGGCAGCCTGTTGCCGAAGGATCCGCAATTCGCATTCCAGCCGTTCTGCGATGAACCGCTCGACGCTCTGCTACCAGCCGATCACCCGTTGGCAGCGAAGACAGTGATTGGTCTGGAGGAATTGGCCGACACGCCGTTCCTGCTGTATCAGCGCAGCTTCGTGCTGAATGACCGCTTGCTCCAGGCTTGTCAGCAGATGGGGTTTACGCCCAAGGAAGGCGGACGTAGCGGCCAGGCGGATTTTCTCGCGGCGCTGGTGGCCGCCGGGCAAGGCGTGGTGCTGTTGCCAAGTGTGGTCGCGCGCGGGTTGGTGCGGCCAGGCGTGGTGCGCCTGACCTTGAACGCACCGGCGTATCTGCGCTGGGACATTGCCTTTATCTGGCGCCAGGGCGCGTACCTGTCAAAAGCCGCCCAAGCCTGGCTCGCACTGCTGCGCGAGCGTCCGGTCAGCCCCGCAGAGCGCTGACCAGTTCCGCCAGCCAAGGCTCGGCGTCGGTTTCCGGGGTGACGCTTTCGCTGGCATCCAGGCGCAGCATCGGCAGCACTTCGCGCAGGCCCAGTTCGCCGAACAATTCGCGCATCTGCTCACCACCGCCGCAGAACGTATCGCCATAGCTCGCATCGCCCAAACCGATCACCGCGCCGGGCAAACCACGCCAGGCGGCGGGCAATTGGTCACGAATCATCGAGTACAACGGTTGCAGGTTGTCCGGCAGTTCGCCCATGCCCGTGGTCGAGGTCACGGCCAGGAAGGCTTGCGGGCCGAACGCCTGAAGGTCAGCCAGGCTGGCGCGAGGGTTGTGCCAGGTATCGAAACCGGCTTCTTTTAAAATATCCGCAGCATGCCGGGCGACTTCTTCAGCCGTGCCGTACACCGAGCCGGAAAGGATGGCGACTTTCATCAATCTGATCCTGAAGCTGTATAAAGACGGGCGATATTAACAGCACGGGCAAAAAACCTGCGATTGCCTCTCTATTAGAGTTGATGGCCAGTAGACAGCCCTGATTGTTCTTCTAGAATGCAGCCCTTATCAACTTGGAAAGGATTCTCGGATGATCAACGCCCAACTGCTGCAAATGGTGATCAACGCCTCCAACGACGGCATCGTGATTGCCGAGAAGGAAGGCGAGCAAGACGCCATCCTGATTTACGTAAACCCGGCCTTCGAACGCCTGACCGGTTACACCAGCGAAGAAATCCTCTACCAGGACTGCCGCTTCCTGCAAGCCGGCGACCGCGATCAAGACGCGCTGGCGACGATTCGCCAGGTATTGGCCAGCGGCGGTTCGTGTCGGGAGGTGCTGCGCAATTACCGCAAGGATGGCACTCCGTTCTGGAACGAGCTGTCCCTTTCGACGGTTAAAAACGAAAGTGACGGACAAACTTATTTTGTCGGTGTACAAAAAGATGTGACCGTTCAAGTCAAGGCACAGCAGCGAGTTGCGCAGTTGGAAGCACAGGTGGCTGAATTGCAGGCCGAGTTGGCGGCACTTAAAACGACGAGCGGCGCAAACAAATCTGCGAATTAATTGTCATTAACTACAATCACCGATGACTTTGTAACTTTTATTTACGAGCAAGCCATGCAACGCGACGCACTCTTGACCCAGGATGAGCTGGATTTCATCCAGACCATGCAGCACAACCCGCAGCTAAATGTGCGGGATGCAACGTCGAGCCTGCTCGTCAACGGTGGCTCGCAAATCCGCGATCTGCTCACGCGCCTCGCCGCCCACGAACAGGTCACCATCCAGGCCAACTTCGAAAACCAGCAAATGACCTTCCCGCTGCATCTGGTGGAGGATGAATTCCACGCGCTGCATTTGCGGTTGGGCGTGCCGAGTATTTTTGAAGACGGGCCGATGGTCCGACCATGGCGCCTGACACTTGAGGAGCCGGTCGCGCTGGAAAATGCCAAGGGCCAGCCCGGCACGATGTGGGTCCACGAAGTGTCATTCAAAGGGGTTTTGCTGGAAGTTCGCAACAAGACCAAACCGCCGAAGCATTTCGCCCTGTGGTTCAGCCCGTCAGGTTATGAGCGGATCGCGTTGCGCGGCACGTTCGAAAGGGAAACCGAGCAAGGCTTCTTCGCCTACCAGTTAAGTCAAAGCGACAAGGACGAAACCGAACGCTTGCGTCAGTTCATCCTGCAGCAACATCGCCTGACCCATCCTGCCCTGCACGTTTGAGTTTCAGGTATCCAGGCGACCTGCCAGGAATTGCTTCAGACGCTGGCGCATCAACAAACCTTCGTTACCCAGACAACCGATCGACGACCCGGCCAGGTGCTCCTGTGCCAGGTCGGACGCATCACCGGCGAGCATCAGTTGGCAATCCAGGCTCATGGCCAGGCGATTCAAGCGTCGTGGCAATTCCGGCGCAGGCAGGTGATTGGAAAACAGCACCAGCGCCAGGGGTTTGATTCTTTCGCAGACCAGGGTCAGCTCATCGAATGGCTGGCCGATCGTCAGCACACGCACACCCGAATCCGCCCCGCTCAAAAACAGCGCCGCCACCAGCAATTCCAGTTCATGACATTCACCGGCCAGCGCGCTGACAACGACCCGGCGCGGTGAAGTATCTCGAATCAGCAACAGACGCTGCGCCACTCGTGAACGCAGGAACGCATCGAAGAACAGCCATTCGCTGGTCTGGCCGAACGCTTCCTGACGCTGCAACAATTGCTTCCAGAGCGGCATCAGAATGTCCTGGAACACCACGGGCAGTGAGTAGCTGGAAAAAATCTGCCCGTAGACCCGCTCCAGTTGTACGTCGTCAAACGCACTGACCGCGGCCTCGACCTGCTGCCGCCATTGGTGGTAGTCGGCAAGCACCAGCTCGTTGGGAAAGATGTGCGAGAGCACTTTGAGCGGTTCGGTCTTGGCCAGTATCTTGCCAACTTTGCTCACCGCCACACCACGATCGATCCAGCCCAGAATGCTGCGAACCGTCTCGATATCGACCATGGAGTACAGCCGATGCCCACTTTCGGTGCGCGTCGGCTGGATCAGGCCATAACGACGCTCCCAGGCGCGCAAGGTCACCGGGTTGATACCGGTCAGGCGAGCCACTTCTCGAATAGGAAAAAGTTCTTCCCGTTCAAGGGAAGCCGCTGGCAGCAAGCCAGGGCCAAAGTCAGTCAGGGCCGGCATTTGGGGGAGATCATCCGTGGTCAAATTGGATCCTATACTAGCGCTTATTTTTCTCACTCATTCAAGCCATTGATGGATGACACACAAGAAATTGATGAGTCGACAAACGCCACTGGTTTAATTTTCATATTCGGGAATAATCCTTGCTTGTCTCAGGACGCAGCCCATCACCCCGGCGCTGTGTCTGGCGAAACTCCTACCCGGAGCGACGCAACTGCCTTACGGAGATACACAATGTCTACCTCACCCGTCACGCTGATGGTGGCGCGTCGCGTTGCCGATGGTCGTTATCAGGACCTGATCGCCTGGTTGCGTGAAGGCGAACAATTGGCCACCGACTTCCCTGGTTATCTTGGTTCAGGCGTGCTCGCTCCGCCACCCGATGATGACGAATTCCAGATTATCTTCCGCTTCGCCGACGAGCAAACCCTGCATGCCTGGGAGCATTCCGTCTCGCGCACCGCCTGGTTGGGCCGTGGCAGCGACTTGTTCGCGCATCCGACGGAACATCGGGTCAGCGGTATCGAAGGCTGGTTCGGCGCGGTGGGTCAACGCCCGCCCCGCTGGAAACAGGCCGTGGCGATCTGGCTGGCATTCTTCCCGGTTTCGCTGTTGTTCAACTTTGTCCTTGGGCCGTTGCTGGGCGAAATGAGCCTGCTGCCGCGCGTGCTGATTAGCACGTTGTGCCTGACGCCATTGATGGTCTATTTGTTTATTCCCCTGTCGACCCGCTTGCTGGCCAACTGGCTGCACAGCACGCCGACGCGGCCGTTGCCTGCGGCGCCCACCACCCAGAATCACTGATCCCCCCTGTGGGAGCGAGGCTTGTGTGGCGAGGGGGCTTGCCCCCGTTAGGCTGCGAAGCAGTCGTAAACCAGACACCGCAGTTCCAATCAAAGATTGCAGTCACTGGTTTTAGGGCCGCTTCGCGACCCAACGGGGGCAAGCCCCCTCGCCACACAATCCCGCCCTACATTGGCGAGTCCCACAATAGGTGTACGTCGCCGCGCGCTGGTATAGTTTTGCTCTAACCGCGATGCGAGCCGTTCATGACCTCTTCCGCAGCCCCAATCCTCATCACCGGTGCCGGCCAGCGTGTCGGTCTGCACTGTGCACAGCGTTTGCTCGAAGATGGCCATCGGGTGATCTTCAGCTACCGCAGCGAACGCCCCGGCGTGCAAGCGTTGCGCGATCTGGGCGCGACGGCGGTGTTCGGGGACTTCTCCAGCGAAAGCGGCATCCTCGCGTTCATCAGCGAACTCAAGTCCCACACCGACAGCCTGCGGGCGATTGTCCACAACGCCTCCGAATGGCTGGCCGAAACCCCGGACACCGACGCCCAGGCTTTTACCCGAATGTTCAGTGTGCACATGCTCGCGCCCTACCTGATCAACCTGCACTGCGCCGACTTGCTCGAACGCTCTAGCCCCGCCGACATCGTGCACATCAGCGACGACGTGACCCGCAAGGGCAGCAGCCAGCATATCGGCTACTGCGCCAGCAAAGCCGGACTCGACAGCCTGACCCTGTCCTTCGCCGCGAAATATGCACCAACGATCAAGGTCAACGGCATCGCGCCAGCCCTGCTATTGTTCAATCCCGACGACAACGCGGCGTACCGCGCCAAGGCTTTGGCCAAGTCCGCGCTGGGCATCGAGCCCGGCAGCGAAGTGATCTATCAGAGCCTGCGGTATCTGCTCGACAACCCTTATGTCACCGGCACGACCCTGACCGTCAACGGCGGACGGCACGTCAAATAAGCCGCCCCGCGAGGATGTTTCATGACGTTATCCCTGCCTCAGAACGACTTGTCCCAGAGCTATCGAGAAATCCTCATTGGCCTGGGTGAAAACCCCGACCGCGAAGGCCTGCAAGACACACCGATGCGCGCCGCCAAGGCCATGCAATACCTGTGTCATGGCTACGAGCAAAGCGTCGAGCAAATCGTCAACGGTGCGCTGTTTTCATCGGATACCGACGAGATGATCATCGTCGCCGACATCGAGCTCTATTCGCTGTGCGAGCACCACATGCTGCCCTTCATCGGCAAGGCGCATGTGGCTTATATTCCGACGGGCAAGGTGCTGGGCCTGTCGAAGATTGCACGACTGGTGGACATGTTCGCCCGTCGCCTGCAAATTCAGGAAAACCTCACCCGGCAGATCGCCGAAGCAGTGCAACATGTGACGGACGCCGCCGGTGTCGCCGTGGTGATCGAGGCCAAGCACATGTGCATGATGATGCGTGGCGTCGAGAAACAGAATTCGACCATGAACACCTCAGTGATGCTCGGCGCCTTCCGCGAGTCGAGCAACACCCGCCAGGAGTTCCTGCAATTGATTGGACGGAGCAAGTAGCAATGCCACAACTTCAACCAGGAATGGCGCGCATCCGGGTCAAGGACCTGTGCCTGCGCACCTTCATCGGCATCAACGAGGACGAAATCCTCAACAAGCAGGACGTGTTGATCAACCTCACCATCCTGTACGCGGCGCAAGAAGCGGTGCGCGACAACGACATCGATCACGCGCTGAACTACCGCACCATCACCAAGGCGATCATCGCCCACGTGGAAGGTAATCGCTTCGCCTTGCTCGAACGCCTGACCCAGGAAATTCTCGATCTGGTCATGGTCAACGAATCGGTGCTGTACGCCGAAGTGGAAGTAGACAAACCCCATGCCCTGCGATTTGCCGAGTCGGTGTCGATTACGCTCGCGGCAAGCCGCTAAGCTTCAAGCTTCCAGCTTCAAGCGGTAAGCTAACGGCCAACGCATCCCCAACTTGCAGCTTGAAGCTTGCCGCTTACAGCTGTCTCGCAGAGACCCCTATGACCGATCAACAACGCCTGGAACTTGAAGCCGCCGCCTTTCGCCGGCTGGTCGCCCATCTGGACAGCCGCAAGGATGTGCAGAACATCGACCTGATGAACCTCTCGGGTTTCTGCCGCAACTGCCTGTCCAAGTGGTACAAGGCCGCCGCTGACGAACGCCAGATCGAAGTCACCCTCGACGACGCCCGTGAAGTGGTTTACGGCATGCCTTACGCCGAGTGGAAAGCCCAATACCAGCAAGAAGCCAGCGCCGAACAACAAGCGGCGTTCGCCAAAGGAAAACCCAATGAGTGATTTGAACACCCTGCGCGCCAGCCTCAACAGCGGCGAACACGCTTTCGCCGACACCCTGGCCTTTATCGCCGCCGGTTACGACTATCAGCCGCAAGCCTTCAACAACGGTGGCGTGGAAAACGCCGCCGGGCAGAACGAAGGCTCGTGCAAGACTTTGGGCTTGGCACTGCTGGAAGGCTTGAGCGATGAAGAAGCGCTGCTGGCGTTTGGCGAACACTATCGTTCGGTAGTGGCCACGCCTGAGGGCAACGATCACGGCAATATCCGCGCGCTGATCGCGCAGGGTCTGGCCGGCGTGAAATTCACCCAGCAACCACTGACCCGCCGCTAACCGCCTTTGATGGGCGCACGGCCTGCCCACGATTAAACGCTTTTCTGTAGGAGCGAGGCTTGCCCGCGAAGGCAATCTCAAGACCGCCATCGCCGGCAAGCCGTGCCCCTGCAACACATCCCGACTTTTAAGATTGACCCGGCGACTTTATTTCGTTTGCCGGTGCCCCCTGCTCACGGCTTAGATAAAAAGAAGCAACCCTTCTTCTGAGTCAGGTATCCATGAGCAGCGAAACCATCAGCCAGTCGATCAACGTCGTGCATCCCGTCACGCTCAGCCACGGCAAAAACGCCGAGGTCTGGGACACCGAGGGCAAACGCTACATCGACTTTGTCGGCGGCATCGGCGTGCTGAACCTCGGCCACTGCAACCCGCGCATCGTCGAGGCCATTCGCGAACAAGCCACCCGGCTGACCCACTACGCGTTCAACGCAGCCCCGCATACGCCCTACCTCGAACTGATGGATCGTCTGACGGCGTTCATTCCGGTGAGCTACCCGGTCAGCGGCATGCTCACCAACAGTGGCGCAGAAGCGGCGGAAAACGCCCTGAAGATCGTGCGTGGTGCCACCGGCCGCACAGCTGTCATCGCGTTTGATGGCGCCTTCCATGGCCGCACGCTGGCCACCCTCAACCTCAATGGCAAAGTCGCGCCCTACAAACAGAAAGTCGGCGTGCTGCCGGGCCCGGTGTATCACCTGCCTTTCCCAAGCAAGGACAACGGCGTGACCTGCGCCGAAGCGCTGAAGGCGATGGATCGGTTGTTCAGCGTCGAGATCGACGTCAATGACGTGGCGTGTTTTATCGTCGAACCGGTGCAGGGCGAAGCGGGTTTCCTGGCGATGGACGTGGAATTCGCCCAGGCGTTGCGGCGCTTCTGTGACGAGAAAAACATCCTGCTGATCGCTGATGAAATCCAGTCCGGGTTTGGCCGTACCGGCGAACGTTTTGCCTTCTCGCGACTGGGCATCGAACCGGACCTGATCCTGCTCGCTAAAAGCATCGCCGGCGGCGTGCCGCTGGGTGCGGTGGTCGGGCGCAAGTCCTTGCTCGACACCTTGCCCAAGGGCGGACTGGGCGGCACCTATTCAGGTAACCCGATTGCCTGCGCGGCAGCACTGGCAACCCTGGACGAGATGACCGATGCGAACCTGAACGCCTGGGGTTCACAGCAGGAAGAAGCCATCGTCAGCCGTTACGAAGCCTGGCGCGTCAGCAAGCTTTCGCCGTATCTGGGGCGCCTGACCGGCGTCGGCGCCATGCGCGGCATCGAGTTGAGTAACGCCGATGGCTCACCGGCCTCAGCGCAATTGACGCAGTTGCTGGCCCTGGCCCGGGATGCGGGCTTGCTGCTGATGCCGAGCGGAAAGTCGCGAAACATCATTCGGCTGCTGGCGCCGCTGACCACCGAGGCTACGGTTCTGGAAGAAGGCCTGGACATCTTCGAGGCATGCCTGAAAAAACTGACCTGATCACACATCCCCTGTGGGAGCGGGCTTGCTCGCGAAAGCGGTGTGTCAGCCGACATCAATATTGAATGTTGCGCCGCCTTCGCGAGCAAGCCCGCTCCCACACTAGTCCTGTATTGACCATGAAATCGCGGGCACAAAAAAACCGGCCGAGGCCGGTTTTTTCATTTCAACGCGATCAGAACTTAACGTTCTGCAGATCGTCGAGGTAACGCTCGGCGTCCAGTGCCGCCATGCAGCCAGCGCCAGCGGAGGTGATCGCTTGACGGTAAACGTGGTCAGCCACGTCACCGGCGGCGAAGATGCCTTCGAGGTTAGTTGCAGTGGCGTTGCCTTCACGGCCGCCGTGCACCACCAGGTAGCCGTCTTTCAACGTCAGTTGACCTTCGAACAGCGAAGTGTTCGGGGTGTGGCCGATGGCGATGAACACGCCATCGACTTTCAGCTCGTCGAAGCTGCCGTCGTTGTTCTTCAGGCGAGCACCGGTCACGCCCATGTTGTCGCCCAGGACTTCGTCCAAGTTCGAGTTCAACTTGAGGATGATCTTGCCTTCAGCAACCCGGGCATTCAGCTTGTCGATCAGGATCTTCTCGGCGCGGAAGGTTTCACGACGGTGGATCAGGGTCACGGTGCTGGCGATGTTGGCCAGGTACAGCGCTTCTTCCACAGCGGTATTACCGCCACCGACCACAGCCACTGGCTTGTTGCGGTAGAAGAAACCGTCGCAGGTTGCGCAGGCCGAAACGCCTTTGCCCATGAACGCTTCTTCCGACGGCAGGCCCAGGTAACGAGCGCTGGCGCCGGTGGCGATGATCAGGGCGTCGCAGGTGTAAGTCGCGCTGTCACCGGTCAGGGTGTACGGCTTGGCAGCGAAGTCCACGGCATTGATGTGATCGAAGACGATCTCGGTTTCAAAGCGTTCGGCGTGCTCTTTCATCCGCTCCATCAGCGCCGGGCCGGTCAGGCCATGGACGTCGCCCGGCCAGTTGTCGACTTCGGTGGTGGTGGTCAGTTGACCGCCAGCCTGCATGCCAGTGATCAGCAGTGGCTTGAGGTTGGCGCGGGCGGCATACACCGCAGCGCTGTAACCGGCAGGGCCGGAACCGAGAATAATCACTCGCGAATGACGGACTTCAGACATGACCTGCTCCTGTTAACCGGCCCGAATATCTGGCGCGGAACGCCGGGTTTGCCGGCGGGAATAAAAAAGGACTGTTGAAAGCACTTGGGGAAGGCTTGAGCTCGACAGTCCTGTAAAAAGAATGGGTGCAGCGTATCGAGGGGGCGAAGATTAAGGAAATACGGTTTAACAATCCAGCTCATAGGCGGTCTCTATCCCGTTACCGTGATTTTATAGACGCCTTTGTTACAGTGAATGTCGATGCCAATGCCGCGCTTTCACCCGCCCGGCAAAGTCGGTAAGGTCGGCGCGTTTACCCTCTGCTCGGAGCACCCTATGCCCGCCCCTGTTCTGTCCGGCCCGCAATACCTGCGCGAAGGCCTCAAGCTGGTCCTGAGCCCGGGCCTGCGTTTGTTCGTGTTGCTGCCGCTGATGATCAACCTGGTGCTGTTCGTCGGATTGATTTACCTGGCCGGCCATCAATTCAGTCTGTGGGTCGACACACTGATGCCGTCCCTGCCCGACTGGCTGAGTTTCCTCAGTTACATCCTCTGGCCGATTTTCGTGGTGCTGGTGGTGCTGATGGTGTTCTTCACCTTCACCATGCTCGCCAACGTCATCGCCGCGCCGTTCAACGGCTTCCTCGCGGAGAAAGTCGAAGTGGTGGTGCGCGGCACCGACGACTTCCCGGCCTTCAGTTGGGGCGAACTGATCGAAATGATCCCGCGCACCCTCGCCCGGGAAATGCGCAAGCTCGGCTACTTCCTGCCGCGTGCCATCGGGCTGTTCATCCTCTCGTTCATCCCGGTAGTGAACATCATCGCCGCGCCGCTATGGCTGCTGTTCGGCGTATGGATGATGGCGATCCAGTACATCGACTACCCAGCGGACAACCACAAGCTCGGCTGGAACGAGATGCTCGCCTGGTTGCGCGAGAAGCGCTGGCAGAGCATGAGCTTCGGCGGGATCGTGTATCTGGTGTTGCTGATTCCAGTGGTGAACATCCTGATGATGCCTGCGGCCGTGGCCGGGGCGACGCTGTTCTGGGTGCGTGAGCGTGGCGCGGAAAACCTGGTGCCCCAGCGTACGACGTCATAAATCCATCACCGCAATGACACAATGACGACATGGCCTCAGCCGACACTGAGGTCATGACGACAGCTCTGCATATCACCCTGATCACCGAAACTTTCCCACCGGAAATCAACGGCGTGGCCAATACCCTTGGCCGCTTGTGCGATGGTTTGCGCGCGCGCGGGCATCAGGTCGAGCTGGTGCGACCGCGCCAGGGCTGTGATCGCCAGATGGGCAGTGACGATGAGTTGCTGCTGTGTCGCGGCTGGCCGCTGCCGGGTTATCCGGGGTTGCAGTGGGGTCAGTCGTCGATGCACAAATTGCTGCGCCGCTGGAAACGCCATCGCCCCGACGTGCTGTACATCGCCACTGAAGGGCCGCTGGGTTTGTCGGCCTTGCGTGCCGCGCGACGCTTGGGGATTTCGGTGGTCAGCGGTTTTCACACCAACTTCCAGCAGTACTCAAGCCAGTACGGGCTCGGCCTGCTGACGCGCCTGCTGACCCACTACCTGCGCTGGTTTCACAACCGCTCGACCCTGACTTTGGTGCCCAGCGTCAGCCAGCGGCTTGAACTGGAACGCCGGCAGTTCGAACGCCTGGCGCTGTTGTCTCGAGGCGTCGACAGCCAACTGTTTCACCCGGCCAAACGCCTGAACGCGCTGCGTGAGCAGTGGGGATTGGCGGACGATGACGTTGCAGTGATCCATGTCGGTCGCCTGGCACCGGAGAAGAATCTGGGATTGCTCAAACGCAGCTTCGAAACGTTAAAGGAGACTTATCCACAGCGAAACCTGAAGCTGATCGTGGTCGGCGACGGACCGTTGCGGATGGCCCTGGAGAAGGAATTGCCGGAGGCGATTTTCTGCGGCTCACAGCGCGGGGAAGCCTTGGCCAGTCACTACGCGTCAGGGGATGTTTTTCTGTTTCCGAGCATGACCGAAACCTTCGGCAATGTGGTGCTGGAGGCGCTGGCCTCGGGGTTGGGTGTGGTGGCGTACGACATGGCGGCGGCGGGTCAGCACATTCGCCACGGCTACAACGGCGTGTTGGCGATGCCGGGGGATGAAGAGGCGTTTTGCGATGCGGCGCGCTGGTTGCTGGAGGAAAGGGAAACCTTGCGCTGCGTGCGGCTGAATGCGCGTCAGCATGCGAGTCGCCAGGGTTGGGCAGCGATTATCGAGCAGTTTGAGGGGCAGTTGCGGGGGGCTTGTGTGCAGGGGCAGTCTCTGCCGAATGCCGCGTTATTGCCTTAAAAGCTTCGCGGGCAAGCCTCGCTCCTACAGGGTTGAGTTGTGTCGATCGGTTGTGATCGACATCAATCCCGTAGGAGCGAGGCTTGCCCGCGAAGAGGCCCTTCCAGTCGCGGCTTAAACCAGCGTCATCAACGCTTCACGGCTGAACGGCAGGATGTCTTCCTCACGACCATCACGCACTTTCTGCGCCCAGTCCGGGTCCACCAGCAGCGCACGACCGACAGCCACCAGGTCAAACTCATCGTTGTTCAAACGCTCCAGCAGTTTTTCCAGGCTGGCCGGTTGGGCGATCTTGTCGGTGTTGACCATGAACTGCAGAAACTCGCCATCCAGGCCAACGCTGCCCACGGTGATGGTCGGTTTGCCGGTCAGTTTGCGGGTCCAGCCAGCCAGGTTCAGTTCGGAACCGTCGAACTCCGGCTCCCAGAAACGTCGCGTCGAGCAGTGGAAAATATCCACGCCGGCGTCGGATAACGGCTTGAGGAATTCACCCAACGCATCCGGGGTCTGCACTAGGCGCGCGGTGTAATCCTGCTGCTTCCACTGGGAGAAACGGAAAATAATCGGGAAACCTTCGCCAACCGCCGCACGCACGGCTTGAATCAATTCGATGGCGAAACGCGAACGGTTGGCCAGGCTGCCGCCGTACTCGTCGGTGCGCTGATTGGTGCCTTCCCAGAAGAACTGATCCACCAGATAGCCGTGAGCGCCATGGATTTCCACGCCGTCCATGCCGATGCTTTGCGCGTCTTTGGCAGACTGGGCGAAGGCGGCGATCACGTCCTGGATATCTTGCTTAGTCATGCCGTGAACCACGACCTGACCGTCCTTGAGTTTTTCCGACGGGCCGTAACCTGGAACGCTGGCGTCCGGCTCAGTGCCGATACGACGCACACTGCCCACGTGCCACAGTTGCGGAACGATCTTGCCGCCTTCGGCGTGCACGGCATCAACGACTTTCTTCCAGCCGGCTAACGCAGCTTCACCATAGAAGTGCGGCACGTTCGGGTAGCCGTTCGAGGCTTTGTGACCGACGGTGGTGCCTTCGGTGATGATCAGGCCCACACCCGCAGCGGCGCGGCGACGGTAGTACTCGATCACTTTGGAGTTGGGAACGCCGCCTGGAGAAAAGGAGCGGGTCATCGGCGCCATGACGACACGGGTCGGCAGTTCGAGGGTGCCGAGGTGGAACGGTTTGAACAAGGCTTTGACGGGCATGGGACGCTCCACGGGGAAATGACTTTATGACGGCGATAATATGGAGAGTTGCCAGCCTTGAACAGCACTATTGATTGCGGTGATTAAGGTCTAAAAGGTCGAATACATGTAGGAGCGAGGCTTGCCCGCGAAGGCGTCAGATCAGCCGCTATCAATGCTGAATGACATGACGCCTTCGCGGGCAAGCCTCGCTCCTACAAGTGCAGGGGGGATTAGCTCAGAGCTTTTTCAATCGCATGGATGATCGTCGGATCATCCGGTGCCGTGCGTGGCGAAAACCGCGCCAAGACACGCCCGTCTTTGCCGAGCAGGAATTTTTCGAAGTTCCAGGTGATGTCCCCTGGAAACTCCGCGCCCTCGCCCGCCAGCAAACGGTACAACTGATGACGCTCATGACCGTTGACTTCCAGCTTGCTGGACAACGGAAAAGTCACGCCATAGTTGAGGCTGCAGAATTCCTGGATCTCTTGCTCGGTGCCCGGTTCCTGTCCTGCAAACTGGTTGCACGGCAAGCCCAGCACGCTGAAACCTTTACCTTTGTATTGCTGGTAGAGGTTTTCCAGCGCCGCGTACTGTGGGGTCAAACCACATTTGGAGGCAACGTTGACCACCAGCACGACGTGACCCTTGAAGGGTGCCAGAGGTAGATCCTGACCATCCAGGGCTTTCAAATTAAGGTCGTGGAAAGCACTCATGACGAACTCCAAATTCCCGTGTTCTTCTCGAAACAGCCACTTGGCGGCGCCGTCTGGGACAGCCGCGGACTAAAAAGGCGCCCTCGGGCGCCTCTCCAGTACTCTGAGCTTAGCGCAGAAATCAGTGGTGATGGCCACCTTCGCCATGGACGTGACCATGCGCGATTTCTTCCTGGCTGGCGTCACGGATGTCGATGATCTTGACCTGGAAATTCAGGCGCTGACCGGCCAACGGGTGGTTGCCGTCGACGGTGACATCGTCGCCGTCCAGGTCACGGATGGTGACAATTTGCATCTGGCCGTCCGGAGCGGAAGCGTGGAACTGCATGCCCACTTCCAGTTCGTCGACGCCTTCGAACATGCTGCGGCTCAAGGTGCTGACCAGTTCGGCAGCGTATTCGCCGTAGGCATCTTCAGGTTCTACGGCAACGGTCAGTTCGTCACCGACGGTTTTGCCTTCCAGGGCTTTTTCCAGGCCCGGGATAATGTTACCTGCGCCTTGCAGGTAGACCAGCGGCGCGCCGCCGGCGGAGCTGTCGATGACCTCACCAGCGTCGTTGGTCAGGGTATAGTCGATGGAGACAGCCTTATTGGCGGCGATCAGCATGGGGCGAGACCTTTTGCAGAAGAATATAGAAAGAACGAGTTTAGCGAAGCAATCGCCCGAAAGCGAACACAACCCGGACAGACGGATCGCCATGAAACCCTCAACGGTCACAGGCTTTCATCAAGACGAGGATGGACATTGGGTGGCCGAGCTTTCCTGTGGCCACACCCAACACCTGCGCCATCAGCCGCCCTGGCAGTCTCGGGCCTGGGTCCTCGACCCGGCACAACGTATTGAAAAAATAGGCCAACCCTTTGCTTGCGGTTGGTGCGCACAAGGCTCGGTTAGCGATAACCTTGGCGACTGAATTTCGGTAGACGGCCAGCCATAGGCCGCCGCCATTGCCATGCACCTCCAGAGAATCCGCATGCAAACTTTTTTTATCGCGCCCACCGATTTTGGTGTGGGTCTGACCTCCATCAGCCTCGGGCTGGTGCGTACCCTTGAGCGAGCCGGGCTGAAAGTCGGCTTTTTCAAACCGATCGCCCAACCGCATCCGGGCGACACCGGCCCTGAGCGTTCCACCGAATTGGTGGCGCGCACTCACGGCCTCAAGCCGCCGCAACCGCTGGGCCTGGCCCATGTCGAGCGCATGCTCGGCGACGGTCAGCTGGATGAGTTGCTCGAAGAAATCATCACCCTGTATCAGCAGGCGGCCGTCGGTAAAGATGTGCTGATTGTTGAAGGCATGGTCCCGACCCGCAGCGCGAGTTACGCCGCGCGGGTCAATCTGCACTTGGCCAAAAGCCTCGACGCCGAAGTGATCCTGGTCTCGGCACCGGAAAACGAAGTGCTGACCGAGCTGTCCGGCAGGGTGGAATTGCAGGCGCAATTGTTCGGCGGGCCGAAAGACCCGAAAGTCCTCGGCGTGATCCTCAACAAGGTCAAGACCGATGAAAGCATGGAAGCCTTCGCCTCGCGCCTGAAGGAACACTCGCCGTTACTGCGCAGTGGCGACTTCCGCTTGCTCGGCTGCATCCCGTTCCAGCCAGAACTGAACGCCCCGCGCACGCGCGATGTGGCCGACCTGATGGGCGCGCAGATTCTCAATGCCGGTGACTACGAAACCCGGCGCATGACCAAAATCATCATCTGCGCCCGCACCATGCGCAACACCGTGGAGCTGCTCAAGCCCGGCGTACTGGTGGTGACGCCGGGCGATCGCGACGACATCATCCTCGCGGTCAGCCTTGCCGCCATGAACGGCGTGCCCCTGGCCGGCCTGTTGCTGACCAGCGACACTCTGCCCGACCCACGGATCATGGACCTGTGTCGCGGCGCCTTGCAGGCGGGCCTGCCAGTATTGTCGGTGAGCACCGGCTCCTACGACACCGCCAACCAGTTGAACGGCCTGAACAAGGAAATCCCGATCGACGACCGCGAGCGTGCGGAGATCATCACCGACTTCGTCGCCAGCCATCTCGACGCCAAGTGGCTGCATCAGCGTTGCGGCACGCCACGGGAAATGCGCTTGTCGCCGGCAGTGTTCCGTTACCAATTGATCCAGCGCGCCCAGGCCGCCAACAAGCGCATCGTGTTGCCCGAAGGCAGCGAGCCGCTGACCGTACAAGCCGCCGCGATCTGCCAGGCCCGAGGCATCGCCCGTTGCGTGTTGCTGGCGAAACCGGAAGATGTTGAAGCCGTGGCCCGCGCACAAGGTATCGAGTTGCCGCCGGGGCTGGAGATTCTTGACCCGGACCTGATTCGCGGCAATTACATCGAACCGATGGTGGCCCTGCGCAAAAGCAAAAGCCTCAACGCGCCGATGGCCGAGCAGCAACTGGAAGACACCGTGGTGATCGGCACCATGATGCTGGCGCTGGATGAAGTCGATGGCCTGGTGTCCGGGGTCATTCATTCCACCGCCAACACCATCCGCCCGGCTCTTCAACTGATCAAGACCGCGCCGGGCTGCACGCTGGTGTCGTCAGTGTTCTTCATGCTGTTCCCGGAGGAAGTGCTGGTCTACGGCGACTGCGTGATGAACCCGCACCCGAGCGCCAGCGAACTGGCCGAGATCGCGTTGCAAAGCGCCGACTCGGCAGCGGCGTTCGGGATCATTCCACGGGTGGCGATGATCAGCTATTCCAGCGGTGAATCCGCCAGCGGCGAAGAAGTCGAGAAGGTCCGCGAAGCGACGTTGCTCGCCCACGAACAACAGAACTCGCTGCTGATCGACGGCCCGTTGCAGTACGACGCCGCCGCCAACGAAACCGTGGCCAGGCAATTGGCGCCGAACAGTCAGGTCGCCGGTCGCGCCACGGTGTTCGTGTTCCCCGACCTCAACACCGGCAACACCACCCACAAAGCCGTGCAACGCAGCGCCGATTGCGTGAGCCTCGGCCCGATGCTGCAAGGCCTGCGCAAACCGGTGAACGACCTACCGCGCGGCGCGCAAGTCGATGACATCGTCTACACCATCGCGTTGACCGCGATTCAAGCTGCCAACCGACCTATGGATCTTTAAATGCTGGATTTCCTGCCTGCCGCCGTGCGCGGTGTGATTGCCTCTTTGTTGTTGGCGCTGAACACCATTCTGCTGTGCTCGTTTCTGTTCATCGTGGCACTGTTCAAAGTGCTGCCCTTCGCCCTCACCCAGCGTTTCACGCGTTGGCTGATGAGCCACACCCACGAAGCCTGGATCAGCAATAACAAAGCGTGGATGAACCTGGTCTGCCGCACCCGCTGGCACCTCAGTGGTCTTGAGGGGCTGGACTATCAGCACTCGTACCTGATCACCAGCAACCACCAGAGCTGGGTCGACATCATGGTGCTGCAATACGTGCTCAACCGCCGTATCCAGCCGTTGAAGTTCTTTCTTAAACAAGAGCTGATCTGGGTCCCGGTGATTGGCCTGGCGTGGTGGGCGCTCGGCTTCCCGTTCATGAAACGCTACTCCAAGGCCTATCTGGAAAAGCACCCTGAGAAGAAAGGCAAAGACCTGGAAACCACCCGCAAGACTTGCGACAAGTTCCGCAACAACCCGGTGGGGATCTTCAACTTCGTCGAAGGCACGCGCTTCACCGAAGGCAAGCATGCCCAGCAGAAATCGCCGTTCAAATACCTGCTCAAGCCCAAGGCCGGTGGCATTGCGTTTGTGCTGGATGCGATGGGTGAACAGCTGGAGTCGATCGTCAATGTGACCATTCACTACCCTGCTGGTCGTCCCGGGTATTGGGATTTGCTCTGCGGTAACGTGAAAGACGTGGTGGTGCATTTTCAGGAGCTGAAAATACCGCCGCAGTTCATTGGCAAGAATTACGACCAGGACGGCGAGTATCGATTGCAGTTCCAGGGCTGGATCAATCAGCTGTGGGAAGACAAGGATGCGTTGCTGGGGCAGATGCATCGCGAATACCCAGCCAAACGCTGATCCCCTGTGGGAGCGGGCTTGCTCGCGAAAGCGGTGTGTCAGTCGACAACAGTGTTGAATGTCAGTCCGTATTCGCGAGCAAGCCCGCTCCCACATTGGAAAATCACCTGGCACAAAAAAACCCGCCGATGATCACTCATCGGCGGGTTTTTTATGTGCAGCTAACGCTTAGATCGCGCCACGCTGACGCAGCAGATCCAGCACTCGCTTGACGCTTTCTTCCAGCGACAGCGACTGGGTGTCAACCACAAGGTCAGCGTCCAGCGGCACGTCGTACGGGAAGGAGTCGCCCGGGATGTTGTCGCCACCGGCGGCATACAGCCCTTGCGGATCACGTTCGGCACACACGGTTGGCGAGGCCTGGACGTAGACCGTCAGCAGACGCTCCTTGCCGATCAGGTCCTTCGCCTGCTCGCGACCTTCGGCACTCGGCGCAACGAATGCCGCCAGGGTCAGCAAACCGGCTTCGTTGAACTGACGCGCAACGTGCGCCGCACGACGCCAGTTCTCGGTACGCCCGGAACGATCCTGCGGCAGACCTTTGTTCAGGTCGTGACGCAGGTTCTGGCCATCCAGTACGAACACCGCACGGCCCATGTCGAACAACTTGCGTTCAACCGCGTAAGCCAGGGTGCTTTTGCCCGCGCCGGACAAGCCGCTGAACAACACGGTAGCCGGTTGCTGGCCGAAGCGCTGGGCGCGTTCCTCGGTAGCGACGTGCGCCAGTTTGCCGTGGTGCGTGCTGCTGCCATGGGCCAACGGTTGAGCGATGATCATGCCAGCGGCGACGGTGCCATTGGTCAAACGATCGATGACGATGAACGAGCCGGTGGTGCGGTTGCTCGCGTAACCGTCCAGTGCGATGGCGGCGTCGAGGCTGACCTTGACCCGACCGATCTCGTTCAGATTCAGCGAACTCGCCGGACCTTCTTCCAGCGTGTTCACGTCAACGCGGTTGACGATGCTGGTGATCGAACCCGGCACGTAGGACGTGGCGCGCTTGATGTCGTATTTCTTGCCCGGCAGCATCGGTTCTTCGGCCATCCACACCAGCATGGCGTCGAAGGCGTCGGTCACTTGCGGCAGGTTGTCGGCGTGCACCAGCAAGTCGCCGCGAGAGATGTCGATCTCGTCTTCCATGGTCAGCGTTACAGCCTGACCCGGACCTGCGTGCTCCAGCTCACCTTCGAAGGTGACGATGGATTTCACGCGGCTGCTCTTGCCCGACGGCAGCACCACGACTTCGTCGCCCTTGTGCACGATGCCGCTGGCCAGGGTGCCGGCAAAACCACGGAAGTTCAGGTTCGGACGGTTGACGTACTGCACCGGGAAACGCAGGTCGGTGTAGTTGCGGTCGTTGGCGATCTCGACGGTCTCGAGAATTTCCATCAGCGACTGGCCGGTGTACCACGGCGAGCGCTCGGACTTGTTCACCACGTTGTCGCCCTTCAGCGCCGACATCGGCACGAACGCCATGGTGGTCGGCTTGAATGCGATGCCTTCGGCGAACTTCAGGTAATCGGCCTTGATCGACTCGAACACGCTTTCATCGAAGCCGTTGATGTCCATCTTGTTGACGGCAACCACGATGTGCTTGATGCCCAGCAACGAGGCGATAAAGCTGTGGCGACGGGTCTGGGTCTGCACGCCGTAGCGGGCGTCGATCAGGATGATCGCCAGGTCACAGGTGGAGGCACCGGTGGCCATGTTGCGGGTGTACTGCTCATGGCCGGGGGTGTCGGCGATGATGAATTTACGCTTGGCGGTGGAGAAGTAGCGGTAGGCAACATCAATGGTGATGCCCTGCTCACGCTCAGCCTGCAGGCCGTCGACCAGCAAGGCCAGGTCGATGTCGTCGCCGGTGGTGCCGGACTTTTTCGAATCGCGGGTGATGGCTTCCAGGTGATCTTCGTAGATCATCTTGGAGTCGTGCAGCAGGCGCCCGATCAGGGTGCTCTTGCCGTCGTCGACGTTGCCACAGGTCAGAAAGCGCAGCATTTCCTTGCGTTCGTGCTGGCCCAGGTAGGCGAGGATGTCCTCGCTGATCAAATCAGATACGTGCGACATGACAACCCCTTAGAAATAACCCTGACGTTTCTTTTCTTCCATCGAGCCTGCGCCATCGTGGTCGATGACCCGGCCCTGGCGTTCGGAAGTTCGCGTCAGGAGCATTTCCTGAATGATGTCGGTCAGGCTGGTGGCCTCGGACTCGACCGCACCGGTCAACGGGTAGTCGCCCAGCGTACGGAAACGCACTTTTTTCTTGACGATGCGCGCCTTGTCTTCATCGCTCAGGTGATTGAGCAGACGTTCGTCGTCGATCATGATCCAGGTGCCATTCATCTCGATAACGTCGCGCTCGGCGGCGAAATACAGCGGCACAATTGGGATGCCTTCGAGGTAGATGTACTGCCAGATATCCAGTTCGGTCCAGTTCGACAACGGGAATACACGAATGGATTCGCCCTTGTTGACGTTGCCGTTGTAGACGTTCCACAACTCCGGACGCTGGTTTTTCGGGTCCCAGCGGTGCTTGGTGTCGCGGAAGGAATACACGCGCTCTTTGGCACGGGACTTCTCTTCATCGCGGCGGGCACCACCGAAAGCGGCGTCGAAACCGTACTTGTCGAGGGCCTGTTTCAGGCCTTCGGTTTTCATGATATCGGTGTGTTTGGCACTGCCGTGGGTCAGCGGATTGATACCCTGCGCAACGCCATCGGGGTTGACGTGGACGATCAGGTCCAGGCCCAGTTCTTCGACCATGCGGTCGCGGAATGCGTACATTTCCTGGAACTTCCACCGGGTATCGACGTGCATCACCGGGAACGGCAGTTTGCCCGGGAAGAATGCCTTGCGCGCAAGGTGCAGCATCACGGCGGAGTCTTTACCGACGGAGTACAGCATCACCGGGTTATCGAACTCGGCGGCGACCTCGCGGATGATGTGGATGCTTTCGGCCTCCAGCTGTTTCAGATGCGTCAGTTTGTCGACCATGGCTACTCACGAAAACGATCTTATGGACGGCCAGCGGGCCGTGTTCGAGCGGGGAATCCTAGCACAGCGGCCCCCTTCTAATCAGGACGCCAACTAGATCGAAAGGGTATATGAATATACCCCCTCGTTTGGGCTACAGCCCTTGTAGGAGCGAGGCTTGCCCGCGAAGACGATTACACGGTGTCTCGGGGAAACCGCGTTATCGTTCTTCGCGGGCAAGCCTCGCTCCTACAGAGGGACGGTGGTTTCAGATCGGGTTCGGGCAGTCGATGAAGATGTGCTCCAGGGCAAAGCGTCGCGCCAGGTAATCGCCCAAGGCCTGAACCCCGTAGCGCTCGGTAGCGTGATGCCCGGCGGCGATGAAGCTGATGTCGTTTTCCCGGGCACTGTGGAACGTCTGTTCGGACGCTTCACCGCTGAGGTACAGATCGACCCCCGCCAACACCGCCTGATCGATATAGCCCTGACCGCCGCCCGTGCACCAGCCGACCCGACGAATCATTTCGCTGCCTTCAATCAGCAACGGTTCGCGCCCCATGACTTCCTGCACGCGACGGGCAAAGTCGCGGGGGCTCATCGGTTCGCTCAACGAGCCGACCAGGCCGACGACTTTCAGGTTGTCGGGGTCCAGCGGGCCTTCGACAGTGATGTCCAACTGACGCGCAAGCTGCACGTTGTTGCCGACGTCCGGGTGCAGATCCAGCGGCAAGTGATAAGACAGCAGACTGATGTCGTGCTTGAGCAGGGTTTTCAAGCGGCGCTGCTTCATCCCGGTGATGCAGGGGTTCTCGCCCTTCCAGAAATAGCCGTGATGCACCAGCACCAGATCGGCCTTGGCCTCGACCGCCGCGTCCAGCAGCGCCTGGCTGGCAGTGACGCCACTGACGATGCGCATCACTTGCGGACGGCCCTCGACCTGCAAGCCATTGGGGCAGTAGTCGGCGATCTTTGAACTGTTAAGGTAACGGTCGGCTTCTTCGACCAGGGTGCTCAGGGCGACGGCCATAAAAGACTCCTAAATATCCCGTTCAGAGGCGCGCTCGCCTCGTATAATGCGCGACATTATGGGCGGTCTCATACCACCTGCAACCTTTCCAGGACTTGCTTAATGCTTAAGGCGCTGCGTTTTTCCGGCTGGCCGCTGTTGGCCGGCGTGCTTATCGCTCTGTTGATAATCCAGCGTTACCCGCAGTGGGTCGGGCTTCCGAGCCTTGATGTCAATCTTCAACAAGCACCGCAAACCACCAGCGTGCAACAGGGCCCGGTGTCTTATGCCGATGCCGTGGTCATTGCCGCGCCGGCGGTGGTCAACCTGTACACCACCAAAGTCATCAATAAACCGAATCATCCGTTGTTCGAAGACCCGCAGTTCCGCCGCTTCTTCGGCGACAACTCGCCCAAGCAGAAGCGCATGGAGTCGAGTCTGGGTTCCGGCGTGATCATGAGCCCGGAAGGCTACATCCTGACCAACAACCACGTGACCACTGGCGCCGACCAGATTGTCGTGGCGCTCAAGGATGGCCGTGAGACTTTGGCGCGGGTGATCGGCAGCGACCCGGAAACTGATCTCGCGGTATTGAAGATCGACCTGAAAACCCTGCCGGCGATCACCATCGGCCGTTCCGACAACATTCGCATCGGCGACGTCGCGCTGGCCATCGGCAACCCGTTCGGCGTCGGCCAGACCGTCACCATGGGCATCATCAGCGCCACCGGGCGTAACCAGCTCGGCCTGAACAACTACGAAGATTTCATCCAGACCGACGCCGCGATCAACCCCGGCAACTCCGGCGGTGCGCTGGTGGATGCCAATGGCAACCTGACTGGCATCAACACTGCGATCTTCTCCAAATCCGGCGGTTCCCAAGGCATCGGCTTCGCGATCCCGGTCAAACTGGCGATGGAAGTGATGAAGTCGATCATCGAACACGGCCAGGTGATTCGTGGCTGGCTCGGGATCGAAGTGCAGCCGCTGACCCAGGAACTGGCGGAATCGTTTGGCCTGTCCGGGCGTCCGGGGATTGTGGTGGCAGGGATTTTCCGTGACGGTCCGGCACAGAAGGCCGGCCTGCAATTGGGCGACGTGATCCTCAGCATCGACGGCGAACCGGCCGGTGATGGCCGCCGCTCGATGAACCAGGTGGCGCGGATCAAACCGACCGACAAGGTCACGATCCAGGTGATGCGTAACGGCAAGGAGCTCAAGTTGAGCGCCGAGATTGGCCTGCGTCCGCCGCCGGCCCCGGTCAAAGAAGAAGAGTAAGCACCACCACAAACCAATGTGGGAGCGGGCTTGCTCGCGAAAGCGGTATGTCAGTCACATCATTGCTGGATGTGCTGCCGTCTTCGCGAGCAAGCCCGCTCCCACATTGGGTTCCGTGGTGTGTTAGAGGTCGCCGAGGCCGTCGATCAGCGCCTGGTTTTGCTCTGGCGTGCCGATGGAGATTCGCAGGAACTGGGCAATCCGCTCCTGCTTGAAGTGCCGGACAATCACACCCTGCTCACGCAACTTCGCCGCCAGCCCAGCCGCATCGTGCTGCGGATGCCGGGCGAAGATGAAGTTCGCCGCCGACGGCAGCACTTCAAAACCCTTCGCTTGCAACTGCGCGACAACCTTCTCGCGATTCTCGATGACCAAGCGGCAAGTCTTGTCGAAGTACTCGCGATCCTCGAACGCCGCCGCTGCCCCGACATTCGCCAAGCGATCCAGCGGGTAGGAGTTGAAGCTGTTCTTGATCCGCTCCAGCGCCTCGATCAGGTCCGGGTGCCCCACCGCCAAACCGACGCGCAGGCCCGCCAGGGAACGGGACTTGGACAGGGTCTGGGTCACCAGCAGGTTCGGGTAACGGTCCACCAGGCTGATCGCGGTATCGCCGCCGAAGTCGATATACGCTTCATCGACCACCACCACCGAATCCGGGCTGGCCTTGAGGATTTGCTCCACGGCGTCCAGCGCCAACAGGCATCCAGTCGGCGCGTTCGGGTTTGGGAAAATGATCCCGCCATTCGGCTTGGCATAGTCCGCCGGGTTGATCTGGAACTGCGCGTCCAGCGGCACAGCATCGAACGCAATGCCGTACAACCCGCAGTAGACCGGGTAGAAGCTGTAGCTGATGTCCGGGAACAACACTGGATTGTCGTGTTGCAGCAGGCCGTGAAAGATGTGCGCCAGGACTTCATCGGAACCGTTGCCGAGGAATACCTGATTGCTCTGCACGCCGTAATAAGTAGCCACGGCGTTCTTCAGCAGATCGCTGTTCGGGTCCGGGTACAGGCGCAGGTTGTCGTTCAGTTCGGTCTGCATCGCGGCCAAGGCTTTGGGCGATGGACCGTACGGGTTTTCGTTGGTGTTGAGCTTCACCAGTTTCGCCAGTTTCGGCTGCTCGCCCGGCACGTAAGGCACCAGACTCTTGACGAAAGGGCTCCAGAATTTACTCATGTTCAGTCAACCTTCTTATCGTCAACGATGCGGTATTCGGCGCTGCGGGCGTGAGCAGTCAGCGACTCGCCACGGGCCAGCACGGAAGCGGTCTTGCCCAGTTCGGAAGCACCCTGCTCGGAACAGAAGATGATCGACGAGCGTTTCTGGAAGTCATACACACCCAGCGGCGACGAGAAACGCGCGGTGCCGGAGGTCGGCAACACGTGGTTCGGCCCGGCGCAGTAATCGCCCAAGGCTTCAGAGGTGTGGCGACCCATGAAGATCGCACCGGCGTGACGAATCTGCGGCAACCAGGCTTGCGGATCAGCGACCGACAATTCCAGGTGTTCCGGCGCGATACGGTTGGCCACTTCGATGGCTTGTTCCATGTCGCGCACGAGGATCAATGCGCCACGGCCGTTGATCGAGGTTTCGATGATCTCGGCGCGCTCCATGGTCGGCAGCAACTTGGCGATGCTCGCGGCGACCTTGTCGAGGAACTCGGCGTCCGGGCTGACCAGGATCGCCTGGGCGTCTTCGTCGTGCTCAGCCTGGGAGAACAGGTCCATGGCGATCCAGTCCGGATCGGTCTGGCCGTCGCACACCACGAGGATTTCCGACGGGCCAGCGATCATGTCGATGCCGACCTGACCGAACACGTGGCGCTTGGCGGTGGCGACATAGATGTTGCCCGGGCCCACGACCTTATCGACCTTCGGCACGCTTTCGGTGCCGTAGGCCAGCGCGGCTACCGCTTGGGCACCGCCAATGGTGAACACCCGGTCCACGCCAGCGATGCAGGCTGCGGCCAGCACCAATTCATTGAGTTCACCGCGCGGGGTCGGCACGACCATGACCACTTCGGTCACGCCGGCGACCTTGGCAGGAATCGCATTCATCAGCACCGACGACGGGTACGACGCCTTGCCGCCCGGCACGTACAGGCCGGCGCGATCCAGCGGCGTGACTTTCTGGCCGAGCACCGTGCCATCGGCTTCGGTGTAGCTCCAGGAGTCTTGTTTCTGCTTTTCGTGGTAACTGCGCACCCGCGCCGCGGCTTTTTCCAACGCTTCGCGCTGGGGCACGGTGATACGAGTCAGGGCCAGCTCCAGGCGTTCGCGCGGCAGGATCAGGTCGGCCATGGACGCGACTTGCAAGCCATCGAACTTCTGGGTGAATTCAACCAGCGCCGCATCGCCACGCTCGCGCACAGCCTTGATGATGTCCAGCACCCGCTGATTGACCGAGTCGTCAGACACACTTTCCCAGCTCAGCAGATGATCCAGATGATGCGCGAAATCCGGGTCAGCAGCGTTGAGTCGGCGAATTGCAGTCGGTGCGGTCATAGCGAGAGCCTCATAGGAATGGCAAAAACTCAGGCGCCCTAACTTAGCAGTCGTTTCCGCTTGGGCACCTGAGAATTCTGGCTATGAGGCGGATAGACGGGCGCGACTTAACGTCGCGCAGGTGAATCAGCCGCGGTGTCGAGACTCCACTGCCTTGCGCAGGGTGTCGATCAACGCCTGGATACGGGCGTGCTGCATTTTCATCGAAGCCTTGTTGACGATCAGCCGGGAGCTGATGTCAGCGATGAATTCCTGTGGCTCCAGGCCGTTGGCCCGCAGCGTGTTGCCGGTGTCGACCACGTCGATGATCTTGTCGGCCAGGCCAATCAGCGGTGCCAGCTCCATCGAGCCGTAAAGCTTGATGATGTCGACCTGACGACCCTGCTCGGCGTAATAGCGCTTGGCAACGTTGACGAACTTGGTGGCGACGCGCAGACGACCCTTGGGCTCAATGGCGCCAACCTTGCCGGCGGTCATCAGTTTGCACAGGGCAATTCGCAGGTCGAGTGGCTCATAGAGGCCTTGGCCGCCGTATTCCATCAACACATCTTTACCGGCGACGCCCAAGTCCGCGGCACCATGCTCGACGTAAGTCGGCACATCGGTGGCGCGCACGATCAGCAGACGGACGTCAGGCTGGGTCGTGGGGATGATCAGCTTGCGGCTCTTGTCCGGATTCTCGGTCGGCACGATGCCCGCTTCAGCCAGAAGCGGCAGGGTGTCGTCAAGGATGCGGCCCTTGGACAGTGCGATGGTCAACATGGGAAACGTCAGTCCTTATCAAGGTACTCATGCCCGGTCGCAAACGGCGCCGGACACACATCGAGGCCATCACAGCCTCGATGAAGCAAATCAGTTAACAGCAAACTGTGGCGAGGGAGCTTGCTCGCGCTGGGTCGCGAAGCGGCCCCAACAGCGGGACTGCTGCGCAGTCCAACGGGAGCAAGCTCCCTCGCCACAATTGCAGCAGAAACTAGCCCGGTACGCGGCGGATCTTGGCGCCGAGCATCTGCAGTTTCTCTTCGATGCACTCGTAACCACGGTCGATGTGGTAGATGCGATCGATCAGGGTGTCGCCTTCAGCGATCAACGCCGAGATCACCAGGCTGGCCGAAGCACGCAGGTCGGTGGCCATGACTGGCGCGCCTTTGAGCTTCTCGGTGCCGGTAACGATGGCAGTGTTGCCTTCGACCTGGATCTTGGCGCCCATGCGGTGCAGTTCATACACGTGCATGAAGCGGTTTTCGAAGATCGTCTCGATCACTGCACCCGTGCCTTCGGCAATGGCGTTGAGGGAGATGAACTGCGCCTGCATGTCGGTCGGGAACGCCGGGTACGGAGCGGTCCGCACGTTAACGGCTTTTGGCCGCTTGCCGTGCATGTTCAGCTCGATCCAGTCGTCGCCGCAGGTGATTTCTGCACCCGACTCACGAAGTTTTTCCAGAACGGCTTCGAGGATGGTCGGATCGGTGTCCTTGACCTTCACACGACCGCCGGTCACGGCAGCCGCGACCAGGTAGGTACCGGTTTCGATCCGGTCCGGCATCACTTTGTAAGTGGCCGGGTGCAGACGCTCAACGCCATCGATGGTGATGGTGTCGGTGCCGGCGCCAGTGATCTTGGCACCCATAGCGATCAGGAAGTTCGCCAGGTCGATGACTTCAGGCTCGCGCGCGGCGTTAGCCAGGACGCTGCGGCCCTTGGCCAGTGCAGCGGCCATCATGATGTTTTCGGTGCCGGTCACGCTGACGGTGTCGAAGAAGAAGTGCGCACCGCGCAAACCACCTTCCGGCGCCTTGGCCTTGATGTAGCCGCCTTCGACGTCGATGACCGCGCCCATGGCTTCAAGACCACGGATGTGCAAGTCGACCGGACGCGAACCGATGGCGCAACCGCCAGGCAGTGCGACTTCGGCTTCACCGAAACGCGCAACCATCGGGCCCAGCACCAGGATCGAGGCACGCATGGTTTTCACCAGTTCGTACGGTGCGATCAGGGTCTTGATGGTGCGCGGGTCGATTTCAACGCTCAGCTTCTCGTCGATCACCGGCTCGATGCCCATGCGACCGAACAACTCGATCATGGTGGTGATGTCGTGCAGGTGCGGCAGGTTGGCCACGGTGACCGGGCCGTCGCACAGCAAGGTGGCGGCGAGGATCGGCAGGGCAGAGTTCTTTGCCCCGGAGATGCGGATTTCGCCATCAAGACGAACGCCGCCAGTAATAATCAATTTATCCATAAGAATCTCGACGCCCTTGGGCTCAGGTGCGCTCGGCCCAGGCCGCGCTGCTGAAAAATTTCATAGTGACCGCATGGATGCTGCCATCGGTGATCCATGGGTTCAAATGGGCATAGATCTGCTGCTGACGCTTCACCGGGCTCAACGCCGCCAGTTCATCGCTAATCACGTTCAGCTGAAAGTTGCAGCCTTCGCCTTCAACTTCGACTTGAGTTCCCGGCAGCTTTCCTTCGAGAAAGCTCTTCACTTCTACGGCCTGCATGCTCAACCTCAATCGGCGCCCTGTGCGCGCGGGTCGGACATCATACAAAAAAGCCCCGCGCCTGCGAACCCCGCATTCACAGGACTCTGACGGGGGGCTTCTTTAATGGATGTCGTTAGGGGTGCGCCAACAGCTCGGTCAATTCGCTGACCTGAGCGATTTCACGCATGTCTTCAGGCATTGCGCGGATGCTCAGGGCCTTGCCGGCCGCCTGGGCATCGCGCATGAAGCACAGCAGCAGCGACAAGCCGACACTGCTGGACTTCACCACTGCCGAACAATCAACCACCACGGCTGCGGCATTGCTGGACTTGATCAGCGCCTGGCCCTGCTTGCGCAAGTCAGGGCCGGTGCGGTAATCCAGCACGCCGCTGAGCAGCAACTCGCCGGTTTCGCTCATGCGAACGGCCGACTCGCTCATTGTGCTTTCTTCTCGGTGGCTTCCTTGGCTTTAGCGACTTCCCCGGCCCAATTGTTGATGGTCTTGTCCAGGTCGTTGCCATTGCGCTGCATCGCGTCAGCGAACTGATCGCGGAACAGCTTGCCAATGTTGATGCCATTGATGATCACGTTGCGCAGTTTCCACTCGCCATTGATCTTCTCGAGCGTGTACTGCACTGGGTAAACCGCACCATTGCTGCCCTTGACCGTCATGCCAACGCTGGTGCGGTCGCCCGACTCGTCCTTGGCTGGCTCAACGGTGATGCCCTGGTTGTTGTACTCAAGCAAGGCGTTGCCATAGAACTGGAACAGGCCTTTCTTGAAGTTTTCCTGGAACGTCTGCATCTGCGCTGGTGTTGCTTTACGCGAATACTTGACCGTCATGATGCTCTTGGAAATACCTTCGGCATCCACCACAGGCCCGACGATGGTGTTCAGCGCCGTGTAAAAGTCTGCGGGATCCTGCTTGTACTTCTCTTTATTGGCCGACAGGTCGGCGAGCATCCGGGTCGTGGTGTCCTGAACCAGATCGTGCGCCGAAGGCGCCGCCACGGCGTTAGCCATCAACGGCAGGGCCGCCAGTACAACCAACAGGCCACGTCGCAAGGTAGAGATCATTCAAAAGCTCCTCATTTGGCGTCTTTGCTAACGGTATTGAGCAGGAATTTACCGATCAGGTCCTCGAGCACCAGCGATGACTGGGTGTCATGGATAGTCCCGCCATCCTTGAGCAAGGCTTGTTCCCCGCCCACGCTGATACCGATGTACTTCTCGCCCAACAGGCCAGCCGTCAGGATAGATGCAGTGGAGTCAGTCGGCAGATTATCTACGCGCTTTTCCAGTTGCATGGTCACCCGGCCGGTGAAACTGTCGCGGTCCAGATCGATTGCCGTGACCTTGCCGATGGTCACACCGGCCATGGTCACTTTAGCTCTGACAGTCAAACCGGCGATATTGTCGAAGTACGCATAAAGTTTATACGTTTCGGCGTTTGCAGTCGGGGACAGGCCACTGACTCGCAGCGCAAGCAACAGCAAAGCCAGAATGCCAGCCAGCAAGAAAAGGCCGACACCGATTTCCAGGGTGCGGTTTTGCATCAGAAATCTCCAAACATCAAGGCGGTCAGAATAAAGTCCAGGCCGAGCACTGCCAAAGAGGCATACACCACGGTCTTGGTTGTGGCACGACTGATCCCCTCGGAAGTGGGCTCGCAGTCATAGCCTTGGAATACGGCAATCCAGGTCACGACGAACCCGAAAACGATGCTTTTGATGATGCCGTTGAGCACGTCGCCATTGAACGTCACGCTGTTTTGCATGTTCGCCCAGTAGGAGCCGTCATAGACGCCCAGCCAGTCGACTGCCACCCACGAACCGCCCCAGATCCCGACGACGCTGAAAATCATCGCCAGCACCGGCAGGGAAATGAAACCGGCCCACAGGCGCGGGGCAACGATGTACTTGAGCGGGTCGACGCCAATCATTTCCAGACTGGACAACTGCTCGGTGGACTTCATGTTGCCGATTTCGGCGGTCAGGGCCGAACCGGCACGCCCGGCGAACAGCAGTGCCGTCACCACCGGCCCCAGTTCACGCAGCAATGTCAGGGCAACCATCTGCCCGACAGCCTGCTCCGAACCGTAGCTGGACAGGATGTTGAAGCCTTGCAGCGCCAACACCATGCCGATGAACACCCCGGAAACCACGATGATCACCAGGGACATCACGCCGATCGAATGCAGCTGTTTGATCAGCAAGCCGAAACCGCCGCCAATACCGCCGCGACCCAGCAACGCATGAAACAGGAAAATCGCCGCACGCCCGAACACCCCGACGGCATCTATCGCCGCCCGGCCGAACCGGCGCACTTTTTCTATTAGTGAAATCTTGCGCATCAGCGCTTCCCCAGAAGATCTGCGCGGTAATCCGTCGCTGGAAAGTGATAAGCGACCGGACCATCGGGTTCGCCTGTCATGAATTGACGGATACGCGGCTCTTGCGAGTTCATCAGCTCTTCAGGCGTGCCCTGCCCCAACACTTGCCCCTCGCCGACCACATAGATGTAGTCGGCAATGCTCGCGGTTTCCGCCAGATCGTGGGAAACCACGATACTGGTGATGCCCAGCGCGTCGTTGAGCAGGCGGATCAGGCGCACCAGCACGCCCATGGCGATCGGGTCCTGCCCCACAAAGGGCTCGTCATACATGAGGATCTGCGGATCAAGGGCAATGGCCCGGGCCAGCGCGACACGACGCTTCATGCCGCCGGACAATTCGTCCGGCATCAGGTCGATGGCGCCACGCAAACCCACGGCCTGCAATTTGAGCAGGACGATGTCACGGATCATTTCTTCCGGCAGCTCGGTATGAACCCGCAGCGGAAAGGCAACGTTCTCGAATACATCGAGATCGGTAAACAGCGCGCCGCTTTGAAACAGCACGCCCATGTGCTTGCGCGCATCGAACAGGTCGCTGCGAGACAATTTGGGCAAATTTTGGCCGTTGACCCAGACTTCGCCGCTGGTAGGTCGCAACTGTGCGCCCATCAGCCGTAACAGCGTGGTCTTGCCACACCCGGAAGGACCCATGATGCCGGTGACCTTGCCGCGCGGGATGCGGATATCGACGTTATTGAAAATGCTGCGCGTACCGCGCTTGAAGGTCAGTCCCTTCAGCTCGACCGCGTAGGCGTTATCGGCACTCATCTAAACTCCTTGCGATGCAGCCTCTCACTCGGACGCCTGACTTTCTGACGAAAGCACATACCTCCCCGGGCAGGCCGAACTGGCGGCGAACTATATCACTGCAACGGGCAAGCGCCAAAGGCCCAAGCCGGCGCATGTTCAGCAATATGACAGGCGAAAACGCTGATTTGGAGGGTTTCCGTAACAGGGATTTACAAAGCACGACGAACTAGCGTGAGGGTTTCGATCATTACCGCTATAATCGCCGCCTTTTCATCGGGCTATACGATTCTGACATGAGCCAATCCAGCGACCTGATTCAATCGGCACAACGCACCATCCGCCTCGAAGTGGAAGCCGTAAAAGGCTTGTTGCCCCATATCGACGCAGATTTCGTACGCGCTTGCGAGATGATTCTGGCCAGCAAAGGCCGCGTGGTCGTGCTGGGCATGGGCAAATCCGGCCATATCGGCAACAAGATTGCCGCCACCCTGGCCAGCACCGGCACCACGGCTTTCTTCGTTCACCCGGCTGAAGCCAGCCACGGCGATATGGGCATGATCACCCGCGACGACATTATCCTGGCGCTGTCGAACTCCGGCTCCACCAATGAAATCGTCACCCTGCTGCCGCTGATCAAGCGCCAGGGCATCAAGCTGATCAGCATGACCGGTAATCCAGACTCACCGCTGTCCAAGGCCGCCGAGATCAATCTCAACGTTCACGTGGAGCACGAAGCCTGCCCCCTGAACCTGGCGCCGACCTCCTCGACTACCGCCGCACTGGTGATGGGCGATGCCCTGGCCGTTGCGCTACTGGAGGCGCGCGGCTTTACCGCTGAAGACTTCGCGTTTTCCCATCCGGGCGGCGCGCTGGGCCGACGCCTGCTGCTGAAAGTCGAAACCGTCATGCACGCCGGCGCAGAATTGCCCCAGGTGCAACGTGGCACGCTGCTCAAGGACGCCTTGATGGAAATGACCCGCAAGGGCCTGGGCATGACCGCGATCGTGGAGGCCGACGGCAAATTGGCCGGGATCTTCACCGACGGCGATTTGCGCCGCACCCTCGACCGGACCATCGATATCCACCACACGACCATCGACGAGGTCATGACTGTTCATGGCAAGACCGCCCGGCCCGATATGCTGGCAGCTGAAGCCCTGAAAATCATGGAAGACCATCGAATCAACGCACTGGTAGTCGTCGACAAGGATGACCGCCCGGTAGGCGCGTTCAACCTCTCCGATCTTCTGCGTGCAGGAGTAATGTAATGAGCGACGACCTGCTGCAACGCGGCAAGAACATCAAGCTGGCGGTTTTCGACGTCGACGGCGTCCTCACCGACGGGCGCCTGTACTTCCTCGAAGACGGCAGTGAATTCAAGACTTTCAGCACCCTCGACGGCCAGGGCATCAAGATGTTGATGGCAGCCGGCGTGCAGACCGCTATCATCAGCGGCCGTAAAACCCCGGTAGTCGAACGTCGAGCGAAAAACCTCGGCATTCCACATCTTTACCAGGGTCGCGAAGACAAACTCGTTGTACTTGACGAGCTTCTTGGCCAACTCAACCTAAGCTATGAACAGGTTGCCTACCTCGGTGACGATCTACCGGACCTGCCGGTGATTCGCCGCGTCGGCCTGGGCATGGCGGTGGCCAATGCCGCCAGTTTTGTGCGCGAACACGCCCACGGTGTCACTCTGGCCCGTGGCGGCGAAGGTGCCGCCCGCGAATTCTGCGAACTGATCCTGCGCGCCCAAGGCCGCCTGGATGCGGCCAACGCCGCGTATTTGTGAGCCAATTATGTTTATTCTGAGCAAAAAGTTTCGCAGGTTCATGCTCTTCGGTTGCATCGCTGCGATATTCGCTGCGGTCGGCTACTGGAACATCAGCCCGGAACGCTTCCTCGACAAGCCAGTGGCAAAAGTCGATGAAAGCGCAATCGACTATTACGCACTCAACGCTCACAGCGTTCAGTATCTGCCCGACGGCGGCTTGCAGTACGACCTGACGTCCGACAAGGTCGAGCACCTCAAGGCGACCGACGTGTCGCTGCTGACCAACCCGGACCTGAACATGTATCGCGGCACCGAATTCCCTTGGCATGTCACGAGTTTGCGTGGCGAAGTGAATGCAGACGGCACACAGGTAGAGCTGATCGACTCGGTCCGCATTGCGCGCACCGATGAACAGAAGCGTGAATTGATTGTTACCAGCACCCGTATGACAGTGTTCCCGCAGCAGCAATATGCGCAGACCGACCAACCCGTTAGAATCGACGGCGCTGGCGGTGTATCGACTGGCAACGGAATGAAAGCGTATTTGAAAGAAAGCAGGATACACCTGCTATCGAACGTAAGAGGACAGTATGAGGCTCGTTAAAACTCTCCCTATTTTGCTCAGTCTGGGCGCAGCACTGGGAAGCGTGAGCGCCTGGGCTCTGCCGAACGATCAAGAGCAGCCTATCCGCATTCAGGCCGACGATGCCCAGCTGGACGACAAGAACGGCGTTGCCACCTATAAAGGCGACGTGATCATTACCCAGGGCTCGATGAAGGTCACCGGCAACACCGTGACCATCACCCGCACCCCGGCCGGTGACATCGATGTCGTGACCTCGGTGGGCAACCTTGCCTACTTCGAGCAACTGCAGACCGCTGGCGACTCCAAGCCTGTCCAGGGCTGGGGCGTGACCATCCAGTACCACGCCGCGCAAAACCGCGTCGTGCTGATCGACAAGGCCAAGGTTGTCGACAAAGACAACAACACCACCCAGGGCGAGAAAATCGTCTACGACACGGTCAAGAAACTGGCGAGCGCCGGTCGTGCCACGGGTAACAAGGTCACCGAATCGCGTCCGCGCATTGACATGGTGATCCAGCCGAAGCCGAAAACCGACCAGAAAAAGGCCAATTAATGGCAACCCTGAAAGCTCAGCATCTGGCCAAGAGCTACAAGAGCCGCCAGGTCGTGCGTGATGTCAGCCTGTCTATCGACAGCGGTCAGATCGTCGGCCTGCTGGGCCCGAACGGCGCCGGCAAGACCACCTGTTTCTACATGATCGTCGGCCTGGTACAGGCCGATCAGGGCCGCGTACTGATCGACGACCTGGACGTCAGCCACCAGCCGATGCACGGTCGTGCAAAGGCCGGTATCGGCTATCTTCCGCAGGAAGCGTCGATCTTCCGCAAACTGTCGGTGGCCGACAACATCATGGCCATCCTCGAGACCCGCAAGGAACTCGACAAGGCCGGTCGCCGCAAAGAGCTGGAAAGCCTGCTGCAGGAATTCCACATCAGCCATATCCGCGACAACCTGGGCATGAGCCTGTCCGGTGGTGAACGCCGCCGGGTAGAAATCGCCCGCGCGCTGGCCACCAACCCGAAATTCATCCTGCTCGACGAACCTTTCGCCGGTGTAGACCCGATTTCGGTAGGCGACATCAAACAGATCATCCATCACCTCAAGGCCAAGGGCATTGGCGTGCTGATCACCGACCACAACGTCCGTGAAACCCTGGATATCTGCGAAACCGCCTACATCGTCAACGATGGCCAGCTGATCGCCGAAGGTGACTCTGCCACCATCCTGGCCAACGAACTGGTCAAGGAAGTGTACCTGGGCCATGAGTTCCGCCTTTAAGCACTGAGGTGTCTGGCTGGAAGCCCGAGCGCTTGTATCGATAAAAAATCAACATTTTTTTATTGTTACAGCGCTCTAGGCAAACCCTGCAGTATCGGGCATATAATTTGCTTAAGTTTGGCGCTCCGGCGCCCTGTAGTGGATGGCGCATGCGCGCCGGCGAATAAGGTGTTAAGCCCCTGCCATGAAACCATCGCTAGTCTTGAGAATGGGCCAGCAGCTGACGATGACACCTCAGCTGCAACAGGCCATCCGCCTGCTCCAATTGTCGACCCTGGACCTGCAACAGGAAATCCAGGAGGCCCTGGAGTCCAATCCGATGCTCGAACGCCAGGAAGAAGGCGACGACTTCGATAACGCCGACCCCTTGGCCGACAAAGCCGAACAGCAACCCAACGCCGATGTTTCGGAACCCTCCTACCAGGAAACCGCCCCGACGGTGGATAACCTCGAGGAAGGCGACTGGAACGAGCGCATTCCCAACGAGCTGCCCGTCGATACCGCGTGGGAAGACGTCTACCAGACCAGCGCCAGCAGCCTGCCGAGCAACGATGACGACGAGTGGGATTTCACCACCCGCACATCGGCCGGCGAGAGCCTGCAAAGCCACCTGCTCTGGCAACTCAACCTGGCACCGATGTCCGACACCGATCGCCTGATCGCCGTGACCCTGATCGATTGCATCAACAATCAGGGCTATCTGGACGAAACCCTCGAGGAAATCCTCGAAGCCTTCGATCCGGAACTGGACATCGAACTGGACGAAATCGAAGCCGTCCTGCACCGCATCCAGCAATTCGAACCGGCCGGAATCGGCGCCCGCAACCTGGGCGAATGCCTGTTGCTGCAATTGCGCCAACTGGCCGCCAAGACGCCTTGGCTGGCCGAGGCCAAGCGCCTGGTCACCGATTACATCGACCTGCTCGGCAGCCGCGACTACAGCCAGTTGATGCGCCGCATGAAACTCAAGGAAGATGAACTGCGCCAGGTCATCGAACTGGTCCAGAGCCTGAACCCGCGTCCGGGCTCGCAAATCGAGTCCAGCGAAGCCGAATACGTCGTTCCCGACGTGATCGTGCGCAAGGACAACGAGCGCTGGCTGGTGGAGTTGAACCAGGAGTCGGTGCCACGGCTGCGGGTCAACGCCCAGTACGCCGGTTTCGTACGCCGCGCCGACACCAGCGCCGACAACACCTTCATGCGCAATCAGTTGCAGGAAGCCCGCTGGTTCATCAAGAGCCTGCAAAGCCGCAACGAAACCCTGATGAAAGTGGCCACCCAGATCGTCGAGCACCAACGCGGCTTCCTGGAATACGGCGACGAAGCCATGAAACCGCTGGTCCTGCATGACATCGCCGAAGCAGTGGGCATGCACGAATCGACGATTTCGCGGGTAACTACCCAGAAGTTCATGCATACCCCTCGGGGCATATATGAGCTGAAATACTTTTTCTCCAGCCATGTCAGCACCTCTGAAGGCGGTGAATGCTCGTCCACAGCGATCCGCGCGATCATCAAAAAACTGGTTGCCGCGGAAAATCAGAAAAAGCCGTTGAGTGACAGCAAGATCGCTGGTTTACTGGAGGCACAAGGCATTCAGGTGGCTCGCCGCACCGTCGCCAAGTACCGCGAGTCCCTCGGGATCGCGCCTTCGAGCGAACGCAAGCGGTTGATGTAAGCCACAGCACAGCGTTCCAGTGGCAGGTACCTCTACCTGCCGCTTTATGCACTGGCAACGAAGGAGAAGCTGTATGCAAGTCAACATCAGTGGACACCAACTGGAAGTGACCGAACCCCTGCGCGCCTACATCGGCGAAAAACTCGAACGATTAGAGCGGCATTTCGACAAGATCACCAATGTGCAGGTGACGATGACGGTCGAAAAGCTGAAGCAGAAAATCGAAGCCACCCTGCATATTCCCGGCAGTGAAGTGGTCGCCAACGCGGAACATACCGATATGTACGCGGCGATCGACTCACTTACCGACAAGCTGGATAAACAACTCAAAAAGCATAAGGAAAAGACCCAGAGCCTCCTCCAGGGCGCGACCGGTCGTTAACACTCCCTACCCATGATCCGACTTGAAAATATCCTGACCCCCGGCCGTTCCCTCGTGAACGTGCCGGGCGGCAGTAAAAAGAAAGCCCTCGAGCAAATTGCCAACCTGATCGCCCGGGAAGTGCCGGATCTGGAGATGCAAGATGTCTTCGAGGCTCTGATTGCCCGTGAAAAACTCGGTTCGACCGGTTTTGGCAACGGCATCGCCATCCCCCACTGTCGCCTCAAGGGTTGCAACTCCCCCATCAGCGCCCTGATGCACCTTGATGCACCTATCGATTTCGACGCCATCGACGGCGCCCCGGTTGACTTGCTGTTTGTCCTGCTCGTCCCGCAAGCCGCCACCGATGCGCACCTGGAGTTGCTGCGCCAGATCGCCAGCATGCTCGATCGCAAGGAAGTACGCGAAAAACTGCGCAGTGCCCCGAGCAACGAAGCCTTGTATCAGGTTGTCCTGGACGAGCAAAACGGTCACTAATCATGCGCCTGATCATTGTCAGTGGCCGTTCCGGCTCCGGTAAAAGTACCGCGCTCAATGTCCTTGAGGACAACGGCTACTACTGCATCGACAACCTGCCCGCCGGTTTGCTGCCGGAACTGGCCGAACGCGCCCTGATTCATACCGAGCTGGCACAGCCGCTGGTCGCCGTGTCCATCGACGCGCGCAACCTGCCCAGCCACCTCTCGCGCTTTCCCGAATTACTTGAAGAAGTTCGCAGCCGGCATATCCAGTGCGATGTGCTGTACCTGGACGCCGATGAAGAAACCCTGCTCAAGCGTTTCTCGGAAACCCGCCGCCGCCACCCGCTGAGCAACGCCAATCGCTCACTGGCCGAGGCGATCGAAGACGAGACGCAGTTGCTGGGGCCGATCGCCGATCTGGCTGACCTCAAGATCAACACCACCAGCCTGAACCTGTACCAGTTGCGCGACACCATCAAATTGCGCCTGCTGAACCAGCCGGAGCCCGGCACGGCGTTCCTGGTGGAGTCTTTCGGGTTCAAGCGTGGCATGCCGGTAGATGCCGACGTGGTGTTCGACGTGCGTTGCCTGCCCAATCCGTACTGGAAACCGGAGCTGCGAGCGCAATCAGGACTCGATCAACCAGTGGCCGAGTACCTGGCTGCGCAGCCGGACGTCGAAGAGATGTTCCAGGATATCTACGGTTACCTGTTCAAGTGGCTACCGCGATTTGCCGCCAGCAACCGCGCCTACGTCACCATTGCCATTGGCTGCACCGGCGGTCATCACCGCTCCGTCTACCTGACCGAACGTCTGGGTCAGGCCCTGCAACAATCCCTGAAGAACGTCCAGGTTCGCCACCGCGACCTCAGCTAAAGGATTCACAACGCGATGCCTGCTCTGGAAATTGAAATCATCAACAAGCTGGGCCTGCACGCCCGCGCTTCTGCAAAATTCGTTGGCGTTGCCGGTGAGTTCAAGGATTGCTCGATCAGAGTAGGACGCACGCCGGAATCCACAGTCGACGGTAAAAGCATCATGGCCATGATGATGTTGGCGGCTGGCAAAGGCACAAAGATCCACCTGAGCACTGAAGGCGAACAGGCTGAAGAGGCGCTGCAAGCATTGGTGGCACTGATCAACGACTACTTCGGCGAAGGTGGCTGATCCGCATCCTTGTGTAGCAGCTGGCGAAGCCTGCGTTCGGCTGCGAAGCAGTGGTGAAATCAGACAATACGGTCTCACACGCAAACCGCTTGCACAGGATTGACGACTGCTTCGCAGCCGAACGCAGGCTTCGCCAGCTGCTACAAAACCCGCGTCAAGCCAGCGCCGTATCCATGACCATCATCAAGCAAAACCCCATCAACAATCCCAGGCTAGCCAGTTTGTCGTGACCATTGCGTCGCGACTCCGGGATGACCTCATGGGTCACCACCAGCAGCATTGCCCCGGCCGCCAGCGCCAGACCCAACGGCAATAGCAATTCAGCCAGGCTGACCAGCCACGCACACAACAACGCGAACACCGGTTCGACCAACCCTGACGCGGCACCGATCAGGAACGCCTTGACCCGCGACATCCCCGCCCCGGCCAACACCAAGGCAATCACCAGTCCTTCGGGTACATCCTGCAAAGCGATGCCCATGGCCAGGCTGTCGGCATCAGGCATTCCGCCACCGGCCGAAACCCCGACCGCCATGCCTTCAGGAATGTTGTGGGCAATGATGGCAAACACAAACAGCCAGATTCGCGGCGGGATCACCGGTCGTTCCAACGTACCGACGAGCATTTCCGGGCTGGCCCCAGAGACCTTGCGGTCCACCAGAAATAGCCCGAATGCACCGAGCATGATGCCGAAGCTGATCAGGCCACTGGCCGCCCAAGGTGTCAGCCCCAGGCTTTCGGCCGCAGAGATGCCGGGCACGATCAGCGAAAACGCCGTCGCCGCGAGCATCACCCCGGCACCGAAACCGAGCAAGGTATCGCTGAGCGCTTGGGGCATGCGCCGAATCACCAGCACCGGCACCGCTCCCAACGCAGTACCCAAGGCGCATATCGCCCCACCCTGCAAGGCACGCAGCAGTTTCGGCTCAAGGTCCAGCCATGCCAATCCCTGGGCACCCAACAACGTCATACCCGCCAGCAGTAACAGCGATCCCAACGCGTAACGAAACATTCGTCCGCTGCCAATCGCCAGTGTTTCAGTGCCCATAGTCAGCCTTGGATTGTTTTTATAGATGACTTAAACCAGCGCAGCCTGATAGCGCGCTGCAACTTCAGGCCAATTGATCACGTTGTAGAACGCGTTGATGTATTCCGGACGACGGTTTTGATAACGCAGGTAATAGGCGTGCTCCCAAACGTCCAGACCGAGGATCGGCGTGTTGCCGTTCATCAGTGGACTGTCCTGGTTGCCGCTGCTTTCCACGACCAGGGTCTTTTGCGGCGTGACGCTCAACCACGCCCAGCCGCTGCCGAAGCGAGTCAGCGCGGCTTTGGTGAAGGCGTCCTTGAAACTGTCGAGGCCGCCCAGTTGTTCATCGATGGCCGTGGCCAGCGCACCGTCAGGTTTTCCGCCGGCGTTGGGCGCCATGACTTCCCAGAACAGCGAATGGTTGGCGTGGCCACCACCCTGGTTGATCACTGCAGCGCGCAGTTTTTCCGGGAGTTGCTCGACGCTTGCCACCAGTTTCTCCACCGACCACTCGGCAAACTCGGTGCCTTCGACCGCAGCGTTGAGGTTGTTGATATAGGTCTGGTGGTGCTTGGTGTAGTGGATTTCCATGGTTTGCGCATCGATATGCGGTTCCAGGGCGTCGTAGGCATACGGCAAGGCAGGCAGGGTAAAAGCCATTTCAATGGACTCCATGTTGAAGGGGGACAGGCGGATGCCGGGGCGACGCAGCATCCATGTGCAGCAAACGATGGGTGCGCGGGTACTCGCCGTGTTCACTGATGAAATTCAGCAGTTCGACGTAGGTTTTGCTGCTCTGGCGCAATGCGGCTTCGCGCAGGGCCGGGGCCAGCCGCGAGTCCTGCATGGTCTGCAACAGCCGTTGATGGATCGCGCACAGGTACTCTGCGCTCTCCTCCGGCTGGTTCAGACGCAAGTGCAGGTCCGCCAGGTTGTGATGGGAAATCACGCAAGCGGCCACCGCTTCGTCTGCATCCGCCCAGCGCTCGAACAACACCTGGGCCAGCGCCAGTGCCTGCAAGTAAGCCTCGCGGGCATCGACGAACTCGCCCTGCATGAAATGGCGATTAGCCCTTTCGATCGTGCGTTTCCAGTGCTCCATGGTGTGCCTCCAAAGCGGTAGCGGTGATTACACGCCGCCTGCGGTGAGCTTCTCTGGGTTGAGCAACTCTTCCAGTTGGCTGCGCGACAGGTCGGTGTGTTCCAGGGCGACATCAATCACCGGACGGCCCTGCTGATACGCCTTCTTGGCGATCTCCGCGGCTTTTTGGTAACCGATGATCGGGTTGAGAGCGGTGACCAGAATCGGGTTGCGCGACAGCGCCTCCTTGAGCCGGGCCTCGTTGACCTTGAAGCTGGCGATGGCTTTGTCACCCAGCAGGCGGCTGGAGTTGGCCAGCAACTCGATGCTGCTCAGCAGGTTCTGGGCGATGATCGGCAGCATCACGTTGAGTTCGAAATTGCCCGACTGACCGGCGATCGTGATCACGGTGTCGTTGCCGATCACCTGAGCGGCGACCATTGCCGTGGCTTCCGGGATTACCGGATTGACCTTGCCCGGCATGATCGACGAGCCCGGCTGCAACGCTTCGAGTTCGATTTCGCCGAGGCCGGCCAATGGTCCGGAGTTCATCCAGCGCAGGTCGTTGGCGATTTTCATCAGCGACACGGCGGTGGCCTTGAGCTGACCGGACACAGCGACCGCCGTGTCCTGGGAACCGATCAGCGCAAACAGGTCCTTGCCTGGCTGGAATTGCACTTGGGTCAGTTTGCTCAGTTGCTGACTGAACAACGCCGCGAACTGCGGATGCGCGTTGATCCCGGTGCCGACTGCGGTGCCGCCCTGGGCCAGGGATTGCAGGCTCGGCAGCAGGTCTTGCAGATGGCCAATATTCGCCTTGAGCTGTTGCGCCCAACCATTCAGCACCTGGCTCATGCGCACGGGCATGGCGTCCATCAGGTGCGTACGGCCGGTTTTGACGTGGTGATGGACCTGCTCGGCCTTGTGCTCGATCACTTGCACCAGGTGCACCAGCGCCGGCAGCAATTGTTCATGCAAGGCCAGCGCGGCACTGACGTGGATGGTGGTCGGGATGATGTCGTTGCTGCTCTGGCCGCAGTTGACGTGATCGTTGGGGTTCACCGGCTCGCCGAGTAGACGGCTGGCCAGGGTGGCGATCACTTCGTTGGCATTCATGTTGGAGCTGGTGCCGGAACCGGTCTGGAAGATATCCACCGGGAAATGCTGCATGAAGTCGCCTTCGAGCAAGCCTTGCGCCGCATCGACGATGGCTTTGCCCTGGGATTCGCTGATCTGCTTGAGCTCGACGTTGGCCCGGGCAGCGGCGGCCTTGGCCAGGATCAACGCGCGAATGAACTGCACCGGCATCGGTTTGCCGCTGATCGGGAAGTTATCCACCGCACGTTGGGTTTGTGCGCCGTAGAGAGCATTTTCCGGGACCTGAAGCTCGCCCATGCTGTCGCGTTCGATACGAGTGTTACTCATCGGGAAATCCTTGCACCAGTTCTATGAGGGGAATCGAGGGCTGCAACTCGCAGGTCGCCAGTTGCCAGGTGTAGCTCTGCCAGCGTTTGAGCCGGCATTTACACAGGGAGAGACGTTCGAGTTCGCGCAACGGGCGCCAGGCCTGGTCGAGACAACAGGTGCGCCAGTGCCACGGCAGCGCGACATCGGCGGCGGTGTCGAGCAGCAAACGGAAGGAAGTTTCAGCGATGGTCCAGGGCGAGGTTGCCGTACAACAGGCCAGATACCGGCCTTCGGCCAAGTAATGTTCGATCAGGCGCGGCTCATCGGGATCCATCGCGCAACGGATCTGGCGACTCATCCAGCGCCAGCTTTCGAGGTACGGCTGCTCGTGCAAGGCAGAACTCATAATCCGGGCTCATTCGGTAATGAGATTTATTATTAGATGATAATGAGAACCAAAACAACCCCGAAGGCATACACAGATCCATTGTGGGAGCGGGCTTGCTCGCGAAGGCGGTGTGTCAGTCACCATCATTTGCGGCTGACCCGCCGCCTTCGCGAGCAAGCCCGCTCCCACAAGGGGACTTTCGCAAGGCCCATAAAAAAAGGCGCGCCATCCGATGGGATGGCGCGCCTTTTTTGTAACGGTCGGGGCTTAGCTACCCGCCACCGTCATCCGCTCGATCAACACCGAGCCGGTGCGAATGTTGCTGCGCAGTTCCAGGTCATTCCCCACCGCAACAATCTGCTTGAACATGTCGCGCATGTTGCCGGCGATGGTGACTTCCTGGACCGCGAACTGGATTTCGCCGTTCTCGACCCAGAAACCCGCCGCGCCACGCGAGTAATCGCCAGTGACCATGTTCAGGCCCTGCCCCATCAGTTCGGTGACCAGCAAGCCACGGCCCATGCGGCGCAGCAGCGCAGCCTGGTCTTCGTCGCCATGGGTGACGAACAGGTTGTGCACGCCGCCGGCGTTGGCGGTGCTTGGCATACCCAGTTTGCGACCGGAATAGGTGCCGAGGATGTACGACACCAGCACACCATTTTCGACGAATGGTTTGGCGTAGGTCGCCAGGCCATCGCCATCGAACGCCGAACTGCCCATGGCGCGCATCAGGTGCGGACGCTCATCGAGGGTCAGCCATTCCGGGAACAGTTTCTGCCCGAGGGTGCCTTCGAGGAACGACGATTTGCGGTACAGGCTGCCGCCGGACACTGCCGACAGGAAGCTGCCGAACAAACCACCGGCCAGTTCCGCCGAAAACAGCACCGGCACTTCGCAAGTCGGTACCGGACGCGCGCCGAGGCGGCTCGCCGCTCGTTGTGCGGCGCGCTGGCCGATGCTCACCGGATCGGCCAGCAAGCTGCCCTGACGGCTCACGTCGTACCAGTAATCGCGCTGCATCTGGCCTTCGGCCTCGGCGATCATCACGCAACTGAGGCTATGGCGGGTCGACGCATAACCGCCGATAAACCCGTGGCTGTTGCCGTAGACGCGGCAGCCCTGATGCGTGCTGAGGGTCGTGCCGTCAGCGTTCTTGATCCGGCTGTCGGTGGCAAACGCCGCCGCTTCACAGCTCAGGGCCATCTCGATGGCTTGCTCGGGGGTGATGTCCCATTCGTGGAACAGGTCGAAATCCTGCAGATCCTTGGCCATCAGCGCGGCGTCTGCCAGGCCCGAAGCTTCGTCTTCAGAGGTGTGCTTGGCGATGGCGAGCGCGGCGGCCACGGTTTCGCGAATCGCTTCCGGACCGCTGGCCGAGGTACTGGCCGAGCCTTTGCGCTGGCCGACGTACAAGGTGATGCCAAAACCCTGGTCGCGGTTGAATTCTACGGTTTCGACTTCCCGCTGACGCACCGACGTGGACAGGCCCTGCTCCAGCGACACCGCGACTTCACAGGCACTGGCACCTTGGCGCTTGGCTTCAGCGATGATCTGCTCGACTTGCTCTTGCAGTGCCGGCAACGCTTGTGGGCCGACGCTTTCAACTGCACTCATGCTGTTCTCCACTCAAATTCTGCTTTCGGCTGGGGCCTTCGAGCGACCGGGCCGGACAAGCGGCCCCCGACTGGTTATCATGGCGGCGTTTCTTTGCGGACGGCCACCATGGTTGATTCTTACGACGACTCCCTCGATACGGGAGAAAAAAGCAAATCCCAGGTTAAACGCGAGCTGCATGCTCTGGTTGACCTCGGCGAACGCCTTACAACGCTCAAGCCTGACTTGCTGGCAAAACTGCCGTTGACCGACGCTATGCGCCGGGCCTTGGCCGATGCGCCCAAGCACACCGCGAATATCGCGCGTAAACGGCACCTTATGTTCATCGGCAAGCTGATGCGCGATCAGGACACTGACGCCATTCTGATGTTGCTCGATCAACTCGATGCCTCCACCCGGCAGTACAACGAACGTTTCCATGGCCTGGAACGCTGGCGCGATCGCTTGATCGCTGGCGACGATGCAGTCCTGGAGAAGTTCGTGCTCGACTACCCGGAGGCTGATCGTCAACAGTTGCGCTCCCTGATCCGTCAGGCCCAGCACGAACTGGCGACCAACAAGCCACCGGCATCGAGCCGTAAAATCTTCAAGTACATCCGTGAGCTGGACGAGACTCAACGCGGTCTGCGTTAAGTCCCGAATCGGGCGGGTTGCCACGCAACTCGCCCGAAGCTCCATCCCTTACGATCCTGTGCCACCCACAGTGATCGCATCGATTTTCAGCGTTGGCTGGCCGACACCCACCGGCACCGACTGCCCATCCTTCCCGCATGTCCCCACACCGCTGTCCAGCGACAGATCGTTACCGACCATCGACACTTTGCTCATGGCTTCCGGCCCGTTGCCGATCAACGTCGCGCCTTTGACCGGGGCAGTGATCTTGCCGTCTTCGATCAGGTACGCCTCGCTGGTGGAGAACACGAATTTACCGCTGGTGATGTCCACCTGGCCGCCGCCGAGGTTGGCGCAATAGATGCCGCGTTTTACCGAAGCGATGATTTCTTCCGGGTCGCTTTCGCCCGCCAGCATGTAGGTGTTGGTCATCCGTGGCATCGGCAGGTGCGCGTAGGATTCACGACGACCGTTACCGGTGCGGGCAACGCCCATCAGGCGCGCGTTGAGCTTGTCCTGCATATAGCCCTTGAGTACGCCGTTTTCGATCAGCGTGGTGCACTCGGTCGGGGTGCCTTCGTCATCGACACTCAGCGAACCACGGCGACCGGCCAGGGTGCCGTCATCGACGATGGTGCACAGCTTGGAGGCCACCATCTCACCCATGCGCCCGCTATACGCGGAACTGCCCTTGCGGTTGAAATCGCCTTCCAGGCCATGGCCGACGGCTTCGTGCAGCAGCACACCAGACCAGCCCGAACCCAATACCACCGGCAACGTACCGGCCGGTGCCGGAATCGCTTCCAGGTTCACCAGCGCCTGACGCAAGGCTTCACGGGCATAACCCATGGCGCGGTCATCGCTGAGGAAATAACGGTAATCGGTACGACCGCCGCCGCCATGACCACCGCGCTCGCGACGGCCATTCTGCTCGACGATCACGCTGACGTTGAAGCGCACCAACGGCCGCACATCCGCCGCCAGGCTGCCGTCGGTGGACGCCACCAGAATGCGTTCCCACACCCCGGCCATGCTCACGGTGACTTGCTGGATACGCGGGTCGAGGGCGCGGGTCGCGACGTCGATACGCTTGAGCAGGTCGACTTTCTCGGCGCGGGTCATCACTTCCAATGGGTTGTCCGGCCCGTACAACTGGGCGACGTCCTGAGTAGTGAACGCTTGCACCGTGCCATTCTGCCCGGCACGAGAGATTGAGCGGGCTGCACGGGCCGCCGCGCCCAGCGCTTCGAGGGTGATGGCATTGCTGTAGGCAAAACCGGTTTTCTCACCCGATTGCGCACGCACGCCGACGCCTTGGTCGAGGTTGAAGCTGCCTTCCTTGACGATCCCGTCTTCCAGCGCCCAGGACTCGGAAATCTGGCCCTGGAAATACAGGTCGGCAGCATCGATACCCGGACCGGCCAGATCACCGAGCACACTTTGCAGGCTCTCGATGGTCACGCCGCCGGGCGCCAACAGGTGGTCACTGACTGAGGACAACAACTCGCTCATATGCTTTACGCCTTAAATTCATCGTTCTGAGGCAGGTCGCTGGGCGCCCTGCGAGAAAAAGCGCCGGTGACTGGACACCGGCATCCGCGCCCTGATCGACGCCTGTTCGCTGCTATCGCGTTCGGCCAGCAGCACGGCCTCGCCTTGATCCTGTTGCGCCACCACACGACCCCACGGGTCGACAATGGCAGCGTGTCCATAAGTTTCACGCGGCCCCGGATGGGTACCACCCTGGGCGGCCGCGAGTACATAACACTGGGTTTCGATGGCCCGTGCGCGGATCAGCACATCCCAATGGGCCGCGCCGGTCACGGCGGTGAAGGCCGACGGCGCGGTGATCAGCTCCGCTCCGGCGGCACGCAATTCGCTGTACAGCTCAGGGAAGCGCAGGTCATAACACACCGTCAGGCCGACCCGACCGACGGGCGTGTCCGCCACCACCACGCCACTGCCATAAGCATAGTCATCGGATTCACGGTAACGCCCGCGATTGTCCGCCACGTCGACGTCGAACAGGTGCAACTTGTCATACCGTGCAACGGTTTCGCCCTGGTCATCCACCAGCAGCGAGCAGGCATGCACTTTCGCCATCGGCTGATCCACCGGCGGCAACGGCAAAGTGCCGGCAACTATCCATAACTTGAGGGCGCGGGCGGTCTGTTTCAACCACGGCAGGATCGGACCTTCACCCAACGCTTCGGCGCGGCCGATATCGGCGATGTCGCGACGGCCCATGGCCGCGAAGTTTTCCGGGAGCACCGCGAGCCTCGCGCCAGCGTTCGCCGCTTGTTCAAGCAGACGACGGGCCTGGGCCAGATTAGCCAGCACATCGCTCTGGCTGACCATTTGAATCACCGCTACAGACATGGACATTTCCTTATCTCGAATCAACGCTTACCTGTAGGAGCGAGGCTTGCCCGCAAAGGCGTCTTTCCTGATACACCGTGGTGTATCGGTTCGCGGGCAAGCCTCGCTCCTACAGGGGTTTGAGTCGGCGCATTAGAACCTGAGGGCCATGCTACTCCATCAAACGCAGAGGAGGCTTTTCAAAAAGGCTTGTCCAGGGTGATCTTCGGCTCTTTCCATGGACCTTTGACGGTGTATTTGACGCTGGCAAAACGCGCCACGCGGTCGCCAATCAGCTTGTCGATCAGGAACAGCGCGCCACCAATGGCCGGCGCGCCGACAATCAGCGCGGCAATCGGCAGGTTGTTGGTCAGTGGCAAGGTCACCAGCAACTTGGCATCGACCTGATCGCCGACCAGATCGAGGGTGCCATTGAGCTCAAGGTTGCTCGACGGGCCGGTCAACAGGATCGGCTCACGGGTCACGTAAACCCCGTTGCTTGCCACCAGCAGGCCTTTGACCCGGTCGTAACTCAGGCCCTTGCCAAACAGGTCGGAGAAGTCCAGGCGCAGGCGGCGGCCGATGGAGTTGAAGTTGAGCAGGCCAAACACCCGCAACGCCTGGGCACTGCCCTCGACTTCAACGAACTGACCTTTATTCAGCGAAGCATCGAGGCTGCCGGAGAAACGCTTGGTGGCCAGCCACGCCGGCGAACCGGGCCAGCGACCGTCGACGTCCATGTGAAACTCTTCACTGGTCACGCTCGGCGCAAAGCCCCAGCCCTTGAGCACATCGGCGAGGTTTTTGCCGCTGATCCGGCCCTTGTACCAACTGCTGGTGGCGCCCGGCGTGCCTTCCCAGCCACCGCTACCCTGCAACAGGATGCCTTTGAGGCCCATATCCAGCGTATTAAGCGCGATGCCCTTGGCGGTCGGCCGGACTTTCAGCGACCAGGCACCCACCAGGTCAGTGCCCTGAAACAGCTGATTGATGGTGATATCCAGCGCCGGGATCTTGCTCGGGTCCACGGAAGCCAAGGGGTCTGGCGAGTTTTCGTCGGCCAGCACGGTCGGATCGGGCGCCGGCAACCGCACGTATTGCAGATTGATCGCAATCGGCGCGGCTTTCGCGTCGGGGATGTTCACATTGCCCTTGGCTTGCTGACTGTCGAGCTGCAAGGCCCAGGCTGACGGCTTGCGGGTCAACTGCACCGAGGCTTGATCGAGGGTCGTACCGAAACCGCTGAGCTTGTCGACCTTGAAGTCCGCGCCGCTGAGCAACTGCTTGGCACTGCCGCCCGGATCCTGGCCGGCATACTTGTCCGCCAGATCCTTCCACGGGCCGATATCCAGCTCCGACAGCACGCCGCTGACGCGCAGGCCTTTGTTCGCCGGCAACACCGCATTGCCGCCACCGAGGAACAATTCACCGCGACCGTCGGCAAAATTACCGGCGGGTGCTGCGAACGTGAAGTTCGCCAAGTCGCCATACGTGACCCAATAACGCCGCTCCGGCCCTTGCAGGGTCATGCGGAACACAGTGTCACGGCCCACATCCGCAGCCATGCCGAACGGTGCCGGCAAATCGACGGCGACGCCTTTGAGGTTAGAGCTGACGATCAACTGGCTGTCGGCGCCATTGAGGTTCAGTTGCAGTTGGTAAGGAACGACGCCGGTTACCGGTAACGGCTGGGTCACGTTCAGCCAGTCGGTGAGTTTCTTCACCTCGACCTGACCGGAAGCGGTGACCCGGGTATCGAGCTTGCCCGGACTGCCATCGGCGAAGATTTGCGCGGTGACCGGTTTGTCGAACGCCTTCGCAGTGATGTTCTGCCCGCTCAAGCCCTTGCTGCTGTCGAAACGGAAATCGCCCTTGAGCTGCGTCAGCTCCAACGTCGGTTCGGCCAGTTTCAGCCGCGCCTTGTTGGTCTTGAAGTCGACGACAATCTTTGGCTGATCGCCCTTGGCCAACGGGATATCGAGCTTGAGCTTGCCCTGCAAATCGCCCTCGCCTTCCCAACCGGCGAAGGTGTCGGCGGTGCCGATCGGTGCTTGCTGCAGAATCTTCAGGCCATCGCCCAAGCCGCCGGCAAACCCGCCATCGAGGAACATGTGGACGTTCTGCCCGGCCGGCACATGCGGGATATTGACGTAGACATCGCTGACCTGGGTGTCGAGCAACTGGCCTTTGCTGGCCAGAATGCGCACGCCGCTGTCTTCGATAAACACATCGCCACTGACCTTGCTGACATGCGGCCAACCCGGCTGGAACGCCAGTTCGGCGTCGTGCACCTTGAAGAACAGGCTGATGCTGCGCGCGGTGTCTTCGGCGCCATGGTTCAGCGAGCCCTGATACTGGAAGAAGCCCTGGTCCACCGCACCTTTGAGGATTGCCGTACGTAACCATTCGTCCAGCGCCGGGCTGAGCACGGTCGGCAGGTACTTGGCGGTGTATTTGCCGTCACCGTCCACCAGGCCGACCCGCAGGTCCATGTAGTCTTCCTGAGTGTGGTCGAAATGCAGGCGGATCAGAAAGTCGCCGGCAATCTTGCCCTCTTCGCCCAGTACCTTCAGGTACGGCGCGATCAGGGTGAAGCCTTCTTTATCGAGTTTCCAGGTCAGCCGGGCATTGGCTTGAATGTATTGCCATGGCTTGGCGAAAATCGGGTCCAGGTGCAGGGAAAAATCCTTGCTGTCCATGCGCAGCTCGCCGTGACCAAGGTCGCCGCTGATGCTGCCGCTGACATTCCGCGCGGCCGGTGCGCCGTGATAGGCGTCGAAGCCGACCCGCTCCAGATTGGCGGCGAAACTGAATTTGCTGTCGTCGGTGGCGTTAGGCCGCATGTCGATCAGCACGTTGCGCAATGCACCGGTGACCTTGAGTTTCTCCACCGCGGTGGCCACGCCTTCAGGCAACGGTCCCAACGCATTGAGCAGCGGCGTGAGCGGGGTCAGGTCCAGTCGATCGGCTTGCAGGTGCCAGAGTTCTTCGTTTTTGTCAGTGGCGACGCTTTGCTTGAGTTGCAGATGGGTTTCCCAGCGAGTGTCACCAAAATTCATCGACAGGGAATCGAGGATCACCAGGGCACCTTCGTCGCTGCGCTGGAAGAACGCGTTGAGCGCGAGGTTGTTGAGCTGGATCGGCTTGCGCTCGGCGTAGGCGCCCTTGATTTGCGGAGCATTCAGGCGAATCGCCGCGCTTTGCATAGCGCCTTTGTCCCAGTTTAGCCACAGCTCGCCACCGGCCTTGATCTCGGAGAAATTCCATTGCCGGGTCAGGCGTGCGGGCAACCATTTCGACCAATCGCTTTGCGGCAGGCTCAGGTAAGCCTCCGCCGCGCCCTCCTTCCAGGCGCTGGCCCGCACGCGGGTACGCAGGCTCATGGCCACGGGTTGACCATCGGGCAGGGTCAGGCGCGCGTCGAGGCGTTGACGAGAGGCGCCGGTTTTCAGATTGATGCCAACGTAGGTCAACGTCAGCGGAAGATGATCCACCGGTTGCAAGGTGATCTGGCTATCAAGGATCGACAGCTGTTCGACCATCTGCATGCGATTGAGCAACTGCTCAGGGTCCATTGGCTGGTCTTGCTGCACCGGCAGACCTTCCAGCGCCCAATGGCCGTCCTCGCCTTCCTTGAGGCTGATCTTCAGGCCGTTGAGTTCCAGGTGAGCGATGCGCACTTCCCGGGCCAACAGACTGGCCCAAAGGTCGGGCACGGCACGCACGTTATCCAGGCGCAGGGTATTGGTGCCCGCGCCGACCGTCACGTCGTGGGCCAGCAGAATGGGCGCAAAACCGCTCCAGTTGCCCTCAAGCTTGCCGATTTGCAGGGGCATGCCCAGCGCGGCACTAGCCTTGGTCTCGACGTCGGCGCGGTATTCGGCCACCAGCGGCGTCAGCTCCCGACCGAGGCTGACGTACAACGCCATCAGCACCAGAACCAACGCACACAGGCCCAATCCCCAGCGGGTCAGTGCGGCCAAAAGGCGTGTCAGACGGTCCATGTCAGGTGGCTCCCATGGCAAAAATACTGCAAAAAGCTGAGGCCAGCCGTTCTAGTCGCGGTGAAACCTGGAGATTCAGAGCAGCACCACGTCGTATTGTTCCTGGGAATACATGGTTTCGACCTGAAAACGAATGGTGCGACCGATAAACCCTTCCAGTTCGGCGACGTTGCCCGACTCTTCGTCGAGCAAGCGATCCACTACTTTCTGATTCGCCAATACACGATAGCCTTCCGCCTGATAGGCGCGGGCTTCGCGGAGGATTTCGCGGAAAATTTCGTAGCAGACCGTTTCCGGAGTCTTCAGCTTGCCGCGACCCTGACAACTGCTGCACGGCTCACACAACACTTGCTCAAGACTTTCGCGGGTGCGCTTGCGGGTCATCTGCACCAGGCCCAACTCGGTGATGCCGATGATGTTGGTCTTGGCGTGATCGCGCTCCAGTTGCTTCTCAAGGGTACGCAACACTTGCCGTTGGTGCTCTTCATCTTCCATGTCGATGAAGTCGATGATGATGATCCCGCCAAGGTTGCGCAGGCGCAGCTGACGAGCGATGGCGGTGGCGGCTTCGAGGTTGGTCTTGAAGATGGTTTCTTCGAGATTGCGATGGCCGACGAACGCCCCGGTGTTGACGTCGATGGTGCTCATGGCTTCCGCCGGGTCCACCACCAGATAGCCGCCGGACTTGAGCGGCACTTTGCGCTCCAGGGCTTTCTGGATTTCGTCTTCGACGCCATACAGGTCGAAAATCGGCCGCTCGCCCGGATAATGCTCAAGGCGATCAGCGATTTCCGGCATCAGTTCGGCGACGAACTGTGTGGTTTTCTGGAAGGTTTCCCGGGAGTCGATGCGGATCTTCTCGATCTTCGGGCTCACCAGGTCACGCAAGGTGCGCAGGGCCAGGCCGAGATCTTCGTAGATCACGCTCGGCGCTCCGATGGTTTGGATCTGGGCGTTGATCTGGTCCCACAGACGGCGCAGGTAGCGGATGTCCATGAGGATTTCATCGGCCCCGGCACCTTCTGCGGCGGTGCGCAGAATAAAGCCGCCGGCTTCCTTGATGCCTTCTTTGGCCACGCAGTCGGTGACCACTTGTTTGAGGCGCTCGCGCTCGGCTTCGTCTTCGATCTTCAGGGAAATGCCGACGTGCGCCGTGCGCGGCATGTACACCAGATAGCGCGATGGAATCGACAACTGCGTGGTCAACCGCGCACCTTTGGAACCGATCGGGTCCTTGGTGACTTGCACTACAAGGCTCTGGCCTTCGTGCACCAGGCTGCTGATGCTTTCCACCGCAGGGCCTTCACGCAGGGAGATTTCCGAAGCGTGAATGAACGCGGCACGGTCCAGGCCGATGTCGACGAAAGCCGCCTGCATGCCCGGCAATACCCGCACAACCTTGCCTTTATAAATGTTGCCGACGATGCCGCGCTTTTGTGTGCGCTCGACGTGAACTTCTTGCAGGACACCGTTTTCAACCACCGCCACGCGCGATTCCATCGGCGTGATGTTGATCAGGATCTCTTCACTCATGGCAGGGTCTCGTTCAGGCATGTTCACGATAATGGCCGCATCTAGTCAGTACGACGCTCAGCGCGCGTTAAGGGTTTGCCAACAGGGTATGCCGAAATGGCCGAGCAGTTCTGCGCTTTCGCACAGCGGCAATCCAACCACCGCCGAATAGCTGCCATCGAGCCCGGCGACAAACACTGCGCCCAACCCTTGAATGCCATAGCCGCCAGCCTTGTCGTGGGGTTCGCCGCTGGCCCAGTAGGCCGCCACTTCCTCGCGACTGATGCTGCGAAAACGCACCAGGCTGCGCACCACAAGCGATTCGCAACGCTCGCCGTCAAGCACGGCAATCGCCGTCAGGACTTCGTGCTCCTGCCCCGACAACATCATAAGCATGGCGCACGCATCGGCTTCGTCCACTGGCTTGCCGAGAATTTTCCCGTCCAGGACCACGGCGGTATCCGCACCCAATACGCAAAATGCTGCGTCGGAGACGACCGTACGGCGCCCGGCCTCGGCCTTGCCGCGCGCCAGACGCTCGACATAGGCCGATGGGGTTTCGTTGAGCAAAGGGGTTTCATCAATGTCCGCGCTGATGGCGGAGAACGGCACGCCGATCTGCGTGAGCAGTTCACGCCGACGCGGCGAGCCTGAGGCGAGGTACAGCAATTTCTGTTTCATCCAGACATCTCCCTGTCGAGGTACGGGCGCATGCCTGACCGATTTAATTGATCTTGTAACGCCGACGCAGACCACGCAAACCGAAGCTGATCCACGGCCAGAGCAGTGCGCTAACCAACGCCGGTAGCACCAAAGCCAAGGTTGGCTGGCGATTGCCGGTCAGGGCGCTGAGCCACAGCTGGACCAGTTGGGCCAGGCCGAAGATCACCAGAAGCACCAGGCACTGCTGCCACATCGGGAACATCCGCAGGCGCTGTTGCAACGCCAGCACCAGATAGGTGATGAGCGTCAGAATCAACGCATTCTGGCCAAGCAAGGTGCCATAGAGCACATCTTCAGCCAGCCCCAGGCAAAACGCGGTGACCATGCCGACTTTCTGCGGCAGGGCCAACGCCCAGAATGCCAGCAGTAACGCCAGCCACAGGGGACGCAGGATTTCCATGAATTGCGGCAACGGCGAAACGCTGAGCAGCAGGCCGATGGCGAAGGTCAGCCAGACGATCCAGCCGTTCCGGGATGAAGTAGCACCCGCCATTATTCTCTTCCCCCAGTGGTGGCCGGTGCAGAGACAGGCGGTTTGGCAGCGGGTTTCGCAGCAGCCGGTTTGGCGACAGGCTTGGCCGGATGAGTAGGCTTGGCCGGTGTCGTTGCCGCAGGTGGCGTGGCTGCTGGCGCAGTGACCGGCGCAGCAACGGCCGGAGTCGGCACGACCGCAGGAATCGGTTTAGGCACCGTGGCCGGAATGATCGGCCCGCCGCCATGCTGGTCCAGTGCTTCCTGAGCCTGGGCGGCGTCGTTGGCACGTTCTTCTGCAGTGCGACCATCGCTGAACACCAGCAACAGATAACGGCTGCGGTTCAGGGCGGCGGTCGGCACGGCGCGGACGATGGCAAATGGCTGGCCGGAATCGTGGATCACTTCCTTGACCGTCGCCACGGGGTAACCTGCCGGGAAGCGCTGGCCGAGGCCGGAGCTGACCAACAGATCGCCTTCTTTAATGTCGGCGGTGTCGGCTACGTGACGCAGTTCGAGGCGCTCAGGATTACCGGTGCCGCTGGCGATCGCCCGCAGACCGTTGCGGTTCACCTGCACAGGAATGCTGTGAGTCGTATCCGTCAGCAACAGCACGCGGGAGGTGTACGGCATCAACTCCACCACCTGACCCATCAGGCCACGGGCGTCGAGAACCGGCTGGCCGAGGATCACACCGTCGCGCTCACCTTTGTTGATGATGATGCGATGCGTGAAGGGGTTGGGGTCCATGCCGATCAACTCGGCCACTTCGACCTTCTCGTTGACCAACGCGGAGGAATTGAGCAACTCGCGCAGCCGAACGTTCTGCTCGGTGAGGGCGGCAAGCTTTTGCATGCGACCCTGCAACAGCAGGTTTTCGGTCTTGAGTTTTTCGTTCTCGGCAACCAGTTCGGTACGGCTGCCAAATTGGCTGGCCACACCTTGCCATAGCCGCTGCGGCAGGTCGGTGATCCAGTAAGACTGCATCAGCACCAGCGACATCTGACTACGCACTGGCTTGAGCAGTGTGAAGCGGGCATCGACGACCATCAGCGCGACCGATAGCACGACCAGCACCAACAAGCGCACGCCCAGTGAGGGGCCTTTGGCGAAAAGCGGTTTAATAAGCCGCTCCTCCCAGGCAAATGTTCTCTTTATTCATACGGCATCAAACCGGCCTGGATGCAGACTGACAGAAGATAAACGCAACAGGCAGCACTGCAAAGTGCTGCCTGCGCGCTCACAGCATAGATGCATCGGGCGAGATCACTCGCTCGACAGCAGGTCCATGGTGTGTTTATCCATCATTTCCAGGGCACGACCACCACCGCGAGCCACGCAGGTCAGCGGGTCTTCGGCAACGATCACCGGCAGACCGGTTTCCTGGGCCAGCAACTTGTCGAGGTCGCGCAGCAACGCGCCACCACCGGTCAGTACAAGGCCACGCTCGGCGATATCGGAAGCCAGTTCCGGCGGCGATTGCTCCAGGGCACTTTTCACAGCCTGAACGATGGTGGCCAAAGACTCTTGCAGAGCTTCCAGCACTTCATTGGAGTTCAGGGTGAATGCGCGTGGAACGCCTTCGGCCAGGTTACGACCACGTACGTCGACTTCACGTACTTCGCCGCCCGGGTAGGCTGTACCGATTTCCTGCTTGATGCGCTCGGCGGTGGATTCGCCGATCAGGCTGCCGTAGTTGCGACGCACGTAGGTGATGATCGCTTCATCGAAGCGGTCGCCGCCAACGCGTACGGATTCGGCGTAAACCACACCGTTCAGGGAGATCAGCGCGATTTCAGTGGTACCGCCACCGATATCGACAACCATCGAACCGCGTGCTTCTTCAACCGGCAGGCCGGCACCGATCGCAGCAGCCATCGGCTCTTCGATCAGGAACACTTCACGCGCACCGGCACCAAGGGCCGATTCACGGATGGCACGACGCTCCACCTGGGTGGATTTGCATGGAACGCAGATCAGCACACGAGGGCTAGGCTGCAGGAAGCTGTTTTCGTGAACCTTGTTGATAAAGTACTGCAGCATCTTTTCGCAAACGCTGAAGTCGGCAATGACGCCGTCTTTCATCGGACGAATGGCTGCAATGTTGCCCGGCGTACGGCCGAGCATGCGCTTGGCCTCGGTGCCGACAGCAACGACACTTTTCTGGTTACCGTGTGTCCGAATAGCCACAACCGATGGCTCATTCAGGACGATTCCGCGCTCGCGCACGTAAATAAGGGTGTTGGCAGTGCCCAGGTCAATGGAAAGATCGCTGGAAAACATGCCACGCAGTTTCTTGAACATGGGAAAGGGACCCTAGGCAACGCGTGGGTAAAAAAGTGCGGCAAACTCTAACAACGACAGGGATTTTGGGCAAGGCGCCAATATGTTAAATTGGCCGCTTTTCTGTGCACCAACCCCCACAATCGCGGCCTTATGACCGTAGAAATGCGGTAGTGTTCCGACAATCTAACACACGGACGCCGTCCGTTCTGTTTTCCACTGGAGAATCGCAATGGCGCTTGAACGCTCCGACGTGGAAAAAATCGCTCATCTGGCCTGCCTTGGCCTGAATGATACCGATCTTCCACACATCACTTCGGCCCTGAACAGCATTCTCGGGCTGGTCGACGAAATGCAGGCAGTCAATACCGATGGTATCGAGCCGCTGGCCCACCCACTGGAAGCCAGCCAGCGCCTGCGCGCAGACGTCGTGACCGAGACCAATCATCGCGAGGCCTATCAGTCCATCGCACCAGCGGTCGAAAACGGCCTGTACCTGGTTCCGAAAGTCATCGACTAAAGGGAAAGAGCCTGCAATGCATCAAATGACTCTGGCCGAGATCGCCCGCGGACTCGCCGATAAAAAGTTTTCTTCCGAAGAGCTGACCAAAGTCCTGCTGGCGCGCATCGCGCAGCTCGATCCACAGCTCAACAGTTTCATCAGCCTCACCGAAGACCTGGCGCTCCAGCAGGCGAAAGCCGCTGACGCACGCCGGGCCAATGGTGAGAGCGGCGCCCTGCTCGGCGCGCCGATCGCCCATAAAGACCTGTTCTGCACCCAGGGCATCCGCACCAGCTGCGGCTCGAAGATGCTCGACAACTTTAAAGCACCGTACGACGCCACCGTGGTTGCCAAGCTGGCCGCCGCCGGTGCCGTGACCCTCGGCAAGACCAACATGGACGAATTCGCCATGGGTTCGGCCAACGAGTCGAGCTATTACGGCGCGGTGAAAAACCCGTGGAACCTGGAACACGTCCCAGGCGGTTCGTCCGGTGGTTCGGCAGCCGCCGTTGCCGCTCGTCTGCTGCCAGCCGCGACCGCCACCGATACCGGCGGCTCGATCCGCCAACCGGCTGCGTTCACCAACCTTACCGGCCTGAAACCGACGTACGGTCGTGTTTCGCGCTGGGGCATGATCGCTTACGCCTCCAGCCTCGATCAGGGCGGCCCATTGGCGCGCACCGCCGAAGACTGCGCGATCCTGCTGCAAGGCATGGCCGGTTTCGATGCGAATGACTCCACCAGCATCGACGAACCCGTGCCGGATTACAGCGCCAGCCTGAATAGCTCGCTGCAAGGCCTGCGCATCGGCGTGCCGAAGGAATACTTCAGCGCCGGTCTCGACCCGCGCATCGCCGAGCTGATCCACAACAGCGTCAAGGAGCTGGAAAAGCTCGGCGCCGTGATCAAGGAAATCAGCCTGCCAAACATGCAGCACGCGATCCCTGCGTACTACGTGATCGCCCCGGCTGAAGCTTCTTCCAACCTTTCGCGTTTCGACGGCGTGCGCTTTGGCCATCGCTGCGAAGACCCGAAGAGCCTGGAAGACCTATACAAGCGTTCCCGTGGTGAAGGTTTCGGCGCGGAAGTACAGCGCCGGATCATGGTCGGTGCTTATGCGCTGTCCGCCGGTTACTACGACGCCTACTACCTTAAGGCGCAGAAAATCCGTCGCCTGGTGAAGAACGATTTCATGGCTGCTTTCAATGAGGTCGACATCATCCTCGGCCCAACCACGCCGAACCCGGCCTGGAAGCTTGGCGCCAAGAACAGCGACCCGGTTGCTGCCTATCTGGAAGACGTCTACACCATCACCGCCAACCTCGCCGGTCTGCCGGGCTTGTCCATGCCAGCCGGTTTTGTCGATGGTCTGCCGGTCGGCGTGCAATTGCTCGCCCCGTATTTCCAGGAAGGCCGTTTGCTCAACGTTGCGCACCAGTATCAGTTGAACACTGACTGGCACACCCGCACCCCAACCGGCTTCTGAGGAGAAACACATGCAATGGGAAGTCGTGATCGGGCTGGAGATTCATACCCAGCTCACCACCCGGTCGAAAATCTTTTCCGGTAGCTCCACCACTTTCGGCTCCGAGCCGAACACCCAGGCCAGCCTGGTAGACCTGGGCATGCCCGGCGTACTGCCGGTGCTGAACCAGGAAGCGGTGCGCATGGCGGTGATGTTCGGCCTGGCCATCGATGCCGAGATCGGCCAGCACAACGTGTTCGCCCGCAAAAACTATTTCTACCCGGACCTGCCGAAGGGTTACCAGATCAGCCAGATGGAATTGCCGATCGTCGGCAAGGGCCACCTGGACATCGCCATGGAAGACGGCACGATCAAACGTGTCGGCGTGACCCGTGCGCACCTGGAAGAAGACGCCGGTAAAAGCCTGCACGAAGAGTTCAACGGCGCCACCGGCATCGACCTGAACCGTGCCGGCACGCCGCTGCTGGAAATCGTGTCCGAGCCGGACATGCGCAGCGCCAAGGAAGCCGTGGCCTACGTCAAGACGGTCCACGCGCTGGTGCGTTACCTGGGCATCTGCGACGGCAACATGGCCGAAGGTTCGCTGCGTTGCGACTGCAACGTGTCGATCCGTCCGAAAGGCCAGGTTGAATTCGGCACTCGCTGCGAGATCAAGAACGTCAACTCGTTCCGTTTCATCGAGAAGGCGATCAACAGTGAAGTGCGTCGCCAGATCGAGCTGATCGAAGACGGCGGCAAAGTAATCCAGCAGACGCGTCTGTACGATCCGAACAAGGACGAAACCCGTCCGATGCGCAGCAAAGAGGAAGCCAACGACTACCGTTACTTCCCGGATCCGGACCTGTTGCCCGTGGTCATCGAGAACTCGTTCCTCGACGACGTGCGCGCCACCCTGCCGGAATTGCCACCGCAGAAACGCGAGCGCTTCCAGGCGCAGTTTGGTCTGTCGGTGTATGACGCGAGCGTCCTGGCCACCAGCCGCGAGCAAGCCGATTACTTCGAGAAAGTCGCAAGCATTGGCGGCGACGCCAAACTGGCGGCCAACTGGGTCATGGTTGAACTGGGCAGCCTGTTGAACAAACAGGGCCTGGACATCGACCAGTCGCCGGTTTCCGCCGAGCAACTGGGCGGCATGCTGCTGCGCATCACCGATAACACCATCTCCGGCAAAATCGCCAAGGTTGTGTTCGAAGCGATGGCCAACGGCGAAGGCAGCGCGGACGAGATCATCGAAAAACGTGGCCTCAAGCAAGTGACCGACAGCGGCGCGATCTCTGCGGTGCTCGACGAAATGCTCGCGGCCAACGCCGAACAGGTTGAACAGTACCGCGCGGCAGACGAAGCCAAACGCGGCAAGATGTTCGGCTTCTTCGTCGGCCAGGCCATGAAAGCCTCCAAAGGCAAGGCCAACCCGCAACAGGTCAACGAACTGCTGAAAAGCAAGCTCGAAGGCTGATGGACATGGAGCCAGATTTAATGCCTGGCTCCAATCCCCTGTGGGAGCGGGCTTGCTCGCGAATGCGGTTCGGCACTCAATACAAGATTGACTGTCAGAATGCATTCGCGAGCAAGCCCGCTCCCACATTTGTTTCAGGGAAACTTTGAATGAAGCGTCTACTCGGCGCCTGCGCCCTGCTCTCCCTGCTGGCCGGTTGCGCCAGCAACGACATCGTCGATCCACACGGCTATGACAAGACCGGCACGGCGTCCTATTACGGCGCCAAACACCAAGGCAAACGCACCGCCAGTGGCGAGCGTTTCGACAAGAATTCCCTGACCGCCGCCCACCGCCAGTTACCGTTCGGCACGCGGGTGAAGGTCACCAATCTGAATAACGACAAATCCTGCGTGGTCCGTATCAACGACCGTGGGCCGCATACCCGTGGGCGCCTGATCGACGTGTCCCATGCCGCTGCAGTGCGGCTCGGCATGATCGGCAGCGGCACCGCCAAGGTTCGCGTGCAGGCCCTCGATGACTGATCCCCGCCACCACGGAGCGCGACCATTTACGGTTTAGAAGACATCCCCCTGCTGAGCTTGATCGAACTGCTCAGCGGCCTGTTTCTGCTGATCGCCGGCGCCGAGCTGATGGTGCGCGCCGCCGTGCGCCTGGCCGCGCGCCTGCATGTGCGGCCGCTGATCATCGGCCTGACCATCGTCGCCCTCGGCAGCAGCGCGCCGCAAATGGCCGTCAGCCTGCAAGCGATGCTCGCGCAAAACGCTGACATCGCCGTCGGCAGCGTAATCGGTAGCAGCATCTTCAATATCCTCGTCACCCTTGGCCTGTCAGCGCTGATCATTCCATTGCGCGTGTCGCGGCAATTGGTGCGTCTGGACATCCCGCTGATGATCGGCGCCAGCCTGCTGGTCTGCGTATTGGCCTGGAACGAAGAACTGACCCGCACCGACGGCGTGATCCTGTTAGGCGCGCTGGTGTTGTACTTGGGTTTGCTGCTGCGCCAGTCGCGGCACTCGGCCCGGCCGCCATCGAGCGATGAATCGAAGGCACAGGCGCCGTGGATCAGCAGTCTGTTGATGATCGTCGCCGGGCTGGCGATGCTGGTGTATGCCGGGCATTTGTTGCTGGGGGCCGCGGTATCGGTCGCCACCGACCTGGGGCTGTCGGAGCGCATCATCGGCCTGACCATCGTCGCCATCAGCACGTCCCTGCCGGAACTGGCCACCTCGTTGATCGCCGCGTTGCGCGGTCAGCGCGAGATCGCCGTGGGCAACGTGATCGGCAGCAATCTGTTCAACCTGTTGGGCGTGCTCGGCTTTACCGCATTGGTGGCGCCGTCGCCGCTGTCGGTGTCGCCCAACGCGCTGGCTTTCGACTTGCCGGTGATGCTCGGCGTCGCCGTGCTGTGCCTGCCGGTGTTCTATTCCGGTTATCGGGTCACCCGCGCCGAGGGCCTGCTGTTTTTGGGTTTGTACCTGGCGTATGGGTTGCACGTGGTGTCGTTCACCACCGGCATGCCGCTGGCCGGCAAGCTTGAACACTTGATGCTGATTTTCGTCCTGCCGGCGCTGGTGGCGTTCTTGCTGTTTACGTCGCTGCGCGCCTGGCGTCGCCAACACCACAAGAGGGATGTGCCATGACCGAAAACAAAAAGCCCGGCGTTGAAGTCCGCCGCCAAGTGATGGGCGATGCCTTCGTCGACCGCGCGTTGGGCAATGCTACCGAGTTCAGTCAGCCGCTACAGGATTTCGTCAACGAACACGCCTGGGGCAGCGTCTGGAATCGCGAAGGCCTGTCGCTGAAAACCCGCAGCCTGATCACCCTCGCCGCGCTGACCGCGCTGAAGTGCCCGCAAGAGTTGAAAGGTCATGTGCGCGGCGCGTTGAACAACGGCTGCACCGTGGAAGAGATCCGCGAGGCGCTGCTGCATTGCGCGGTGTATGCCGGCGTGCCAGCGGCGATTGATGCGTTTCGCGCGGCGCAGGAAGTGATAGATAGTTACCAGAAGCCGGAGTAAATCGCAGGTATTTGTGGTGACTGTTCCGCCGTCTTCGCGAGCAAGCCCGCTCCCACAGTAGATCGAACCGAACACAAATTTTGTGTCCACTGGAGATCCACTGTGGGAGCGGGCTTGCTCGCGAAGGGGCCCTCAAGAACACCAAAAAACCTGAAGCTAGATCCACCCACCCCACTGCAACACAAAGATCCCGATATTGGTGGTCACCGCCGCCATCAACGTGGTGATCACAATGATCGCCGCCGCCAGTTCATGGTTGCCGTTAGCCTGGCGCGCCATGACAAAACTCGCCGCCGCCGTCGGGCTGCCGAAGTACAGAAACAGAATCCCCAACTCCGCCCCGCGAAAACCCCACAACCACGCGCCAACAGTCGCGAATACCGGCAGGCCGATCATCTTCACCAGGCTGGAGCTCAGCGCCATGCTGCCGCTTTTGCGCAACGCCGCGAGCGACAAAGTGCCGCCGATGCAGATCAGCGCCAATGGCAAGGTGGTTTGCGCCAGGTACTGGCCGGAGGTTTCCAGCCACCCCGGCAAACCGATTTTGAAATAGGCAAACGGCGCCGCCGCAAACACGCTGATGATCAACGGGTTGCTGAACACGCTTTTGCAGATGCTCCACGGATCGGACTTGATCACCGGGCTGTACACCGCCAGTACGATGGTCGAGAGGGTGTTGTAGAACAGGATCACTAGCGCTGCGAGAATCGCCCCGAGGGAAATCCCGTAGTCGCCGTACATGCTCGCCGCCAGCGCGAGGCCGATCACGCCGTTGTTGCCGCGAAACGCGCCCTGGGTGTAGATGCCGCGATCTTCGCGCGGACACTTCCAGATCGCCCAACCCCAGGCGCCGGCAAAACTCACCAGCGTGGCCAACGAGAAATAGATCAGCAGCGCCGGTTGCAACGCGGCGTGCAGGTCGGCATGCAGGATGCCCAGAAACAGCAACGCCGGCATGGTGACGTTAAACACCAGGGCCGACGCGGTATGGATGAAGTTGTCGTTGATCCAGTCGATGCGCTTGAGCAGCACACCCAGAAACAGCATGGCAAACACCGGCGCGGTGATGTTCAGGGTTTCGAGGAAGATTGCCAGCATGCCGGGGAGAACCTTGGGTGGGTGTCGTTAGTGGGCTAATGATAAGCCACCGAGGACTTCGGCGTCTGGTCGGCCGCCTTCGCGAGCAAGCCCGCTCCCACAGGGGAATGCATTTCAAATGTGGGAGCGGGCTTGCTCGCGAAGAACGATAACGCAGTCTTACGTGATCGGCGCCGGGTTAAACAACGTGATGTCGTTATGCAGTTTGTGCTGCTCGGCCCACGTTTGTTTCTTGCCGCTGGCCACGTCCAGGTAGTAGTGAAACAACTCCCAGCCCAGATCCTCAATTGAAGCCCGGCCAGTTGCAATCCGCCCGGCATCGATGTCGATCAGGTCCGGCCAGCGCTGCGCCAGTTCGGTTCGGGTCGACACCTTCACCACCGGCGCCATCGCCAGACCATACGGCGTACCGCGCCCGGTGGTGAACACGTGCAGGTTCATCCCCGCCGCCAGTTGCAACGTCCCGCAGACAAAATCACTGGCCGGGGTCGCGCAGAAGATCAGGCCTTTGCGCTTGAAGCGTTCGCCAGGGCCGAGCACGCCATTGATCGCGCTGCTGCCGGATTTGACGATCGAGCCCAGGGACTTCTCGACAATGTTCGACAACCCACCCTTCTTGTTCCCCGGCGTGGTGTTGGCGCTGCGGTCCGCTTCGCCCTTGGCCAGGTAACGGTCGTACCAGTCCATTTCCCGCACCAGTTCCTCGGCGACTTCCTTGGTTTCGGCACGGGACGTCAGCAAGTAAATCGCATCGCGTACTTCGGTGACTTCGGAAAACATCACCGTCGCACCCGCTCGCAACAACAAGTCCGAGGCATAACCCAGCGCCGGGTTGGCGGTGATGCCGGAAAACGCATCGCTGCCGCCGCACTGCATGCCCAGGATCAACTCGGACGCCGGCACGGTTTCCCGGCGACGTTGATCGAGCTTCTTCAGACGGGTTTCGGCCAGCGCCATGATCTGCTCGATCATTTCGGTAAAACCGTGACTCGAATCCTGCAAGCGATACAACCACGGCTCGCTCAGATCCACCGAGCTGTCGTTGTCGTGCATCACCTGCCCGGCCTGCAACTTCTCGCAACCGAGGCTGATCACCAAGGCTTCGCCACCCAGGTTCGGGTTGCGCGCCAGGTTACGCACGGTGCGGATCGGGATGTAGGCGTCGGTGGCCGTGATCGCCACGCCACAGCCGTAACTGTGGGTCAGCGCCACCACGTCATCGACGTTCGGGTACAGCGGCAGCAACTCGTCCTTGATGCGCTTGACCGCATGATCGAGCACGCCGGTGACGCACTGCACGGTCGTGGTAATCCCCAGGATGTTGCGCGTGCCGACGGTGCCGTCGGCGTTGCGATAACCCTCGAAGGTAAAGCCTTCCAGCGGTGCCTGGCTCGCCGGCACATCGGTGGACAGCGGCAGGCTGTCCAGCGGTGGCGCGGTGGGCATGCGCAGTTGATCTTCCTTGACCCAACTGCCGCGCGGAATCGGCTGCAAGGCGTAGCCGATGGTCTGGCCGTAACGAATCACCTGACCGCCCTCGGGAATGTCCTCGAGGGTGACCTTATGGCTCTGCGGCACAAAATCCACCGTCACCAGGCCATCGGGAAATTCGGTGCCGGCCGGCACGCCCTGGTCGTTGACCACGATCACCACATTGTCCCGCTCGTGCAGGCGGATGTAGCGCGGCGAGTCGGAATGTTCAATCAACTGCATGACGCCGCTCCTCAGGAATGCGCTTGAGACAATTTGTTGGTCACTTCAGGACCATTGACGGGTGGCTCTTTCAACACCACGCGTTTGATCGGGCCAACGATCACCAGGTAGCTGAACACTGCGACCAGTGCGTTGCAACCGACAAACACCAGCGCCCATTTGAACGAACCGGTGGAGCTGATGATGTAGCCGATCACGATCGGGGTAGTGATCGAAGCGATGTTGCCGAACATGTTGAACAGGCCGCCACTCAAACCGGCAATCTGTTTTGGCGAGGTGTCGGAAACGACCGCCCAGCCCAGTGCACCAACGCCTTTACCGAAGAATGCCAGGGCCATGAAGCCGACGACCATCCATTCGATGTCCACGTAGTTGCACGCGACGATGCTGCTGGAGACCAGCAGGCCGGCGATGATCGGCGCCTTGCGGGCGAAGGTCAGGGAATGGCCCTTGCGCAGCAGGTAATCGGAAATCACTCCGCCGAGCACACCACCGATAAAGCCGCAAATCGCCGGCAACGAGGCAATGAAACCGGCCTTGAGAATGGTCATGCCGCGTTCTTGCACCAGGTACACCGGGAACCAGGTCAGGAAGAAGTAGGTGATGCCGTTGATGCAGTATTGGCCCAGGTACACGCCGAGCATCATGCGGTTGGTCAGCAACTGGCGGATGTAGTCCCACTTCGGACCGTCGACCTTTTTGCCTTTGCCTTTGTCCTGGTCCATATCGACCATACCGCCGTTATCAGCGATGTGCTTGAACTCGGCTTCGTTGATCATCGGGTGCTGGCGCGGGCTGTGGATAACTTTCAGCCAGATCAGCGAGAACACGATGCCGATGGCACCCATCACGATGAACACGTGCTGCCAGCCGAAGCTGTAGACGATCCAGCCCATCAGCGGTGCGAACAACACGGTGGCAAAGTATTGCGCCGAGTTGAAAATCGCCGAGGCGGTGCCGCGTTCAGCGGTCGGGAACCAGGCTGCCACGATACGTGCGTTGCCGGGGAAGGATGGCGCTTCGGCCAGACCCACCAGGAAGCGCAGCATGAACAGCGCAACGATGGCCGTGGACATGCCGAATTCACCGACATAGCCCTGGAGCACGGTGAACAGCGACCAGGTGAAGATGCTCAGTGCGTAGACTTTTTTCGAGCCAAAACGGTCGAGGAGCCAGCCACCGGGAATTTGCCCGGCCACGTAGGCCCAACCGAATGCAGAGAAGATGTAGCCAAGGGTGACCGCGTCGATGCCGAGGTCTTTTTGCAGGCTGGAGCCCGCGATGGCGATAGTGGCCCGGTCGGCGTAGTTGATCGTGGTCACCAGGAAAAGCATGAGCAAAATCAAATAGCGGACGTGGGTCGGCTTGGTCGCTTGCATGTAGATGTACTCCCACTGATTATTTTTATGCGCGGGTGAATCTTGGTGTGTTCCCTGCCGGACTGTAGGAGCTGTCGAGTGAAACGAGGCTGCGATCTTTTGATCTTGATCTTTAAAAACAAGATCAAAAGATCGCAGCCTCGTTTCACTCGACAGCTCCTACGGTCCTATAGGCCAGCAGGGTTGCGGTATCCGGGGATACCGCGATGTATCAGGAGCCGATGTAGCTGGTTTTCACGACCGTGTAGAACTCTTGCGCGTAGCGACCTTGCTCGCGGGAACCATAGGATGAGCCCTTACGCCCACCGAACGGAACGTGGTAATCCACGCCGGCTGTCGGCAGGTTGACCATCACCATCCCGGCCTGGGAGTGGCGTTTGAAGTGGTTGGCGTACTTCAGCGACGTGGTGGCGATACCCGCCGACAGACCGAATTCGGTGTCGTTGGCCATGGCCAGTGCCGCTTCGTAATCCGCCACGCGAACCACGTTGGCCACCGGGCCGAAGATTTCTTCACGGCTGATGCGCATCGCGGCTTCGCTGTCGGCAAACAGCGTCGGGGCGAGGTAGTAGCCTTCGGTGTCGCAGGTGACCAAGCCACCGCCGCTGACCAGACGTGCACCTTCGGACTGGCCGATATCGATGTACTTCAGGTCCTGTTCCAGCTGAGCTTGCGAGACGACCGGACCAATGTCAGTACCGGTTTTCAGCGCGTGACCGACCTTGATCGACTTCATGCGCTCGGCCACGGCTTCGACGAATTTATCGTGAATCCCGGCGGTAACGATGAAGCGGCTGGAGGCGGTGCAACGCTGACCGGTGGAGTAGAACGCGCTCTGTACCGACAGCTCGACCGCTTGTTTCAGGTCGGCATCGTCGAGAATGATCTGCGGGTTCTTGCCGCCCATTTCCAGCTGGACTTTGGCTTGGCGCGACACGCAGCTGACGGCGATCTGACGACCCACACCGACGGAACCGGTGAAGCTGATGCCGTCGACTTTCGGGCTCTGCACCAGCGCATCGCCAACCACACGACCGCTGCCCATCACCAGGTTGAACACGCCGGCCGGGAAGCCTGCGCGGGAGATGATTTCGGCCAGTGCCCAAGCGCAGCCCGGTACCAGATCGGCAGGTTTCAGCACGACGCAGTTGCCGTAGGCCAGAGCCGGGGCGATTTTCCACGCAGGAATCGCAATCGGGAAGTTCCACGGGGTGATCAAGCCAACCACGCCCAGTGCTTCGCGAGTGACTTCGACGTTGACACCCGGACGCACCGACGGCAGGTAGTCGCCGGACAGACGCAGGGTTTCACCGGCGAAGAACTTGAAGATGTTGCCAGCGCGGGTCACTTCGCCGATGGCTTCAGGCAGGGTCTTGCCCTCTTCCCGAGCCAGCAAAGTGCCGAGCTCTTCGCGACGGGCGAGAATTTCAGTGCCGACTTTATCCAGCGAATCGTGGCGAGCCTGAATGCCCGACGTGGACCAGGCCGGGAACGCGGCGCGGGCGGCGTCGATAGCGGCGTGGACTTGGGCAAGATCTGCCTTGGCGTATTCACCGATGGTATCGGTCAGTTCGGACGGGTTGATGTTGGCGCAGTATTCACCGCCCGCAACCCATTCACCGTTGATGTAGTTATCAAAGCGCTTTGCATCTGCCACGGAATTTCTCCTACGCAAAAGGCCGCTGATCACTCAGCGGCCTTGTTTAATCGGTTGTGTTACTGAGCACCTTGCTTGTCGATCAGCGCGGCGAGCATTTCGTACTCTGCGCCGGTCAGATCGGTCAGCGGTGCACGCACAGGACCTGCGTCGTAGCCGGCAATTTTTGCCCCGGCCTTGACGATGCTCACTGCGTAACCGGCCTTGCGGTTACGGATGTCCAGGTATGGCAGGAAGAAGTCGTCGATGATCTTGCCGACGGTGGCGTGATCTTCGCGGGCGATGGCGTGGTAGAAATCCATCGCGGTTTTCGGGATGAAGTTGAACACCGCCGAGGAGTAAACCGGTACGCCCAGTGCCTTATAAGCAGCGGCGTAGACTTCAGCGGTCGGCAAACCACCCAGGTAGCTGAAGCGATCGCCGAGGCGACGACGGATCGACACCATCAATTCGATATCGCCCAGGCCATCCTTGTAACCGATCAGGTTCGGGCAGCGCTCGGCCAGGCGTTCCAGCAATGGCGCGGTCAGGCGGCACACGTTGCGGTTGTAGACCACCACGCCGATTTTCACCGATTTGCACACGGCTTCAACGTGGGCGGCAACGCCGTCCTGGCTGGCTTCGGTCAGGTAGTGCGGCAGCAGCAACAGGCCTTTGGCGCCGAGGCGCTCGGCTTCTTGAGCGTATTCGATGGCTTGACGGGTCGAACCGCCAACACCTGCCAGGATCGGCACGCTGGTTTCGCAGGTGTCGACCGCAGTCTTGATGATTTCCGAATATTCGCTGGCCGCCAGAGAGAAGAACTCACCGGTGCCGCCTGCGGCGAACAGCGCCGTGGCGCCGTATGGGGCCAGCCATTCGAGACGTTTGATATAGCCAGCGCGATGGAAATCGCCCTGAGCATTGAAGTCGGTGACCGGGAAAGACAGCAGACCGGAAGAGAGGATGGACTTCAGTTCTTGTGGATTCATTATTCGAACACCCTGGGTTGCGACGTTTGTGTGTGAGAAAACCGTTCAGCCTTGGCCGAAGTTGTAAGTCATCGTACAACTTAAAATACAACCGTCAACTGCATTTCATCGCCGACAGCAAAATTTGAGTCACAACAGGTGATTTCTTGACGTAGGAAGATTCTCGACTAGGCTCGTTTCTACTGTATATACATACAGCATATTAAGAACCTACCTACGACATATCAAGGAGCTAGAAATGTCAGGTCTACACACTCAAACCCAGGAAAAACCGAAACAGGTGATTGCCCGTTTCGATGATCTTTTTTCTGAACACGGCATCGCCATTGCCGGAGACGATCATCTGGTGCTGCACATTGCCGAGCATCGCAGTCATCAACCTACCCCACTTCCCGGCAACGCCCTGAAAGGCAAACCGGTGCTGAAGTTCGAGGGTGGCGAACACACCGCTATTGGCGACCAAACCTTGCTGCGCTTCGTCGAAAACGCCGCGCCAATCCTCGCCCATGACGTGCAACTGCATCTGCCCAATGGGCTCGCGCCAACTTACGGCCAGGTGCTGGCATTGGGCGGTGATTTCTATGGCATTCCCGATCGGCCAGTGAGCGACGGCGCCACGCCGGCGGATCGCCTGAACCGGTTTATTGCTGCCTTCGACACGCTGGCCGTGTTGTCCGCATCAAAAGTCGAGGCAGTGAAAATCCTCGCGGTGATACAAAAAGAGATCGATGCGGTTAAACAGGCAATCAAGGACGGCAAACACCCCCACGAAGCCTATGACGCCCTCGGTGATACGTTGTCGGAAGAGTGGAACAAGATCACCGGCGGCGGCAGTTTCGTTTCGGCCCTGTTCCCGTTGGGGCGTTATCTGAAACTGGCGGCGAACAACGCCGACCACTTTGGCGAATGGGCGCAACAGGCTTACATCGCTGGTCATATCGCGGCGCTGCAACACGCAGCGGCGGCCCACGCCAGTCGTGACGAAAAACAGCTGGAAGTCGCCTACGCGATGAATGCGTTTGCCGATCACTTCCTCACCGACCTGTTCTCCGCCGGCCACCTGCGAGTGCCGCGCAAAGCCTTGGCAGCGGCAGTAACGCCAAGTGATCTGGGTTCGCTGATCACCCGCTTCATGCACGACGAAGACAGCAAGTTCGGCCTCAACGTGCGTAATGCCAACGGCGAGCAATGGCACGCCTATGGGGACAAGCGCTACTTCGACGCCATCGACAGCGCCAATCGCTTGCACGTCAACGCAGCGGTTCAGTTGTCGGCGGATGAAGTGTTCGCGGCTTACCTCAGCGGCACGGTGCCGGTGCCCAGCAGCTTTGCGGCACTGAAACAGTTGCCCGACCTGCAAGCGGCGCTGAACCTGGCGAGCAACTTCTCGCCACTGTTCCGCATCGAGGGCAGCAAAGTGCTGCGGCGCAAGGATGTGAACAACCTCAACGACACCGCCACCGTGGATGACTGGTGGGGCTGGAGCACTTACTTGCTGCTCAAGGACTACCACCCGACTGGCAACGTGGCCTGATAAGGAGATCTGAAGATGACGATTAAATTGAAACTGGAATTGGCTTCGGGGCAATCACTGAAGGGTGCACCGTTGGAGTTGTTGTCCAAGGGTGAGCCGATTGCGCGAGGGGTTGTGGATGCTCAGGGGTTGGTGGCTTTTGAGGCCAAGGCTGGGGCTGCTGAGTTGGCGGTGCGGGTGGATCGGTCGATTTTGAAGACTGGCTGAGGGTACTGCATTAAGGCTGCCGGCCTCTTCGCGAGCAAGCCCGCTCCCACATTTGATCGATGGTGTTCACACATTGTGTGTCCACCGAAGACCCCCTGTGGGAGCGGGCTTGCTCGCGAAAGCGGTCTGTCAGACAACCAATCAGCCAGCGGAAAGAATCTATCCCCGCTGCGCCTCAGCCTCTTCATGCGCATGGCGCAGCCGCTCGCGGCTATTCGTCAAATGCAACCGCATCGCCGCACGCGCCGCATCGGAATCCTGCCGCGCAATCGCGTCGTAGATTTCTTCGTGTTCACGGCTCAGGCGATTCATGTAGTGCTGCTGGTCGTCATGGGCCAGGCGCGCCGAGTTTAACCGCGTGCGCGGAATGATGCTGGTGCCCAGGTGGGTCATGATGTCGGTGAAGTAGCGGTTGCCGGTGGCCAGGGCGATTTGCAGGTGGAACTGGAAGTCCGAGGCCACGGCATCGCTGGCGTGGGACGCGCTTTCGTTGAGGGCGTCCAGTGCCGCACGCATCAGGCCCAGTTGCTCGGCGCTGCGGCGCTGGGCGGCGAGGCCGGCGGATTCCACTTCCAGGCTGATGCGCAACTCAAGAATCGCCAGCACATCACGCAGGGTGACGACGGTGGCCGGGTCGATACGGAAACCGCTCGGGCTCGGCGTGTCGAGCACGAAGGTGCCGATGCCGTGACGGGTTTCAACCTGCCCGGCGGCCTGCAAACGGGAAATCGCTTCGCGCACCACCGTACGGCTGACGCCATGGGCGTCCATTATCGCCGACTCGGTGGGCAACTTGTCGCCACGCTTGAGCTGACCGTCGCGGATCTGCTCGGACAGCACCGTCACCAGTTCCTGAGCGAGACTGCGGCGCTTGCGAGGGAGGCGAGGTGCGTCGATCGGGTTTTCCATGGTGAACGTCTGTCTCGAAAAATTCGGCTGAAAGCGCATCATAGCGCAAGCGGGTTGTACGATCACCGTCGGGCTTGAACACCATTCATCTGTGTGAGGTGGCCTGTGGCGAGGGGGCTTGCCCCCGTTGGGTCGCGAAGCGGCCCCAAAAACTGGGACTGCTGCGCAGTCCAACGGGGGCAAGCCCCCTCGCCACAAAAGCCGCTCCCACAGGGGGATTTATGGTGTTCAGGCGGTTACGGCCTGATCCACCAGATGCCCGTTGTCGATACGGATATGCCGTGGGTGGAAACGCTTCAGGCTGCTGCGATGCCCGACGCTGACAATGCTCAGCCCCGGCAATTCATCGATCAACGCCTGATACAGCGACGCCTCGTCCTCTTCATCCATCGCCGACGTGGCTTCGTCCATGTACAGCCATTGCGGTGCATATAACAGCGCACGAGCGAAGGCCAAGCGTTGCTGCTCACCCGGCGACAACATGCGCTGCCAGTGATTGGCCTCATCCAGACGCGCCACCAGGTGTGGCAAGCGGCAGGTTTCCAGCACTTCCACGTAACGCTCAGGCGGATAGGTGTCGCCGGGCTGTGGATAACTTAGCGCTTCACGCAAGGTGCCAATCGGCAGGTACGGCTTCTGCGGCAAGAACAGATAACGCGCCGCCGGCAGTCGAATGTTGCCGTGACCCGCTGGCCACAAATGCCCCATCGCCCGCAGCAACGTCGATTTACCGCTGCCGGAACGACCGCTGAGCATGACGCGGTCACCCTCTTCCACGGTCATGTCGGCGTTAGTCAGCAAGTGACGACCGTCGGCAAGGTCCAGACCGAGGTTGTGGATTTTCAGCTCAGAGCCCTGGTTCTGCACGTCGATGGCTGGCGCACGCTCTTCGTTATCGCGCATGGCCTGATGGAAACTCAGCAGACGATCACAGGTGGCACGCCACGCCGCGAGGTTCTGGTAGGCACTGATAAACCAGCTGAAACTTTCCTGCACGTTGCCGAACGCTGAACTGATTTGCATCAGTTCGCCGAGTTCGATCTTGCCCGCGAAATAGCGGGGTGCGGCGACCATGAACGGAAAGATAATGGCGGCCTGGCTGTAACCGGCGGTAAAGAAAGTCAGGCGTTTGGACACCTTCATGATGTCCCAGAAATTGTGCCAGACCAGGCCGAAGCGGCTGCTCAAGCGCCGATTTTCATTCGGCTCGCCGTTGTACAGGGCGATGCTTTCAGCATTTTCGCGAACCCGGACCATGGAGAAACGCAGGTCGGCTTCGAAGCGTTGTTGTTGGTTGTTGAGGCCGATCAAACGACGACCGATCAAATGGGTCAGCCAGCTACCAACCACTGCGTAGACCAGCACGCACCAGAACATATAGCCGGGGATGGTGAAACCGAGCACTTCAATACTGCCCGACACGCCCCACAGAATGATCGAGAACGACACCAGGCTGACAATGTTGCGCAGTAAACCGATGCCCAGTTCCAGGGTATTGGAGGTGAAGTTGTTGAGGTCTTCGGAAATCCGCTGGTCCGGGTTATCGGTGTAACCGCCCTGCTCCAGCTGGTAGTAATTCTTGTTGCCGAGCCAGCGGGCGAAGTGCTTTTCGGTGAGCCAGGCCCGCCAGCGGATGGTCAGCATCTGCGTCAGGTAGAGCCGGTATACCGCGCCGACAATCGCCACCGCCGCAATCGCGCAGAAATACAGGATCAGCCGCCAGAAGGCCGCTTCATCTTTCTTTTGCAGGGCGTTGTAAAAATCCTTGTACCAGGTGTTGAACCACACCGAGATCCCCACGCTGAGCAGCGACAACGCAATCACCGCGATCAACAGCGTCCAGGCCTTGACCTTCTCTTCGCTGGACCAATACGGCGTGATCATCGCCCAGACTTTGCGGAAAAACTGCCCGCGCACCGCATCATTGACCGCGGAATATTCAGCGTTCTGATTCATGGATAAGGCTCGATAGAGAAAAGAACACACACGAACCGATCATAGATGATCGGTTCGGTTCCCCGCGAGGAGCGGCCTGCATTCATTCAGCGCAGGTTCAGCGACGAACGGGACGCTTCTGCAGTTTGCGCTGCAGCGTGCGGCGGTGCATGCCCAGGGCGCGGGCCGTGGCGGAGATGTTGCCTTCGTGCTCGGTCAACACCCGCTGGATGTGCTCCCACTGCAGGCGGTCCACCGACATCGGGTTTTCCGGCACCAGGGTGTCGAGGTCGGCGTGCTCGGACAGCAGCGCCGCCAGCACGTCATCGGCATCGGCCGGCTTGCATAGATAGTTGCAGGCGCCGCGCTTGATCGCCTCGACGGCGGTGGCGATGCTCGAATAACCGGTGAGGATTACCACGCGCATTTCCGGGTCGAGTTCGAGCAACTTGGGCAGCAGCACCAGACCCGAATCGCCGTCCATTTTCAGGTCGAGCGCGGCGTAGTCCGGCAGGTCGGCCTGGGCAATGGTCAGGCCTTCTTCGGCGGAACCGGCGGTGCTGACACGAAAACCCCGGCGGGCCATGGCGCGGGCCATCACGCGGGTGAAAGTGGCGTCGTCATCGACCAGCAACAAATGCGGCAGTTCTTCGCCTTCTACTTGGATCTCGTCACTCATGTTCGTCTCCTCGGGCGACACGGGGCAGGCGCAGCTCGGTGAGCGTGCCGCCTTCCTCATGACTGTAGAGTTTCACTGAGCCGCCGGCGCGTGTCACGCTGGCCTTGCTCAAAAACAGGCCCAGGCCGAAACCTTTGCCCTTGGTGGTAAAAAACGGTTTGCCGATCTGCTCGGCGATAGCCAACGGCACACCGGCGCCGTGGTCGCGAATGCTGATGGTCAGATCTTCGGCATTCCAGTCCAGGGTCACTTGCAACCCTTCGGGGCAGGCGTCGGCGGCGTTGTTGAGCAAATTCAGCAATGCCTGGGTCAAGTCTGGCGGCGGCGCCATGCGCGGCACCGTGCCCTGGCCGAGGCGCTGGAAGCGGTAGCTGGCCTCCGGGCGCATCAGGTGCCAGCGGTTCAGGGCTTCGTCGAGCCAGTCGGTGACGTCCTGCATTTCCACGGCCAAGCGGCGATTGGCCTCGGCGGCGCGCACCAGTTGTTGCAGAGTCTCTTTGCAAAGTTTGACCTGATCCTGCAGCACCTTCAGATCGTCCTGCAACATCGGGTCGGGATGATCCTGCTGCATCTCTTTGAGCAACACGCTCATGGTCGCCAGTGGCGTACCCAATTCATGAGCAGCACCGGCGGCTTGCGTCGCAACGGCCAACAACTGCTGATCGCGCAGGCCTTCTTCACGGCGAATGGCGCGCAACTCTTCCTGACGGCGCAACTCTTCGGCCATGCGCGCGGCGAAAAAGGTGATGACAGCCGCTGCGAGGGCGAAACTCAGCCACATCCCGTACACCTGCAGGTTTTCCCGAGCGATCGGGAAGGTTTGCAGCGGGTAGAACCGCGCCAGCAGCAGGGTGTACATGGCCAGGGCGATGCCGGACAAGATCAGCGAAAAGCGCCAAGGCAAGGTCACGGCAGCGATGGTCAACGGCACCAGGTAATAAGAGACGAACGGGTTGGTGGAACCGCCTGAGAAATACAGCAAGGCACTGTGGATAAACAGGTCACACGCCAGTTGTACGGCGTATTCGAGTTCGGTAACCGGCCACGAGGTGCGCAGGCGAATGGCCGTGAAGGCGCACAGCAGCATCGAACAGCCGAGGGTCATCGCCAGTTGAAACCAGGGCAATGGCAGCAAATCGAACCAGTAGGCCAGGCCCACGGAACCGGCCTGGGCGGCCAGCACTAAAGTGCGGATGAACGTCAGCCGCCAGAGATTCTGGCGAGTCGCGGAAGTGATTTGAACGGCGGCGAGCATGAGCTCTCCTGATGAGCGCTCCAGGCGGATCGCACGGAGTATAACCAAGCACGGGGGCTGACAGGCAAAAGTGCGGCAAACGGCCACATGGCAGTGGCCAACTTCATACCTTTGTAGCAGCTGCCGAGGCACGAGGCTGCGTTCGCGTGTAGCAGCTGTCGAGGCACGAGGCTGCGTTCGGCTGCGTAGCAGTCGTAAAACCTGAGCTTGCGGTTTTACTGAAACACCGCGTTGCCTGATTTCACGACTGCTTCGCAGCCGAACGCAGCCTCGTGCCTCGACAGCTGCTACACGCGAACGCAGGTTCGGCAGCTGCTACACAGGATCGCGTTCATCTGTATAGAAGTTGTAACTGTGCGAACCGGATCATAAAAGCTAGAGTCTGATGGTTTCACGCAGGCTCGGACCTTAACCCCTGCGCCCCTTCAAGGAGCTTTCCATGCACACACTTCGCCGCAGCGCCGCCCTCCTAGCCCTTAGCGTTGGCACCATCGCCAGCCTCCCGGCCCTGGCCGCCGACGAACTTCACTACAACCAGATTGCCCTGCGCGCCGAAGTCAGTCAGGAAGTGGCCCGCGACCTGATGATCGTGACCCTCTATACAGAAGAGCAAAACACCGACCCGGCCAAACTCGCCGCCGACGTCAGCACCACCATGAACAAGGCCCTGGCCCAGGCCAAACAAGTCAAAGACATCACCCTGCGCCAGGGCAGCCGCAACAGCTACCCGATCTACGACACCAAGGGCCAGAAAATCACCGGCTGGCGTGAACGCGCCGAACTGCGCCTGGAAAGCTCCGACTTCGCCGCCCTGTCGAAACTGACCGGCGAACTGCTCACCGACCTGAAAATGGGCGGCATGGACTTCGCCATCGCCACCCCAACCCGCAAAGCCAGCGAAGACGCGCTGCTCAAAGACGCCGTCACCGCCTTCAAGGCCCGCGCGCAACTGGCTACCGACGCGCTGGGTGGCAAAGGCTACAAAATCGTCAACCTGAACCTGAACAGCAACGGCTACCCGCAACCCTACATGCGCGCGCCAATGATGATGAAAGCCGCGGGCATGGACTCGGCACCGGTCACACCAGAAGTTGAGGCCGGCACCAGCCAGGTCAGCATGACAGCGGATGGATCGATTGAAGTATTGATGACACCTTGAATCGATAAACCCGAACATAAGAACGGCGATCACAGTAGTGATCGCCGTTTTTTATTGCCCATCAGTTTTTGTGGTGAATGATCTGCCGCTTTCGCGAGCAGGCTCGCTCCCACAGTTGGATCGAGGGCATTCGGGAGGGATTGGTCGTCTGTCAGGACGCCTTCGCGGGCAAGCCTTGCTCTTACAGTTTGACCGGGTACATTCGGGAGAAATGGGTCGTCTGTCAGGACGCCTTCGCAGGCAAGCCAGCTCCCACAGTTTTGACCGAGTACAGCCGGGAGAAATGGGTCGGCTGTTGGGGCGCCTTCGCGGGCAAGCCTTGCTCCTACAGTTTGACCGGGTACATTCGGGAGAAATGGGTCGTCTGTCAGGACGCCTTCGCAGGCAAGCCAGCTCCCACAGTTTTGACCGAGTACAGCCGGGAGAAATGGGTCAGCTGTTGGGGCGCCTTCGCGGGCAAGCCTTGCTCCTACAGTTTGACCGGGTACATTCGGGAGAAATGGGTCGTCTGTCAGGACGCCTTCGCGGGCAAGCCTTGCTCCTACAATTTGATCGAGGGCAGTCGGGATGGATTGGTCGTCTGTCAGGACGCCTTCGCGGGCAAGCCTTGCTCCTACAGAAACAAAAGCAGAGCGGCATACACCGCCCCGCTCCTAACCACTCAAGGCCGAGCGTTAGCTCGCCTGCCGTTGATCTCGCTCTACCCGCCCCTTCGGGAGGCTGAGTGGAGGTGTTCATCTGGGGGGAAGGCGCGTAGCGCCGTGCGGCGAAGCCGCACACATCGAGAGGAGGTCGAAGCGAAGCCGACCGTAGGCGATGCCCCCAGATGAACACCGGAACGAAGGAACGCCGAGCCTAAGCGAGGGGCCGGACGCCGGGGCGAGACCTTTTGGTTCCTTTTGGGGCGTTTGCCAAAAGGGACTCGCCGTAAGGGCGAAACCGCCAGCAGCCCTAACCGCAAAAACGGATATACACCCAAACCACCAACAACATGGTCGGCCCAAAGGCCGCCACTACCCACGCCTGCTATGCCCAGAAACAGGGGTCCCCCTGAAAAAACGATATTTCCGCCCAACCGCTCAACAACGCTACTCTCAGCGTATACCGCTACCCAATCCCCCGGGGACTCCATGGAAAGAACCACCGTCAAACATCTCCTGCTCGCAATCGCCCTCGCCACCGCAGCCCCCTTCGCCCAAGCCGCCACAACATTGGTCTACTGCTCCGAAGCCAGCCCCGCCGGCTTCGACCCCAGCCAATACACCAGCGGCACCGACTTCGACGCCTCGGCCGAAACCGTCTTCAACCGCCTCACCCAATTCAAACGCGGCGGCACCGAAGTCGAACCCGGCCTGGCGACAAGCTGGGACGTAAGCCAGGACGGCCTGAGCTACACCTTCCATTTACGTGACGGCGTGAAATTCCACACCACCGACTATTTCACCCCGACCCGAGACTTCAACGCCGACGACGTGCTGTTCACCTTCCAGCGCCTGCTCGACCCTGAGAACGCGTTCCGCAAGGCCTACCCCGCCGAGTCGCCGTACTTCACCGACATGGACCTGAACAAAACCATCAAAAGCGTCGACAAGATCGACGACCACACCGTGCGCTTCAGCCTGAACAACGTCGATGCCGCCTTCATCCAGAACCTGGCCATGAGCTTCGCTTCGGTGCAATCCGCCGAGTACGGCGCGCAGCTATTAAAGGAAGGCAAAGCCGCGGACATCAACCAGAAGCCGGTCGGCACCGGGCCGTTCGTGTTCAAGCGTTATCAGAAGGACTCGCAGATCCGCTACACCGGCAACAAGGCTTACTGGAAACCCGAGGACGTGAAAATCGACAACCTGGTGTTCTCGATCACCCCGGATGCTGCCGTGCGCTTGCAGAAGCTCAAGGCCGGCGAATGCCAGGTCAGCGGCTACCCGCGCCCGGCGGACATCGAAGTCATGGAGAAAGACCCGAACCTGACGGTGCTCAAGCAGGCCGGTTTCAACCTCGGCTTCCTGGCTTACAACGTGACCCACCCGCCGCTGGATCAGCTCAAGGTCCGCCAGGCCCTGGACATGGCCATCGACAAACCGGCGATCATCAAAGCCGTCTACCAGAGCGCCGGCCAACTCGCGCAGAACGCCCTGCCACCGGCGCAATGGTCGTTTGATCCGAACATCAAGGACGCGCCCCACGACCCGACCAAAGCCAAGGCGCTACTGAAGGAAGCAGGGGTTGCGCCGGGTACCACCATTAATTTGTGGGCCATGACCGTGCAACGTGCCTCCAACCCGAATGCGCGGATGTCGGCACAGATGATCCAGCAGGATTGGGAGAAGGTCGGGATCAAGGCCAACATCGTCAGCTATGAGTGGGGCGAGTACATCAAGCGCGCCAAGAACGGCGAACACGACGCGATGATCTACGGCTGGACCGGCGACAACGGTGACCCGGATAACTGGCTCGGCGTGCTGTACAGCTGTGCAGCCGTGAAAGGGAGCAACTACGCTAAGTGGTGCGACCCGGCGTACGACAAACTGGTCCAGCAGGCCAAGGTGTCGACCAACCGTGACGAGCGGGTCAAGTTGTACCAGCAGGCGCAGAAAATCCTCAAGGAGCAAGTGCCTATCACACCGATCGCCAACTCAACGGTGTTCCAGCCACTGCGCAAGGAAGTGACCGACTTCAAGATCAGCCCGTTTGGCCTCACGCCCTTCTATGGCGTGGGTATAAATAAGTAACACCGCGCGCCAACCGGGTGCGCCATACGCCCCGGTTGCCCTGTCGTGGGGCGCCTTTTGCACCGTAAAAAACGTGCGCAAACGGTCAAATGCGTCAATATTTATACATATGCGACATTAAGGTACGTTCGTGCCACTGTTTAAGACTTGTGGCCGTTCTGGATCTTGCAATGGGTATGGCCCCTGCATAAGTATCCGCAGGCACGACTCACGAGGTCGTCCTCTAATTCCAAAAATGACAACAAATCATGAGGCCACCATGCTTAAACACGCGGTCATTCCGTTTTTAGTCGGCGCCAGCTTATTAGCTGCCGCACCTTTCGCCCAAGCGGCGACTAACCTGGTGTTTTGCTCCGAAGGGAGCCCGGCCGGTTTTGATCCTGGTCAGTACACCACCGGAACCGACTTCGACGCCTCTGCAGAAACCATGTTCAACCGCTTGACTCAATTCGAGCGCGGCGGCACCGCTGTTATTCCAGGTTTGGCGACCAGCTGGGACATCTCCACCGATGGCCTGACGTACACCTTCCACCTGCGTGAAGGCGTCAAGTTCCACACCACCCCGTACTTCAAGCCTACTCGTGAGTTCAACGCCGACGACGTGCTGTTCACCTTTAATCGCATGATTAACAAGGATGATCCGTTCCGCAAAGCGTACCCGACTGAATTCCCGTACTTCACCGATATGGGGATGGATACCAACATCACCAAAATCGATAAAGTCGATGACAAAACCGTCAAGTTCACTCTGAAAGAAGTTGATGCCGCGTTCATCCAGAACATGGCCATGAGCTTCGCGTCCGTGCAATCCGCCGAGTACGCTGCCCAGCTGCTCAAGGAAGGCAAAGCCGCCGACATCAACCAGAAGCCGGTCGGCACTGGTCCGTTCGTGTTCAAGAGCTACCAGAAAGACTCCAACATCCGCTACACCGGGAACAAGGACTACTGGAAGCCTGACGACGTGAAGATCGACAACCTGATCTTCGCCATCACCACCGACCCGTCGGTACGTATTCAGAAGCTGAAAAAGAACGAGTGCCAAATCACTCTGTTCCCACGTCCGGCCGACCTGAAGGCGCTGCAAGAAGACAAGACTTTGAAAGTGCCTAACCAGGCTGGTTTCAACCTGGGTTACATCGCCTACAACGTGATGGACAAGATCAAGGGCAGCGATCAGCCGAACCCGATGGCCCAACTGAAAGTGCGTCAGGCACTGGACATGGCCGTCAACAAGCAGCAGATCATCGACTCCGTTTACCAAGGTGCTGGTCAACTGGCCGTCAACGCCATGCCGCCAACCCAATGGTCCTACGACACCACCATCAAGGATGCGCCGTACAACCCTGAGAAAGCCAAAGAGCTGCTCAAGGAAGCGGGCATCAAGGAAGGTACCGAGATCAACCTGTGGGCCATGCCGGTTCAGCGTCCGTACAACCCGAACGCCAAACTGATGGCTGAAATGCTGCAGTCCGACTGGGCCAAGATCGGTATCAAGGCCAAGATCGTGACCTACGAGTGGGGCGAGTACATCAAGCGCTCCAAAGGCGGCGAAAACGGCGCGATGCTGATTGGCTGGAGCGGCGACAACGGTGACCCGGACAACTGGCTCAACGTGCTGTTCGGCTGCGACTCGCTGCAGGGCAACAACTTCTCCAAGTGGTGTGACAAGAAGTTCGACGGCATCGTAAAAGAAGCCAAGCGCACGACCGACCAGGGCAAGCGCACCGAACTGTACAAACAGGCGCAACACGTCCTCAAAGACGCTGTTCCGATGACACCTATCGCTCACTCGACGGTGTTCCAACCCATGCGCGACAACGTGCAGGACTTCAAGATCAGCCCATTCGGCTTGAACTCCTTCTACGGCGTCAGCGTCAGCAAATAAGATTTGGCAACGGCGGCGTATTTCACGTCGCCGTTGCTTTATCTGCCGGGAATGTAGGAATTCTCTGACAGCCAAAACCACTGCGGACTACCGCAGACGTTTAGGACGTGTCGGCTTTTCCTACGAGTTTTTCAGGCTTTTCCGCATTTACTGCCAGACCCACGGCCAATACCGTCGGGTTCTGACCAGTTTATGCGTGGGCCTTCGGTTTGCTGCGTGCATTGGTTTGAGATCAATGAAGCCTCCACGTCTCAGGACGGGACGGCGGCTCATTGTTAACCACTAAAAAAAGAGGGAGCGTTATGCGCCATACCTTGGTTTTATCCGCATTGCTGGGCACCGGCCTGTTGGCCGCCACTTCCATCAGCCAGGCCGCCAACAACAGCCTGGTCTTCTGCTCTGAAGGCAGCCCCGCCGGTTTCGACACGGCGCAGTACACCACTGCGACCGATAACGACGCCGCCGAGCCGCTATACAACCGGTTGGCAGAATTTGAAAAGGGCGCGACCAATGTCGTACCGGGCCTTGCAACGCGCTGGGATATTTCCGAAGACGGCCTCACGTACACCTTCCACCTGCGCGAAGGGGTGAAATTCCACACCACGCCCTACTTCACGCCGACCCGCGACTTCAATGCCGATGACGTGCTGTTCACGTTCAATCGCATGCTCGATCCGCAACAACCTTTTCGTAAGGCTTATCCAACCGAGTTCCCGTATTTCAACGGGATGAGCCTGAACAAGAACATCGCCAAGGTCGAAAAGACCGGGCCGCTGACCGTGGTCATGACGCTCAACAGCGTGGACGCCGCGTTCATCCAGAACATCGCCATGAGCTTCGCCGCCATCCTGTCCGCCGAATACGCCGACAAATTGCTGGCCGAAGGCAAACCGAGCGAGATCAACCAGAAGCCGATCGGCACCGGGCCGTTCGTGTTCAAGAGCTACCAGAAAGATTCCAACATCCGCTACACCGGCAACAAACAGTACTGGGACCCGAGCCGGGTCAAGCTCGACAACCTGATTTTCGCGATCAACACAGACGCGTCGGTGCGGGTGCAGAAGCTCAAGGCCAACGAATGCCAGATCACCCTGCATCCGCGCCCGGCCGATGTGACGGCACTGAAGAACGACCCGAAACTCAAGCTTATCGAGAAGCCTGGTTTCAACCTCGGCTACATCGCCTATAACGTGCGACACAAACCGTTCGACCAGCTCGAAGTGCGTCAGGCGCTGGACATGGCGGTGAACAAACAAAGCATTCTCAACGCCGTGTACCAGGGCGCCGGGCAGTTGGCGGTCAACGCCATGCCGCCGACCCAATGGTCCTACGACACCAGCATCAAAGATGCCGCCTATAACCCGGAAAAAGCCAAGGAATTGCTCAAGGCTGCCGGCGTGAAGGAAGGCACCGAAATCACCCTCTGGGCCATGCCGGTCCAGCGCCCGTACAACCCCAACGCCAAGTTGATGGCCGAGATGCTCCAGGCTGACTGGGCGAAAATCGGCCTCAAAGTGAAGATCGTCAGCTACGAATGGGGCGAGTACATAAAGCGCACCAAGAATGGCGAGCACGACATCAGCCTGATCGGCTGGACCGGTGACAACGGGGACCCGGACAACTGGCTGGGCACGCTTTACAGCTGCGACGCCATTGGCGGCAACAACTACTCCATGTGGTGTGATCCGGCTTACGACAAGCTGATCAAGCAGGCCAAGATCGTCACCGATCGTGACCAGCGCACCGTGCTTTACCAACAGGCGCAGCAATTGCTCAAGCAGCAAGTGCCGATCACGCCAGTCGCTCACTCGACGGTCAACCAGCCGTTAAGCGCCAAAATCGACGGGTTCAAGGTGAGCCCGTTTGGTCGCAACGTGTTCTCGGGTGTCAGCATAGAAAAATAACCGACTAGCCAGAAACGCTGAGGGCGGATTCCGTCCTCACGCAAGCGTATTGCCGTAATTCGCCGATCCGGCCTACAGCAAACGTTTGCGATGCTTGAAATGAGTTCTAACCAAATAGCCGGATCACCAAAAAAGACCGGCATTAAAAAAAAGAAAGAAAGGAGCTTCACCCATGAAACTGAGCAATACCGCGATCCTGGCCTTGGCCATCAGTAGCATCACCGCCACGGCGTACGCGGAAACCCAGAGCCAGGAATACACCCCGGTGACGGTCAATACCTCCAGCGCCCAAGCCGATGCGACCGGCTTCCTCGAAGGCTCCACGGTTAAAGGCACGACCCGTAACTGGTACGCCAACGAGCAACTGAAACGTGGCGGCACTTTCACCTACCGCAAGGACGGCGTAGCAACGCCGACTGATCGCCGGATCAACTGGGTGCAAGGCACCATCGTCAACTTCACCTCTGGCTTCACCCAGGGCACCGTGGGTGTGAGCACTGAAGTTGCAGCCTACAACGCCATCGCGCTGGATCGCGACCGCAAGGACCTGGCGTCCAACAACGGTGGCGCACCGGGCACCCGTCCAGGCGCCGGTAACAACCGTACCCTGACCAAAGAAGGCGGCGACGCTCAAGGTCAGTGGAGCAAAATCGGCCTGGCCAACGTCAAGTTCCGCGTATCGAACACCACCCTGACCGCGGGTCGCCAGAACTTCAGCACCCCGATCGTCGACACCATCGGCAACCGTCCGCTGCCGTCGAGCTTTGAAGGTGTGAGCATTCACAGCGAAGAGCTGAACAACCTGTCGTTCGACGCCGGCACCTTCGATCGCGTATCCCCGCGTACCGAAGAGAGCCTGTCGAAATTCCGCTCCGAGTACACCAACAACAACGCTGAAACCGACCACGTCAACATCGTCGGCCTGAACTATCAGCCGTTGAAAAGCCTGAAGACCAGCCTCTACGCTTCCCAGGTTGAAGACTTCTGGAACCAGTACTACTTCGGCGCTACCCACGAACTGGGCGACAGCCAGGTTCTGAGCCTGACCACCGGCCTGAACTACTACAAAACTGTCGATGCCGGCAAAAAAGAGATGGGCGAAATCGACAACGACACCTACTCCCTGTCGTTCGGCCTGACTCACCAGGCCCACAGCCTGACCTTCTCGTACCAGGAAGTTAACGGTAACGAGTACTTCGACTACCTGCACGAAACCAACGGCATCTACCTGGCCAACTCCCTGCTGTCCGACTTCAACGGCCCGAACGAAAAATCGTTCCAGATCGCTTACGGTCTGAACATGGCTGAATACGGCGTGCCAGGCCTGAAGTTCAACATCTACCAGGCTCGCGGCTGGGGCATCGACGGTACTCACTACACCGGCACCGCCTACGACGTACGCAACATGGACGGCGAACACCATTACGAATACGGCATCGGTACTTCGTACGCCGTACAGAGCGGCCCACTCAAGGCCACCACTGTTCGTGCGACCTACACCACTCACCGTGCCAGCGAAAACCAGGCTGACGGCAGCATCAACGAGTTCCGTCTCGTGACCACCGTTCCATTCAACATTCTGTAAAAAACACCAGCCAACGGCTGACTCATGACGAGTCGGCCGTTTGGCTTTTATCTGTTCAACCGATTGCAGAGGGTTTTTGATGAAAATGCTTCCCCTACGTGCGGCCATCGCTGCCGCGTTGCTGAGTGTCGCTGTTGGCGTCTCGGCGAAACCCCTGGTGGTCTGCACCGAAGCCAGTCCGGAAGGCTTCGATATGGTCCAGTACACAACTGCAGTCACAGCCGATGCGGTGGCCGAAACCATCTTCAATCGTCTGGCGGACTTCAAGCCCGGTACCACTGAAGTGATTCCGGCACTGGCCGACTCCTGGGACATCAGCGAGGACGGTCTGACCTACACGTTCCACCTGCGCAAAGGCGTCAAGTTCCACACCACCGATTACTTCAAGCCGACCCGCGACATGAACGCCGACGACGTGGTCTGGAGCTTCCAGCGTCAGCTGGACCCGAATCACCCGTGGCACAAACTGTCGAGCGTGGGCTTCCCGTACTTTGAAAGCATGGGCTTCAAGGAACTGCTCAAAAGCGTCGAGAAAGTCGACGACAACACGGTCACGTTCACGCTGACCCGTCGCGAAGCACCGTTCCTGGCCGACATCGCCATGGCGTTCTCCTCGATCTACTCCGCCGAGTACGCCGACCAGTTGCTCAAAGCCAACAAGACCGGCGACCTGAACAACAAGCCAATCGGCACCGGCCCGTTCATCTTCCAGCGTTACGCCAAAGATGCTCAGGTGCGGTTCAAGGCCAACCCGGAGTATTTCCGTGGCAAGCCACCGGCTGAAGCGCTGATCCTGGCCATCGCCACCGACAACAACGTGCGCCTGCAAAAGCTCAAGGCCAACGAGTGCCAGATCGCGCTGTATCCGAAGCCGGATGACATCCCGAGCATCAAGAAAGACCCGAACCTGAAGGTCGATGAACTGAACGCGATGACCGTTTCGTACATCGCCATGAACACCACCCACAAGTACATGAGCGACGTGCGGGTGCGTAAAGCCATCGACATCGCCTTCGACAAAGCCGCCTACGTCAATGCGCTGTTCGGCAAAGGCAACGCGACCGTCGCGGTCAACCCGTACCCGGACACCCTGCTGGGCTACAACCACAAGCTGACCAATCCGCCTCGTGACCTGGACAAGGCTCGCGCCCTGCTCAAGGAAGCCGGCGTACCGGAAGGCACCACGTTTACTCTGTTCACCCGTAACGGCGGTGGCCCGACCAACCCTAACCCGATGCTCGGCGCGCAGATGATGCAGGCTGACCTGGCCAAGGTCGGGATCAAGATCGACATCCGCGTCATGGAGTGGGGCGAGATGCTCAAGCGCGCCAAAAACGGCGAGCACGACATGGTTTCTGCCGGATGGGCGGGCGATAACGGCGACCCGGATAACTTCCTGACGCCTATGCTCAGTTGCGAGGCGGCCAAAAACGGCGAAAACTACGCGCGCTGGTGCAGCGAGAAATTCCAGACGCTGATCGACGAAGCCCGCGCTAAAGTGAACCCGGCCGAACGAGCAGCGCTCTATGAACAAGCCCAGGAGGTCTTTAACCAGGACCAACCCTGGATCAGCATGGCTCACACCCGTATGTTCACCGCAATGCGCAACAACGTAGAGGGCTACCACATTAGCCCCCTCACCACTAATAACTTCGCCACCACCCAGGTGAAGTAGATAAGAAAACTCCCGGCGTCCCTGACACCAGGGACGCCAGGCACGCCTAACCGGCTGATGAGGTAGCACACAAGATGTTTAGTTTTATTGCCCGCCGACTGGGGTTACTGATCCCCACGTTTTTCGGCATCACCCTGCTGACTTTCGCGTTGATTCGCATGATTCCGGGCGACCCCGTGGAAGTAATGATGGGCGAACGTCGGGTCGACCCCGAAATGCACGCTCAGGCAATGGAACGCCTAGGTCTGAACAAACCCCTGTATGCCCAATACCTGGATTACATCGGCAAGTTGGCCCACGGCGACCTTGGTGAATCCCTGCGTACCCGTGAAAGTGTCTGGACCGAGTTCAGCTCTCTATTCCCCGCGACCCTGGAACTGTCCATGGCCGCACTGTTGTTCGCCGGCATCCTGGGCCTGTTGGCCGGGGTGATTGCGGCACTCAAGCGAGGATCCCTGTTCGACCATGGGGTGATGGGCATCTCCCTGGCGGGATATTCGATGCCGATCTTCTGGTGGGGCCTGATCCTGATCATGTTCTTCTCGGTGTCCCTGGGCTGGACCCCGGTGTCCGGGCGGATCGATCTGCTTTATGACATCGAGCCGCGCACCGGTTTCATGCTCATCGACACCCTGCTGGCCGATGACGTCGGCGCGTTCTTCGACGCCCTGCACCACCTGATCCTGCCGGCCATCGTGCTCGGCACCATCCCGCTGGCGGTTATTGCGCGGATGACCCGTTCTTCGATGCTCGAAGTGCTGCGTGAAGACTACATCCGTACCGCCCGCGCCAAAGGCCTGTCGCCAGCGCGCGTGGTGTTCGTGCACGGCCTGCGCAACGCGCTGATTCCGGTACTGACCGTGGTCGGCCTGCAAGTCGGCACGTTGCTGGCCGGTGCGGTCCTGACCGAAACCATCTTCTCCTGGCCCGGCATCGGCAAATGGCTGATCGAAGCCATTGGCGCACGGGATTATCCCGTGGTGCAAAACGGCATCCTGTTAATCGCCTGCCTGGTGATTCTGGTCAACTTCGTAGTGGACATCCTCTACGGCTTTGCCAACCCACGCATTCGTCACCAGCGCTGAGATCATCATGACCATGACCACTCCAATTCCAGCGGTAGCAGTCGATCAAAGCCTGCTGTACCCGTCTCCGTACAAAGAATTCTGGCAAGCATTCTCCAAGAACAAAGGCGCCGTCGCCGGCCTGCTGTTCATGCTGCTGGTGATTTTCTGCGCAATCTTCGCGCCGTGGGTTGCCCCGCATAACCCGAGCGAGCAATACCGTGACTTCCTGCTGACCCCGCCGTCCTGGCTGGAAGGCGGGCAGATCCAGTTCCTGCTCGGCACCGATGAACTGGGTCGCGACCTGCTGTCGCGCTTGATCAACGGTTCGCGCCTGTCCCTGCTGATCGGCTTGTCGTCGGTAGTGATGTCGCTGATTCCGGGCATCCTGTTGGGTCTGTTCGCCGGGTTCTTCCCGCGCGTGCTCGGCCCGACCATCATGCGCCTGATGGACATCATGCTGGCCCTGCCATCCCTGCTGCTGGCCGTGGCGATTGTCGCCATCCTCGGCCCTGGCCTGATCAACACCATCATCGCCATCGCCGTGGTTTCGTTGCCGTCCTATGTTCGTCTGACCCGCGCCGCGGTGATGGGTGAACTGAACCGCGACTACGTGACCGCCGCGCGCCTCGCCGGTGCCGGCCTGCCACGCCTGATGTTCGTCACCGTGCTGCCAAACTGCATGGCACCGTTGATCGTTCAAGCGACCTTGAGCTTCTCCTCGGCGATTCTCGATGCCGCCGCCCTGGGCTTCCTGGGCCTTGGCGTACAACCGCCAACCCCTGAGTGGGGCACCATGCTGGCTTCGGCTCGCGACTACATCGAACGCGCCTGGTGGGTGGTAAGTCTGCCTGGTTTGACCATTTTGCTCAGCGTGCTGGCAATCAACTTGATGGGCGACGGTCTGCGCGATGCGCTGGACCCGAAACTCAAGAACGCCGCCTGAGGAGATTCAAATGTCACTGTTAGAAATCAAGAATCTCAACGTTCGCTTTGGCGACAAGAACGCCGTTCCGGTGGTCGATGGCCTCGACATTACCGTGGATAAAGGCGAAGTCCTGGCCATCGTTGGCGAGTCGGGTTCCGGTAAATCCGTGACCATGATGGCGCTGATGGGCCTGATCGAGCATCCGGGGATCGTCACTGCCGACGCCCTGAATTTCGACGGCAAGAACATGCTCAAACTCAGCAGCCGTCAGCGTCGACAAATCGTCGGCAAAGACCTGGCCATGGTGTTCCAGGACCCGATGACCGCGCTGAACCCGAGCTACACCGTCGGTTTCCAGATCGAAGAAGTGCTGCGCCTGCACCTGAAAATGTCCGGCAAGCAAGCGCGCAAGCGTGCTATCGAGCTGCTGGAAAAAGTTGAAATCCCGGGCGCTGCCAGCCGTATGGAGGCCTACCCGCATCAACTGTCTGGCGGTATGAGCCAGCGTGTTGCGATCGCCATGGCGATTGCCGGCGAACCGAAACTGCTGATCGCCGACGAACCGACCACGGCCCTCGACGTGACCATCCAGGCCCAGATCATGGACCTGCTGCTGGCCTTGCAGAAAGAGCAGAACATGGGCCTGGTGCTGATCACTCACGACCTCGCGGTCGTGGCTGAAACCGCCCAGAGCGTGTGCGTGATGTACGCCGGTCAAGCGGTGGAAGTGGGTCAAGTGCCGCAACTGTTCGACATTCCGGCGCACCCGTACAGTGAAGCGCTGCTCAAGGCGATTCCGGAACACAGCCTCGGCGCCACGCGCCTGGCCACGTTGCCGGGCATCGTTCCCGGTCGCTACGACCGTCCGCAGGGTTGCCTGCTGTCGCCGCGTTGCCCGTACGTGCAGGACTCCTGCCGTCAGCAACGTCCTGGCCTTGACCCGAAAAGCAACAGCCTCGCCCGCTGCTTCTACCCGCTGAACCAGGAGGTGGCGTAATGGCCGTCGTACTTACCGCCCGCGACCTGACCCGTCACTACGAAGTGTCCCGTGGCCTGTTCAAGGGCCATGCGACCGTCCGCGCCTTGAACGGCGTGTCGTTTGAACTGGAAGCCGGCAAAACCCTCGCTGTCGTTGGCGAATCGGGTTGCGGCAAATCCACCCTGGCCCGCGCCCTGACGCTGATCGAAGAGCCGTCCTCCGGTTCCTTGAAAATCGCCGGGCAAGAAGTCACCGGCGCCGACAAGGCCCAGCGCAAGCAACTGCGCAAAGACGTGCAGATGGTGTTCCAGAGCCCGTACGCCTCGTTGAACCCACGGCAGAAAGTCGGTGACCAGCTCGGCGAACCGCTGCTGATCAACACCAACCTGAGCGCGGCCGAACGTCGCGAGAAAGTCCAGGCGATGATGAAGCAGGTGGGCTTGCGTCCTGAGCACTACCAGCGTTATCCGCACATGTTCTCCGGCGGTCAGCGCCAGCGGATCGCCCTGGCTCGCGCGATGATGCTGCAACCGAAGGTGCTGGTGGCGGATGAACCGACCTCGGCGCTGGACGTGTCGATCCAGGCGCAGGTGCTGAACCTGTTCATGGATCTGCAGCAAGAGTTCAACACCGCCTACGTGTTCATCTCGCACAACCTGGCAGTGGTTCAACACGTCGCCGATGACGTGATGGTGATGTACCTCGGTCGCCCGGTGGAAATGGGCCCGAAGAACGACATCTACGAGCGTCCGCTGCACCCGTACACCCAGGCGTTGCTGTCGGCCACCCCGACCATTCACCCGGACCCGAACAAGCCGAAAATCAAGATTGTCGGCGAGTTGCCCAACCCGTTGAACCCGCCGTCGGGTTGCGCTTTCCACAAGCGTTGCCCGTACGCCACCGAGCGTTGCAGCACTGAAGAGCCGGCCCTGCGCCTGCTCGACAGTCGGCAGGTGGCTTGCCACTACGCCGAGCAGTTTCTCGACGGCGCGGCATAAAAAATGTGGGAGCGGGCTTGCTCGCGAATGCGGTGTGTCATGCGACTGTGATGTCGACTGACACGGCCTCTTCGCGAGCAAGCCCGCTCCCACAGGGACTGCGGTTGTTGCATTAGCCGTTGATCAAACCCCTTTTCCCGGACTGCGCATCAGTCCGGTAAAAGGGGTTTTCTTTTGTCTGCGGTTTAGGCTTTACGTCTGGCTGTCGCCTTCATCGTCGTCGCTGTCAGGCTCGTCCGTCGTCGAGTCGTCATCGTCAGCGCTACCGCCCTGCCCCTGATCACCGGCCTCCGATTCAGACTTGGCGATCATCATCCCCGTGTGCACCGCTTGCCCACTGGACGCCTGCTCGCCATGCTCCGGGCATTCGGCCCACGCCGCCGACATACCCACGGACAGCATCACCAAAACCTTAAGCAACAGCACAATTCGTTGAAAAATGCTCATAGCCGATTCCATCCCTTCTAAGGTGCAGCATGGGTGCCTGACGGCGCATGACCCGATTGCCGTGGCGCTGACTGAAATCTAGTTCCGATCGGCAGGGTTCACCAGATAGGACGCTAACGAAGGGCGGGAATTGCCGTGAATGGGCAGATTGGTTTGGAATAAGGTCTATACCCAAACCCGATAAAAACACCGACCCCCTGTGGGAGCGGGCTTGCTCGCGAAGGCGGTGGATCAGTCAACATCATTGCTGAATGACACACCGCCTTCGCGAGCAAGCCCGCTCCCACAAGGGGATTTGCTTTGTCAGGGGAATCGGGGCAATAAAAAACCCCGCAGCTTTCGCAACGGGGTTTTTGGTGTAGCCAATCAGCGCTTAGTGATGTTCACGCGTCGCACGGAATTTCACGTCCGGCCAGCGCTCTTCCATCAGCGCCAGGTTAACCCGGGTCGGCGCCAGGTAAGTCAGGTGACCGCCGCCGTCGATGGCGAGGTTTTCCACTGCCTTGACCTTGAACTCTTCGAGCTTCTTCTTATCGTCGCAATCGATCCAGCGCGCGGAGTACACGGTGATCGGCTCGTAGGAGCATTCGACCTTGTATTCCTCTTTCAAGCGGCTGGCGACCACATCGAACTGCAGCACACCGACGGCGCCGAGGATGATGTCGTTGCTGCGTTCGGGGAAGAACACTTGCGTTGCGCCCTCTTCCGCCAATTGCTGCAAGCCCTGGCGCAGTTGCTTGGATTTCAGCGGATCACGCAGACGCACGCGGCGGAACAGTTCCGGGGCGAAGTGCGGAATGCCGGTAAACCCGAGCACTTCGCCTTCGGTGAAGGTGTCGCCGATCTGGATGGTGCCGTGGTTGTGCAGGCCGATGATGTCGCCGGCAAACGCTTCTTCCAGTTGCTCACGCTCGGAGGAGAAGAACGTCAGCGCATCGCCGATCCGCACGTCTTTGCCGGTGCGCACGTGGCGCATCTTCATGCCTTTTTCGTACTTGCCGGAGCAGATACGCATGAAGGCGATGCGGTCGCGGTGTTTCGGGTCCATGTTCGCCTGGATCTTGAACACGAAACCGGCGAATTTCTCTTCGACTGGCTCAACGGTGCGCTCATTGGCAACACGGGCCAGCGGTTTCGGCGCCCAGTTGACCACGGCGTCGAGCACGTGATCGACACCGAAGTTACCCAAAGCAGTCCCGAAGAACACCGGGGTCAGTTGGCCGTCGAGGAATTCCTGTTGATTGAATTCGTGACAGGCGCCCTGCACCAGTTCCAGCTGATCGACAAAACGGTCGTACTCGTCGCCCAAATGCGCGCGGGCTTCATCGGAGTCGAGCTTCTCGATGATTTTCACATCGGTGCGCTCATGGCCGTGACCGGCGGTGTACACGATGATGTAGTCGTCGGCGAGGTGATACACGCCCTTGAAGTCGCGGTAGCAACCGATCGGCCAGGTGATCGGCGCAGCCTTGATCTTCAGGACCGCTTCGATTTCGTCGAGCAGTTCGATCGGGTCGCGGATGTCACGGTCGAGTTTGTTGATGAAGCTGACAATCGGCGTGTCACGCAGACGGCAAACGTCCATCAGCGCGATGGTCCGAGGCTCAACACCCTTACCGCCGTCGAGGACCATCAAGGCTGAGTCCACTGCCGTCAGGGTGCGGTAGGTATCTTCGGAGAAGTCTTCGTGGCCCGGGGTGTCGAGCAGGTTGATCATGTGATCGCGATACGGGAACTGCATGACCGACGTGGTAATCGAGATACCACGCTGCTTTTCCATTTCCATCCAGTCGGAGGTGGCATGGCGGTCGGACTTGCGGGATTTCACCGTGCCCGCAATCGCAATCGCCTTGCCCATCAGCAAGAGCTTCTCGGTGATGGTGGTTTTACCGGCATCGGGGTGGGAAATAATGGCGAAAGTGCGGCGTTTCGCGACTTCGGCGGCCTGTTTGGTCATGGGAAATCGCCTGGCAGGTGATTCAAAAAAGGGCGGCGAGTATAGCCCAAAACGTTACCTCCGAACCACCGTTCGCCCTGTAGCAGCTGCCGAGCCTGCGAGGCTGCGTTCGGCGACGAAGTCGTCGTAAAACCAGACGCACGGTGTATCAGGCAGACCGCGACAGGTGACTCTACGACGACTTCGTCGCCGGACGCAGCCTCGCGAGCTCGACAGCTGCTACATCGGGTAATCGAGATCAAAGGTGGCTAAATGCTGTTAATTATGGAACCTTTTAAAAGGTGGAGGCGTCCACTCCCCTGTTACAGCTCTCGTAGCAGGGTTTGCAAAACCTGCAAGTTAGCCTGACGAGGCTGCGCTTATGGCTCGATCTCATGCGGTTGCACCAGCATGAAGAGCTGCTTCTCGCGAACGTTGATATCCCGGCAGCCAGGAATGGTATTGCCACACGGGACTGCGTTCGCCGACAAAGAAAAAAAGGAGTCCGCCTGTGGCTATTCGCTATGGCAAGGGGCTTATTGGAGGTGCGGTTGTCGTCGCACTCCTGGCCCTGCTGGTCCACTGGATTGGCATCAACACGATCGAACATTACCGCGACGATTTGTTGTTTTACCTGCAAGCTCACTTGATTCTCGTCCTTGTTTCCATGCTGGCCGCCCTCGTAGTGGGCATCCCTGCCGGTATCTTCCTCAGCCGCCCGACCATGGTGGGCCGCGCTGAACGCTTCATGCAGATATTCAACATCGGCAACACCGTGCCGCCTCTCGCCGTACTGGCCATCGCCTTGGGGATTCTGGGCATCGGCAGCGGCCCCGCGATCTTCGCCCTGTTCCTTGCCTCGCTGTTGCCGATCGTGCGCAACACCTATGAAGGCCTGAAAAACGTCCAGGGTTCGCTGAAGGAAGCGGCGGTCGGCATCGGCATGACCCCGACGCAAGTGCTGTGGCGGGTCGAACTGCCGAACGCTGTGCCGATCATCATCGGTGGCGTGCGCGTGGCCCTGGCGATCAACGTCGGTACAGCACCGCTGGCGTTCCTGATCGGCGCCAACAGCCTGGGCAGCCTGATTTTCCCTGGCATCGCCCTGAACAATCAGCCGCAACTGCTGCTCGGCGCGGCTTGCACCGCCCTGCTGGCCTTGCTGCTCGACGGCCTGGTGACACTCGCCAGCCGCCTCTGGCTCGAACGCGGCCTACGCCCGTCTTAAGCCTCGGCAAAGGAATAATCATGAAGAAATTAAGCTTTCTAATAGGCTGCGTTCTGCTGTTCTCGGGAATCGCCCAAGCCGCTGAAAAACCGGTGATCCGCATCGGCGCCCGGGTGTTCACCGAACAAACCCTGCTCGCCGAAATCACGTCCCAGTACCTGCGCACCAAGGGTTACGACACCCAAGTGACCGGCGGTCTGGGCAGCAACCTCGCCCGCAGCGCCCACGAAAGTGGCCAGCTGGATTTGATGTGGGAATACACCGGCGTGTCGCTGGTGGCTTACAACCACGTCACTGACAAGCTCGACAGCGCTCAGTCCTACGCCCGGGTGAAAGAACTCGACGCGAAAAAAGGCCTGGTCTGGCTCACGCCGTCGAAATTCAGCAACACCTACGCCCTGGCCCTGCCGGAAACCACCGCGAAGGCTTATCCGCAGATCAACACCATCAGCGAGCTGAACACGGTGATGCAGGCTGAGGCGAAGACTAATCACCTGGTCGCGCTGGACACCGAGTTCGCCAACCGTTCCGACGGTCTGGACGGCATGGTCGATCTCTACGGTATGAACCTGACCCGCAAGAACATCCGGCAGATGGATGCTGGCCTGGTCTACACCGCGCTGCGTAATGGCCAGGTGTTTGCCGGTCTGGTGTACACCACCGACGGTCGCTTGAACGCTTTCAAACTCAAGCTGCTCGAAGACGACAAGCATTACTTCCCGGACTACACCGCAGCCCCGGTCGTGCGTCAGGTTTACCTCGACGCCCATCCCAAGCTTGCCGAAGAACTCAAGCCACTGGCTGAACTGTTCGACGACGCGACCATGCGCCAGCTCAATGCGCGGGTCGATGTCGATCACGAAAGCCCTTCATCCGTTGCCGCAGATTTCCTGCGCCAGCATCCACTGAACTGAGGAGAAGACATGGAATTTCTGAACGCCTTTTCCCATCTCGATTGGCCGCTGGTGCTGCACCTGACCTTGCAGCACATCACCCTGGTCGGCATCGCGGTGACGCTGGCGATCCTTGTTGGCGTGCCGCTGGGCGTGCTGATGACGCGCTTCCCGACGCTCGCCGGCCCCTTGCAAGCCAGCGCCACAGTGCTGCTGACCGTGCCGTCGATTGCGCTGTTCGGCCTGCTGCTGCCGTTCTACTCCAAATTCGGCCAGGGCCTGGGCCCGATGCCAGCGATCACCGCAGTGTTTCTGTATTCGCTGCTGCCGATCATGCGTAACACCTACCTGGCGCTGACCGGCGTCGAACCCGGCATTCGCGAAGCCGCCCGCGGTATCGGCATGACCTTCGGCCAGCGCCTGCGCATGGTTGAACTGCCAATCGCCGTGCCGGTGATCCTCGCCGGCGTACGCACCGCCGTGGTCATGAACATTGGTGTCATGACCATCGCCGCGACCATCGGTGCCGGTGGCCTCGGTGTACTTATTCTCGCTTCAATCAGCCGCAGCGACATGTCGATGCTGATCGTCGGCGCCGTGCTGGTCAGTCTCCTGGCCATCTTCGCCGACCTGCTTCTGCAATGGCTGCAACGCACGCTGACTCCAAAAGGACTGCTCAAATGATCGAACTTCAAAACCTCAGCAAGACCTTCCAAAGCAACGGCAAAGATGTGAAAGCCGTGGACTCGGTAAGCCTGACCGTCAATGAAGGCGAAATCTGTGTGTTCCTCGGGCCATCGGGTTGCGGCAAAAGCACCACGCTGAAGATGATCAACCGCCTGATCAAGCCGACCTCCGGCAAGATCCTGATCAACGGCGAAGACACCACCGACCTCGACGCCGTGACCCTGCGTCGCAACATCGGTTATGTGATCCAGCAGATCGGTCTGTTCCCGAACATGACCATCGAAGAAAACATCACCATCGTTCCGCGCCTGCTCGGCTGGCACAAACAGAAATGCCACGACCGTGCCCGCGAGTTGATGAGCATGATCAAGCTCGAACCCAAGCAATACCTGAATCGCTACCCGCGTGAATTGTCCGGTGGTCAGCAGCAGCGGATCGGCGTGATTCGCGCACTGGCGGCAGATGCACCGCTGTTGTTGATGGATGAACCGTTCGGTGCGGTCGATCCGATCAACCGCGAGATGATCCAGAACGAGTTCTTCGAAATGCAGCGCGCGCTGAACAAGACCGTGATCATGGTCAGCCACGACATCGACGAAGCCATCAAGCTGGGCGACAAGATTGCGATATTCCGCGCCGGCAAGCTGTTGCAGATCGATCACCCGGACACCCTGCTCGCGCACCCGGCGGACGACTTTGTCAGCAACTTCGTCGGCCAGGACAGCACGCTCAAGCGTCTGTTGCTGGTTAAAGCCGAAGACGCGGCGGACAACGCGCCGTCGGTGAGCCCGGAAACCCCAGTGGCTGAAGCCCTGGAGTTGATGGACGAACTCGACCGTCGTTATGTGGTGGTCACGGACGGTGAGAACAAGGCGCTCGGTTATGTACGCCGTCGCGACTTGCACCGTCAGACCGGGACTTGCGCGCAATACCTGCGCGAGTTCAACGCCACCGCGGCGTTCGACGAGCATTTGCGCATCCTGCTGTCGCGCATGTACGAGTTCAACCGCTCGTGGCTGCCGGTGATGGATGCCGAGCGGGTATTCCTCGGTGAAGTGACCCAGGAATCGATTGCCGAGTACCTGAGCTCCGGCAAGTCCCGTGGCGGCAAGACCAGCATTGTTTCGCCAGCCGAGACTGCGTTGGCCTGACCGACGCCTTCGCGAGCAAGCCCGCTCCCACATTGGATTTGTGTAGCAACACATATCCCCTGTGGGAGCGGGCTTGCTCGCGAATGAAGGCAACACAATTCCCCCTGAAGCCCGGCAAATATCCCTGTCAGGGGAACATCACACTGTCATGCAGGTCGGTTACATCAGTAGCTGTCAGGGACCGCACGACGGAAGCGTGCAAAAACGCGACATTTTTTGTTGATCTCAAGCCCCTCACGCCCTAAAGTTCGCGCCGAACGTCCATGCTGGAAACGATCCATCCGGCTCAAGTACTGACGACGAGACAGCAAGGCCAAGGGAAGCACCATTTCCCATGGCCTTTTTGCTTTCGGCGACATGCCTTGGGAAGTAGGCGAACCAAAGTGGGGATACGGAGGACGTTCATTTGCGCCCATTGATTAATTTAGTTTGCCAGTAGGAGATCCCAGCATGTCGATCAACGTCGAAGACTATTACGCGCGCGAAACCTTCCAGAGATTGAAGGCCTTCGCCGACACCCAAGAAACCCCGTTCGTGGTGATCGACACCGCGATGATCAGCCAGGCCTATGACGACCTGCGCGCCGGTTTCGAATTCGCCAAAGTCTATTACGCAGTCAAGGCCAACCCGGCCGTTGAAATCATCGACCTGCTCAAAGAGAAAGGCTCAAGCTTCGACATCGCGTCGATCTATGAGCTGGACAAAGTGATGGACCGCGGCGTCAGCCCGGACCGCATCAGCTACGGCAACACCATCAAGAAATCCAAGGACATCCGCTACTTCTACGACAAGGGCGTGCGCCTGTTCTCCACCGACTCCGAAGCCGACCTGCGCAACATCGCCAAGGCTGCGCCGGGTTCGAAAGTCTACGTGCGCATCCTGACTGAAGGCTCGACCACTGCTGACTGGCCGTTGTCGCGCAAATTCGGCTGCCAGACCGACATGGCCATGGACCTGCTGATCCTCGCCCGCGACCTGGGCCTGGTGCCTTACGGCATCTCGTTCCACGTCGGCTCGCAACAGCGCGACATCAGCGTCTGGGACGCAGCGATCGCCAAGGTCAAAGTGATCTTCGAACGCCTGAAAGAAGAAGACGGCATTCACCTGAAGCTGATCAACATGGGCGGCGGCTTCCCGGCCAACTACATCACCCGCACCAACAGCCTGGAAACCTACGCTGAAGAAATCATCCGTTTCCTCAAGGAAGACTTCGGTGACGACCTGCCGGAAATCATCCTGGAACCGGGCCGTTCGTTGATCGCCAACGCCGGCATCCTGGTCAGCGAAGTGGTATTGGTCGCGCGTAAATCCCGCACTGCGGTAGAGCGCTGGGTGTACACGGATGTGGGCAAGTTCTCCGGCCTGATCGAAACCATGGACGAAGCCATCAAGTTCCCGATCTGGACCGAGAAGAAAGGCGAGATGGAAGAAGTCGTCATCGCCGGCCCGACCTGCGACAGCGCCGACATCATGTACGAAAACTACAAGTACGGTTTGCCGCTGAACCTGGCCATTGGTGATCGTTTGTACTGGTTGTCCACCGGTGCCTACACCACCAGTTACAGCGCGGTTGAATTCAACGGCTTCCCGCCGCTGAAGTCGTTTTACGTGTAAGCGTTACCCGCTGAAAACAAAAAGCCCATGACGAGTCATGGGCTTTTTTGTGCCTGAAATCCGCCCCTTGAAAACACCCCAACCCCGTAGGAGCTGGTAGGAGCTGGTAGGAGCTGTCGAGTGCAACGAGGCTGCGATCTTTTGATCTTTTTTTTTTAAAATCAAAGTCAAAAGATCGCAGCCTCGTTGCACTCGACAGCTCCTACGAGCTCCTACAGGGGTTTGAGGTCGTACTCCAGTTCGACGCAGCGCTGGGCATAATCCGCCACCAATGCTCGAATGTTCGGATCCGTTGCGTTTGCCAATGCCTTGCTCGCGACCCGCAGGAAATTCAGATTCCCGCCGGCCAATGCCTTGCGCAACCAATCCAGCGCCTCTTCGATATGGCCTTCATCCGCCAGCACCGCCGCATAACTGAACTGCCCACGAAAGTCCCCGCCCACCGCCGAGCGCCGATACCAATCACGCGCAGCTTGCGGATCCGCCGGACATACCCGCCCTTCCTCCAGATAACGGCCCAGCAGGTTCATCGATTTCGCGTGGCCCATTTCAGCGGCACGCCGATAAAGACCCAGCGCTTGCACCTGGTCTTCAGCAACACCGCGCCCGGTCGCCAGCAGATTGGCGTAGTTGTACATCGCCCAATCCAGGCCCTTCTCGGCCGCCAGCCGATAATGCCCCGCCGCCACTGCAGCATCGGCGCTGCAACCCCAGCCATGTTCATGGCAACGACCGAGCATGTTGCGCGCCATCAAGTGTCCGCCACTGGCGGCAATCCCGAACCAACGCACCGCCAGCGGCGGATCCTGTTCGATGCCCTGCCCGTCCAGCAAAATCTGCCCGAGCAATGCCTGGGCATCGAGCACGCCTTCGCGTGCAGCGATCAGAATCGCTTGGGCCGCCCGCGCCGGACTTTCCTCAAGCATGGCTTTGAGCCGATCACCGTCGAGGACTTCCTCGCGGCGCAGTTGATAACTCATACCTCGACCCAGCGGCGCAGCAGGTTGTGATAAGTGCCGGTGAGGCGGATCAGCGAAGGGTGGTCAGGCATGTCCTGGGTCAGTTGCTGGATCGCGCCGTCCATCTCGAACAACAAGGCGCGCTGGCTGTCTTCACGGACCAGGCTTTGGGTCCAGAAGAACGAGGCATAGCGCGTACCGCGAGTGACGGCGTTGACCTTGTGCAGACTGCTGCCGGGGTACAGGACCATGTCGCCGGCGGGTAACTTGACCCGTTGGGTGCCGAAAGTGTCCTGGATTTCCAGCTCGCCGCCGTCGTAGTCCTCCGGCTCGCTGAAGAACAGCGTCGCCGACAGGTCAGTGCGCACCCGCTCGATGCTGCCCTTGGGCTGGCGCACGGCGTTATCGATATGGAAGTCGAAACTGCCGCCCGCCGTGTAGCAGTTCAGCAGCGGCGGGAAGACTTTGTGCGGTAACGCGGCTGACATGAACTGCGGATTTTTCCACAAGCGTTCGAGCATCGCCGCGCCGACTTCCTTGGCCAGCGGGTGACCTTCCGGCAGTTGCAGATTGTGCTTGGCCTTGGCCGACTGGAAGCCGGCGGTGATCTTGCCGTCCGCCCAATCCGCCTGTTCCAGGGCTTCGCGAATGCGCTGCACTTCTTCTTTCGCGAACACGCCGGGAATGTGCAGCAGCATGGGACGACACCTGGTGGTCAAAGGGGCGCCAATGGTATTGATTCTTATTGACCGTGTAAAACCCCACAGACGAACGAGACAGCAAAAACCGTAAGGTTAAATTGTAAAGAATGTAAATTCGTCGCGAATAGTAACGTTTCGCAATTGATACAAATACCTGTTTACCCTATATTCCGCGACCTCAAATCCTTGGGGAGGGGAATTCACATGTCACGCCAATTACAACAATCACCGGTCAGTTCACCACGTTTGCTCGCCTCTGCCATTGGCATGGCGATCACTGCCGGTTCCGCTGGGCACATGGTGTTCGCTGCCGAGAAGACGGACGAAAAAGCCTCGGGCAATGCGATTTCCCTGGACGCCACCAGCGTGGTTGGCGAGGAGCAAGACACCTCCTACAAGACCGACACCTCGGCTTCGAAAAAATACACCGCACCGCTGCGCGAGACGCCGAAAAGCGTCACCGTGATCCCGCAACAAGTGATTCGCGACACCGGCGCCACCAGCCTGGTCGACGCGTTGCGCACCACGCCGGGCATCACCTTCGGTGCCGGTGAAGGCGGCAACCCGGCCGGCGACCGTCCGATCATTCGCGGCTTCAACGCTGAAAGCGATGTATTCGTCGACGGCATGCGCGACCCGGCGTCCCAGAGCCGTGAAATCTTCGACGTTGAATCCGTCGAAATCAGCAAAGGCCCTGGCTCGGCCTTCACTGGCGCCGGTTCCACCGGTGGCAGCCTGAACCTGGTGAGCAAGACCGCCAAACTGGGCAACTTCTACAATGGCGGCTTCACTTGGGGTTCGGACCAGACCAAGCGCACCACCCTCGACCTGAACCAGCAGATCAACGACACCTCGGCCTTCCGTCTGAACCTGATGAAGCACGAAGCCAACGTCGCCGGGCGTGACGGCGTGGACGTCAGCCGCTGGGGCGTGGCGCCGACCTTCTCCTTCGGCCTGGGCACCGACACCCGAGTGACCGTCGGTTACTACCACGTCGAAACCGACGACATGCCGGACTACGGCGTGCCGCTGACCTTGAGCCCGAACCGCAGCAAGTACCACGTCGACAAACCGGCCAACGTCAATAAAGACAACTTCTACGGCCTCACCGGTCGCGATTATCGCCAGACCAAAAACGACAGCGGCACGATCAAGATCGAACACGATCTGAATGAAGACCTGACCGTTTCCAACAGCTTCCGCATGTCCCGTTCGACCCTCGACTACATCGTCACCAACCCCGACGACAGCAAGGGCAACGTGGCCAACGGCAGCGTTTACCGTGGCTCGAAAAGCCGTAACTCGACGTCCAGCGGCTGGGTCAACCAGACCGACCTGAGCGCCAAGTTCAACACCGGCGCGATCGAACACAGCCTGGTCACCGGTCTGGAGTTTTCCTATCAGGACACTCACAACCGCCCGTATATCCTGACCTCTACGGCTGCTGGCACCACGTGCAACCGCGCGCTGTTCAACTCCGGCGACTGCACCAACCTGTACAAGCCGACGCCTGGGGATAACTGGTCGGGCTCCATCAAAGACAGCAATGCCTTCACCGACACCGACACCAAAACCGCCGCGGCTTATGTGTTCGATACGCTGAAGTTCAACGAGCAATGGTCCCTGAACCTGGGCCTGCGTTACGACAACTACCAGACCGAATCCAGCGGCTACGCCAATGCCGGTCGTACCACCCCGGCGGGCAGTTTCTCCCGGGAGAACACCACCGACCTGGTCAACTATCAGATCGGCGTGGTCTACAACCCGCTGCCTAACGGTAGCGTGTACGCGGCCTACTCCACCTCCAGCAACCCGGCCGGTGAAACCAGCGGTAATGGCAGCCTGGAACTGGCAGCGAACAACAGTGACCTGGACCCGGAAAAGAACCGCAACTACGAGATCGGCACCAAGTGGGACTTCTTCGGTGACGACCTGTCGCTGACCGCCGCACTGTTCCGCACCGAGAAAACCAACGCCCGTATCGACGATCCGGACGGCGCCACCACCCAAGTGCTGGACGGCGAACAAACCGTCAACGGTCTGGAGCTGACCTACACCGGCAAACTGACCCGTAACTGGAAAGTCTTCGGCGGCTACACCTACATGGAAAGCGAAGTGGTCAAGACCACCCTCGCCGCCGACAAAGGCAACCATATGCCGAGCACGCCACGGAACAACTTTACCCTGTGGTCGACCTACGACCTGATTCCGGAAAAGTTGACCATCGGTGGCGGCGCAACCTTCGTCGATTCGCAGTTCGGTAACGTCGCCAACTCGGTGGAGATCCCTTCCTACTGGCGCTACGACGCCATGGCCAGCTACGCGCTGACCAAGAACGTCGACCTGCAACTCAACGTACAGAACCTGACCGACAAGCGTTATTTCGACCAGGTGTTCCAGACGCACTACGCCCACGTGGCAGCGGGCCGTACTGCCCTGCTGAGTGCGAACTTCCACTTCTGATTGCCAGCCACACCCGCAATCCCCCTGTGGGAGCGGGCTTGCTCGCGAAGAGGGAGTGTCAGTCGACATAAATGCTGTCTGACACACCGCTTTCGCGAGCAAGCCCGCTCCCACAATGAGATGTGTGTGAAGGCTGACATCTGGGACAGGCCCCGTTCATTCAATTGAACGGGGCTTTTGTACGTAATAAAGAATGTTTCTCGACAACCCACGGCATAATGCGCGCCGTGATGATTACTTTCGAACGAACAAGGCGAGCGACGTGTTGAAGAAAACCCTGTTCCAGTTGCACTGGTTTTTTGGCATCAGTGCCGGACTGGTCCTGGCCCTGATGGGCATAACCGGTGCGGCCTATTCGTTCCAGGATGAAATCCTGCGGGCGCTGAATCCTTCTGTGCTGCAGGTCGAGAAACAGGTCGCCGGTGTCTTGCCACCCGCCGAGTTGGTGGAACGCATCGAAGCCACCTCCGGCAAGAAAGTCTCGATGCTCTGGGTCGAGACCGACAGCGGCAACGCCGCGCGCGTGATTTTCACCCCGCCTCCGGGCGAACGTCGCGGTGAGATGCGTTACTTCGACCCGTACACCGCCGAATTCCTCGGCGACGCCACCGGCCAAGACTTCTTCGGCTTGATGCTGCAACTGCACCGGTTCCTCGCCATGGGCGACACCGGTCGGCAGATCACCGGCGCCTGCACGCTCATCCTGGTGTTCTTCTGCCTGTCCGGGCTTTACCTGCGCTGGCCGCGCCAGTGGAACAAATGGCGCGCCTGGCTGACCCTGGACTGGAAGAAAAAGGGCCGCAGCTTCAATTGGGATTTGCACTCGGTGGCGGGCACCTGGTGCCTGGTGTTTTACCTGTTGGCCGCGCTGACCGGGTTGTCCTGGTCCTACGAGTGGTACAACAAGGGACTGACCAAGTTGCTGTCCGACGCGCCGCAGAACGAGCGGGTTCGCAACCGTGGCCCGGCGCCGAGCGGTCCTGCGCCGAGCGCCGATTACGCAGCAATGTGGAGCAGCATCTACAGCGCCGCCGGCCCGAACCTGTCCGCCTACAACATCCGCATGCCGCCCCTGGCCGGCCAACCGGCGACCGTGTTCTACCTGCTGAGCACCTCGCCTCACGATCGCGCACTGAACGAGATCAGCCTCGATCCGGCGACCGGCATCGTCAAACGCCACGACCGCTACAGCGACAAGAGCCTCAAGGCGCAGTTGCTGACCAGTATCTACGCGCTGCACACCGGCAGTTACTTCGGCATCGTCGGGCGGATCGTCCTGACAATTACCGCGCTGACCATGCCGCTGTTTTTCGTCACAGGCTGGTTGCTGTACCTGGATCGTCGGCGCAAGAAACGCCAGATCAAGGACGCGCGTAACGGCCTCGTGCAACCGGGTAGCGATGCGCCTGCGTGGCTGATCGGTTTCGCCAGCCAGAGCGGATTCGCCGAGCAACTCGCGTGGCAGACCGCCGGGCAATTGCAGGCCGCCGGATTGCCGGTGAAAGTGCAGCCGCTGGCGAGTGTCAGCGAGCAGGATTTGCGCGATTCGAACAATGCGCTGTTCGTGGTCAGTACCTTTGGCGATGGCGAAGCGCCGGACAGCGCCCGGGGTTTCGAACGCAAAGTGCTGAGCCAGGCGTCGAGCCTGGAAAGCCTGAACTACGCGGTGCTCGGTCTGGGTGACCGCCAGTATCAACATTTCTGCGGTTTCGCCCGACGCCTGCACACCTGGCTCGGCGAACACGGTGGCAAGACCCTGTTTGCCCCGGTGGAAGTCGACAGCGGCGACCCCTACGCCTTGCGTCACTGGCAGCAGCAACTCGGCCTGGTGACCGGACAGGCGCCAGTGGACACCTGGCAGGCGCCCAGCTACGACAACTGGACGCTGACCCGTCGCGAACTGATGAACCCGGACAGCTGCGGCTCGCCGGTGTACAAGATCGGCCTCAGCGCCCCGAACACCAGCAGTTGGCTGGCCGGGGACCTGGTGGAAGTCATGCCACGCAATTGTCCGTGGGCGATCGAGCACTTCCTCGATGGCCTGGGGATTGATGGTCGGGCCATGGTTGAGCTCGATGGCCTGTCGCAACCACTGGACCAGGCCCTCGCCAGTCGCCAGATGCCCGAGAACCGCGCGCATCTGGTCGGCCTGCATGCCCAGGCGCTGGTGCAGGCCTTGGTGCCGCTGGCGATGCGCGAATATTCCATCGCCTCGATCGCCGCCGACGGCATTCTGGAACTGATCGTCCGCCAGGAAGTACACCCCGACGGCAGCCTCGGCATCGGCTCCGGCTGGCTCACCGAACATGCGCCCGTGGGCGGCAGCATCAGTTTGCGAGTGCGGCGTAACAGCGGTTTCCATCTGCCGACCGAACCGGTGCCGATGATCCTGCTGGGCAACGGCACCGGCCTGGCCGGGCTGCGCAGTTTGCTCAAGGCGCGAATTGCCGACGGGCAACAACGGCATTGGCTGCTGTTTGGCGAGCGCCAGCGTGAGCACGATTATTTGTGCCGCGATGAGCTGGAAGGATGGTTGATCGAAGGCGATCTCGAGCGACTGGACCTGGCGTTCTCCCGGGATCAGGCCGAGAAGGTCTACGTCCAGGACCGCCTGCGCGAATCCGCCACCGAGCTGAAGAAATGGCTGGCCGAGGGTGCGGTGATCTACATCTGCGGCAGCTTGCAAGGCATGGCCTCAGGCGTGGACCACGCGCTCAACGAAATACTCGGGATCGACGAAGTAGACCGCCTGATCGAACAGGGCCGCTACCGCCGCGACGTCTACTGAAAACACGCAGTTCCCTGTGGGAGCGGGCTTGCTCGCGAAAGCGGTTTGACAGCCAACATATTCGTTGAATGTTAATCCGCCATCGCGAGCAAGCTCGCTCCCACAATTGAAATTGCATCGAACACACAATCCGAGACCCACCGTAATTCCTGTGGGAGCGAGCTTGCTCGCGATGGCGATCTGTCAGCAAACATCTGTGTTGAATGCAAACCCCTCTTCGCGAGCAAGCCCGCTCCCACATTTGATCGGTGACAAGGTTGGTGATGTGTCAAACCGGCTGCAACTTCTGCTCAAACACACTCACCCCATCCAGATCCCGCAACACCACGCTCATCTCCCCGCTCTGCCCATCAATATTCACCTCACCAAAAAACTGAAACCCGGCAAACGGCGAGGTGTTCTGCGCGGGCGGAGCTTTCTCGAACACCACCTCCGGCCCAAAGGTTTTATCCAACGGATTCGGCCCGAAGCTCCCGGCATTCAACGGCCCGGCGACGAACTCCCAGAACGGTTCGAAGTCCTGGAACGCCGCGCGATCGGGGTGGTAGTGATGCGCCGCGCAGTAGTGCACATCCGCCGTCAAAAACACGAAGTTGCGCACCTGCTGTGCCCGCAGAAAACCCAACAACTCAGCGATTTCCAGTTCACGTCCCTGCGCCGGTCCCGGATCACCGTTGGCCACCGCTTCCCAACGCGCCACACCCGGGCTGACCTCACCATCCGGCACGCCGAGGCCGATCGGCATGTCTGCCGCGATGACTTTCCATTGCGCATTCGAGGCTTTCAACGAAGCCTTCAGCCAGTCCAGTTGCTCACGCCCGAGGAACGGTTTTTCACCGCCCAAATTGTCGTCGTTCGCCCCGCGATAACTGCGCATATCCAGCACAAACACATCGAGCATCGGCCCATAGCTGAGCTGGCGATAAATCCGCCCGCCGTTGTCAGCACTCTGTAATCGCATCGGCGCGTATTCGAGCCAGGCCTGGCGCGCGCGGCCGACCAGGCTGTGGATATCTTTGCTCTTGTAGCGCTCGTCCAGCTGCTTGCCCGGCGACCAGTTGTTCACCACTTCGTGGTCATCCCACTGCCAGATCTGCGGTACTTCGGCGTTGAAGCGGCGGATGTTTTCGTCCATCAGGTTGTAGCGATAATTGCCGCGGTATTCATCGAGGGTTTCGGCGACTTTGCTCTTGGCTTCGCTGGTGATGTTGCGCCACACCCGACCGCTCTCGGTGGTCAGTTGCGCCGGCACCGGGCCGTCGGCGTAGATGGTGTCGCCGCTGTGGATAAAGAAGTCCGGCAGGCGCAGGCGCATGGCTTCATAGATGCGCATGCCACCGATGTCCGGGTTGATGCCGAAGCCCTGGCCGACGGTGTCGCCGCTCCAGACAAAACGCAGATCGCGACGGGTCGTCGGCACGCTGCGCAAGTGACCGAACCAGGGTTCGCTGCTCGTTCCGTTTTGGGCGTCTTCGAAGTGCACGCGATAGAAAATCGCCTGATCGGCGGGCAGACCGGTGAGTTCGACGCGAGCGGTAAAGTCAGTGCGCGAATCCGCCAGGGGCGAAACGAAACGACGGGGGTTGGTGAACAGGCTGCGGGTGTCCCATTCCACCACCATACGCGCGGGACGGTCGCTGCGGCTCCAGACCATCGCACGGTCGCCCAGCAAGTCGCCGGACTGCACGCCGTCGGTGAGTTGCGGCCGATCCTTGACCGAGGCGATCACCGCCGGGGCCAAGCCGGGCAGCAACAAACCGGCGCCGACGGCTTGCATGACACGCCGGCGGCCGAGGTTGAATTCGCTCATGGTGTTCTCCCTGAAAAAGGGAAACTTAAGCATGTGCGCATGACGCCCGTGTGAAAACACAGTTCCCTTGTGGGAGCGGGCTTGCTCGCGAAGGCGTCGTGTCAGTCAACATCCTTACCAACTGACAGGCCGCCTTCGCGAGCAAGCCCGCTCCCACAGGGTTTGGTGTTAGGCGTTAACGGGTTCTACCGCCAACTCCACCACTTCCGGCCGCTTGATCACTGCATACACCACCGCCGTCAGCAAACTCCCCGCCACTATCGCGAGCAAATAAAGCAGCGCATGGTTAATCGCGTTCGGGATCAGCAGCACGAACAATCCACCGTGCGGCGCCATCAACTTGCAGCCGAAATACATCGACAACGCACCGGTCAGCGCGCCACCCGCGATGCTCGCCGGGATCACTCGCAATGGGTCTTTCGCAGCAAACGGAATCGCGCCTTCAGAGATGAAACACAGCCCCAGCACAAACGCCGCTTTGCCGGCCTCGCGCTCGGTCTGGGCGAACTTGCGACGAGCAATAAACGTGGCGATGCCCAGGCCAATCGGCGGCACCATCCCGGCGGCCATGGTCGCGGCCATCGGTGCATAACTCTGCGACGCCAACAGCCCTACCGAGAACGCATAAGCAGCCTTGTTGATCGGCCCGCCAAGGTCGACGCACATCATGCCGCCGAGCAGCACACCCAGCAGAATCGCGTTGGTGGTGCCCATGCTGTCGAGGAAGTGCGTGAGCGCTAAAAGCATCTCCGCCACGGGTTTGCCGACCACGTAAATCATCACCAGGCCAGTGATCAGACTCGCGAACAGCGGGATGATCAGAATCGGTTTCAGCGCCTCAAGACTCTGCGGCAATCGCGCATAACGATTGATCGCCTGGGCCGCGTAACCGGCGATAAAACCGGCAATGATCCCGCCGATAAAGCCGGCGCCCAGGGTGCTCGCCAGCAGACCACCGATCATCCCCGGCGCCAGGCCCGGACGGTCGGCAATCGAGTAGGCGATGTAACCCGCCAGCAACGGCACCATCAACTTGAACGCGGTCTCGCCGCCGATCTGCATCAGCGCCGCCGCCAGCGTGCCCGGCTCCTTGAACGCGGTGATGCCGAACACGAACGACAGCGCAATCATCAAGCCGCCCGCCACCACCATCGGCAGCATGAACGACACACCGGTCAGCAGGTGTTTGTAGACGCCGGTCTTCTCTTGTTTGGCCGGACCTTTCGAACCGCTCGAAGCGGTTTCCTGCTTGCCTTCAGCCAGGGCTTTGTTGAGCGTGGCTTCGGCCTGTTTCAACGCGATGCCGGTGCCGCAACGGTAAATCTTCTTGCCAGCGAAACGCTCGGTGGCGACTTCGATATCGCAGGCCAGCAGCACCACGTCAGCATCGGCAATCGCCGCCGCGCTCAGGGGGTTGCGTGCACCCACCGAGCCTTGGGTTTCGATCTGCAAGTCGTAGCCCAGACGCTTGGCCGCTTGCTGCAAGGCTTCGGCGGCCATGAAGGTGTGGGCCACACCGGTCGGGCATGCGGTGATCGCGACCAGCCGCGGTGCGTTTTTAGCGACCTCGGCAGGCTCGGCGACGGCTTCGGTGGCGACGTAGACTTCTGCCTCTTCCGCACCACGGCGCAGCACCGCTTCAACATCTTGCAGAGCCTGGGCCGGGGTGCTGCGGAACACCCGTTTGCCGACGAATCGAGACATATCCACAGGCGCGCTGGTCACCAGCAACACCCACTCGGCGGACTCAATGGTGGCCGCCGACAACTGACGTTCCGGGTGCGCCGCGTCGTTGACTTCGACGCACGTGCTCCAGCCCTGACGCTGGGCGGCGGCATCGAGCAGCCGAGCGCACAGCACACTGGTGACCATGCCGTTCGGGCAGGCCGTAACAATGGCTAACTTCATGACAACCCCTCTTATTGTTCTGTCAGGAGGCGCACGCGCACGCCCTGTTCGAGTTGCGTCAACTGCGCGGCATCATTGATGCCGAAACCGATTTGCGTGACCGCCATCGCGGCAATCGCCGTGGCGGTGCGCAGGGTTTGTTCAGGCGTATCGGCACTGAGCAAACCGTGGAGCATTCCTGCCAACAGCGAATCACCGGCGCCCACCGTGCTGACCACGCTGACCCTCGGCGGCGTGGCATGCATCGCCGCGCCGACACTGAACCAGTTCACGCCATCGGCACCGTGGGAAATCACTACGTGCTCGATGCCTTGGGCGTGCAAACGGCTCGCTGCTTCCGCCTGGGCCGCCACCGAAACCACATCGCAATCGAGCGCGTCCGCGAGTTCTTCGGTGTTCGGTTTGATCAGCCACGGACCTGCCGCCAACCCTGCCCGCAAGGCTTCGCCGCTGGTGTCCAGGGCCACGTTCAAACCGAGGTTTTTCAGGCGCACGATCAACGCCTGCAACCACTGCGGACTGACGCCGCGCGGCAAGCTGCCAGCGACTACAACCGCGTCATGCCCCGGCGCAATCTGGTCCAGGCGATCGAGCAACGCTTGCTGCGCCGCTTCATCGACCTGTGGCCCCGGACCGTTGATGTCGGTGATGCGCCCGTTGCTTTCCGCCAGTTTGATATTGCTGCGGGTCTCGCCGGGGACGCGAATGAACGCGTCGACAAAACCACGCTTGGCGAACAGCGTTTCGAACGCCTGGAGATTGTCTTCACCGAGAAAGCCACTGACCGTCAGTTGATGCCCGAGATCGGCCAGCACTTGCGCCACGTTCACGCCTTTGCCGGCGGCGTGGGTGTGCATCTCGTCGCTGCGGTTGACCTGACCGGGAGCAAGCACTGGCAACTGGACGGTGAGGTCCAGTGCCGGGTTGAGGGTCAGGGTTAAAATCTTGGCCATTACAGGGCCTCCACTAATGCGCGCACTTCATTGGCGCTGCCCACGGCCAGGGCCTGTTGGGCGAGAATTTGAGTCTGGGCCAGGCTGAGTTCGCGGACCCGTGCCTTGACCTCGGCGATGCTGCGGCCGGACACGCTGAGTTCATCGACACCGAGGCCGACCAGCACCGGCACCGCCAGCGGATCCGCCGCCAGTTCGCCGCATACGCCGACCCATTTGCCATGGGCATGGGCCGCGCGCACGGTGATGTCGATCAGTTGCAGCACCGCCGGGTGCAAGCCGTCAGCTTGAGCCGACAGGGTCGGGTGCCCACGGTCGATGGCCAGGGTGTATTGGGTCAGGTCGTTGGTGCCGACGCTGAAGAAGTCGACTTCCTTGGCCAGCACGGGCGCGAGCAACGCCGCCGACGGCACTTCAATCATGATCCCCAGTTGCAGGTCTGCAACCGGAATTTCCAGACGCAGACGCTCGGTCATGTCCCGAGCCTGACGCCACTCATCGACGCTGCCGACCATCGGGAACATGATGCGCAACGGACGGTTGTCGGCGGCACGCAGCAAGGCGCGCAATTGCGCTTCCATGATCTGCGGACGTTGCAGGGTCAGGCGAATGCCGCGCACGCCGAGAAACGGGTTTTCTTCCTTGGCGATCGGCCAATACGGCAGCGGTTTGTCGCCGCCCACGTCGAGGGTGCGCACCACCAACGGGCGACCGGCCAGGCCATCGAGGACACGACGGTATTCGACTTCCTGAGTGGCCTCGTCCGGCGCTTGCGAGTGGGCCATGAAAATCAGTTCGGTGCGCAGCAGGCCAATGCCTTCGGCGCCCTGCTCCACCGCGCTGGTGACACCGGCGCTTTCTCCGATATTGGCGAACACTTCCACGGCGTGACCGTCGGTGGTCAGCGCCGGTTGATGGCGTTGCTCGGCGGCCGCTTTCAGCCGTAGCTCGCGGGTGTCGCGTTCTTCGGTGGCGCGCTGCAAGGTCGCAGCATCGGCGTCCACGTGCAGGCGACCGCGTTGGCCATCGATCAACAACGGCGTGCCCGGTGCCAGCAGCAACACCGCTGCACCGGCACCGACCAGCGCCGGAATCCCCAGCGCACGGGCGACGATGGCACTGTGAGCGGTGGCGCCGCCACGTGCGGTGAGAATGCCGGCGACGCGCGCCGGGTCGAGACGCGCGACGTCGGACGGACCGACTTCGTCCATCACCAGAATGTACGGTTGCTCCGGTTCGCTCGGGGTTTCGACGCCACACAACTGCGCCAACACCCGACGACCGATATCGCGCAAGTCAGCGGCGCGCTCGGCGAGCAAAGCGTCTTGCAGGGATTCCTGTTGTTTGGCGGCGGCTTCGATCACCGTCATCCACGCCGCTTCGGCGCTCTCGCCTTGTTTGAGGCGGGTGTCGACTTCGTCGGTCAATTCCGGGTCGTCGAGCATTTCCTGGTGGGTGATGAAAATCTCGCGAATTGCCTTGGATTTGCTGCGCTCGATCAAGCCTTCGATGTCGCGACGCACATCGGTCAGCGCTTGTTTCAGGCGTTCGCGCTCGATGGCGGCAGACTCACCGCGCAGCGGGTAATCGATGGCTTGCAGCACTTGAATATGCGCCGGCCCGATAGCGATACCCGGGGCAGCGGCGATGGCCTGGACCAGGCTGCCGGACTTTGGCGCCAGCAGTACTTCGGCGATATCGGCCATCACTTCGCGCTGCTGACTGACCGCCGGCAACGGCTCGACTTCTTCACCGAGGCCTTCTTCAATGGCCGCTAGCAACGCCGGCAACGCATCGGCGGAGATGCTCGGTTCGGCGATGAATTCCAGCACCTGACCGCGACGGGCGCCGAGGCTCAGCAGTTTGCTCAGGCTCTTCACCGACACCGCGCTGTCCTGGCCATCGACGATGCGCACGCGAATCTCGCCTTCAAAGCTTTTCGCCAATTGCGCAAGGATCTTCGCCGGGCGCGCATGCAAACCGTGGGCGTTGGCCAGGGCGATGCGTGCGCTCGGCCAGTCGGCGGGCACTTCACCGCCGAGCACTTCGAGGACTTTGCGGCTGCTGGTGGCGCGGCCCAATTCGTGGCCGCGACCTTCGATCAGCAGGGCGCACAGGCGTTCGAGCAGGGCTTGATGCGCTTCGCCGAGACTGGCCAGACAGAACAGACCGCTCAACGGCTGGCCCAGGTAACGCATCGGTTTGTCCGGCGTGACGAAGGCCAGGCCCGGACGTTTCACGGTTTGTTCGCTGTGCAGCCACCACAAACCATCACCCAGCGGCAGCGCTTCGACCTGTTGCAACACGGCGGAGAAACCGTTGCTCACGCAATCGGCCTGACGCAGCAAACGCGCACCGCGCCAGACCAGTTCTTCGAAATCATCGGCAGACACGCCGAGGCCGATCATCTGTGCATCCAGCGCCAGCTCTTGCGGCGCGCCTTGCAGCAGCTTCAGCAGCGCTTCGGCGGAACTGGCGCGACGCAGGGCCTGGCCCAGGTCGGTTTCGCCGAGGGCGCGGGTCAGCAGTTGCAGCAGACGCAGGTGCTCATCGGATTTGGCCGCGATACCGATCGCCAGATAAACGATCTGGCCGTCGCCCCAGTCCACGCCCTCGGGAAATTGCATCAGCCGCACGCCAGTGGAAAACACCTGGTCGCGGGTTTCCGGAGTACCGTGGGGGATGGCAATACCTTGACCGAGAAAGGTCGAGCCCTGGGCTTCGCGCGCCTGCAAACCGGCGAGATAACCTTCTGCTACCAGACCGTCGGCAACCAGATGCTGGGCCAGCAAGTGCAACGCGGCTGACTTATCCACAGCCGACTGGCCCATGGATATCTGCTCTATGGTGAGCTCGAGCATGCTTTCTCCTTTTTGGCGCCTTGGGACGCCAGGTATTGTTTTGAATGATTCAGCTTAGGCTCTTCGTGATCACATTTGGCGGTTTCGCGGCAGAACCGGTCAAAGGAACCTATAACGCAGAAAATACGCTTGCTGAAACGTTTAATCTAGAATGATTGGCACGTTACTCGATAATGCACCATCCTTGAAGTCCAACTTGTCGGAAGCGTTGCGACATTGGTCGCCTGCTCGAATCGGGTAGGATTGGCGAAAATGTCGGGGCAAGCTCGAAAAAACAAGGAAATCCCGAGTTGAAACTCAGTGATATCGCACAGTTGGCCGGTGTGTCCGTTACCACCGCCAGTTATGTCATCAATGGCAAGGCCACACAGCAACGTATCAGCAGCGCTACCGTCGAGCGTGTGCGTGCCGTGGTCGAGCAACATGGCTTTACACCCAATCCCCAAGCGGCCGGGCTGCGCAGTCGGCACACCCGCACCTTGGGCTTCATCCTGCCGGATCTGGAAAACCCCAGTTACGCACGGATCGCCAAACTCCTGGAGCAAGGTGCCCGGGCACGCGGCTATCAGTTGCTGATCGCCAGCTCCGACGATGCGCCGGACAGCGAGCGGCAGTTGCTCAAACTGTTCCGTGCCCGGCGCTGCGACGCGCTGATCGTCGCCAGTTGCCTGCCAACGGACGATGACAGCTATCGTCAGCTGCAGGCCAAAGGCATTCCGATCATCGCCATCGACCGGGTCATGGAGCCCGAGCATTTCTGCTCGGTGATCAGTGACGACCGCGAGGCCAGCCTGCAACTGACCCGCAGTCTGCTCGAACCGTTGCCCAAGCAAATCGCGCTGATCGGCGCCCGCCCGGAACTGAGCATCAGCCAGGAACGGGCCGCCGGTTTTAAAGAAGCGCTGAGCGGGTTCAAAGGCGAAATATTGATCGAACACGGCGAGTCGTTCAGCCGCGAATGCGGCAAGCAATTGATGGACGAATTGCTCCAGCGCCTGGGGCATTTGCCGGATGCGCTGGTGACCACGTCCTACGTGCTGCTGCAGGGTGTATTCGACGCCTTGCATGACTTCCCGCTCAAGTCTCGTCCGCTGCGCCTCGGCACGTTCGGCGATACTCAGTTGCTGGATTTCCTGCCGTTGCCGGTCAACGCCATGGCCCAGCAACATCAGTTGATCGCCGACAAAGCGCTGGAACTGGCACTCGCCGCCATCGAACAATCGGATTATCAACCCGGCGTTCAGGCCATCGCGCGGACCTTCAAGCAACGCATCCTTCAGGACTGAGCCGTGGAGCTGATCGACAGCCACACGCATCTGGATTTTCCGGACTTCGACGCCGATCGCTCGGCGTTGTTGGCCGAAAGCCGCGCCCTCGGGGTGCGGCGGATGGTGGTGCTGGGGGTTTATCAGGGCAATTGGCAGCGAGTCTGGGATTTGGTCCAGAGCGATCCGGATCTGCACGCGGCGTTCGGCTTGCATCCGGTGTATCTGGAGGATCATCGCCCCGAAGACCTGACCGCGCTTGGCGACTGGCTGACCCGGCTGGCCGGCCATCGACAGGTGTGCGCAGTGGGCGAGATCGGCCTGGATTACTTTATCGAAACCCTTGATCGCGAACGCCAGCAGGCGTTGTTCGATGCTCAGTTGCAACTGGCGGTGGATTTCAATCTGCCAGCGCTGATCCATGTGCGGCGCAGCCATGCGGCGGTGATCGCCACGCTCAAGCGCTTTCGCTTGAAACGCGCGGGCATCATCCATGCCTTCGCTGGCAGCAAGGAAGAGGCGCGGGAATACATCAAGCTCGGTTTCAAACTGGGTCTCGGTGGCGCGGCGACCTGGCCTCAGGCGCTGCGCATGCACCGTGTACTCGCCGAGCTACCACTGGAATCGGTGGTGCTGGAAACCGACTCCCCGGACATGGCGCCCGCCATGTTCCCCGGCCAGCGCAACAGCCCGGCGCACTTGCCGGCGATCTGCTCGGCACTGGCCGAGATCATGGCGATCAGCCCCGAACAACTGGCCGCGGTCAGCACGGCCAATGCCTGCGAGTTGTTCAACTGGTAATCAGTCGACGTGGGCCTTGGCCGCTTCAAGCGTCAGGGTGATGTGTTGCCGGTGCCGGGCAAACCTAACCACGGCGAAGTAGACGAAAATCGCCAGCAGCGAGAAATTCAGCTGTTCCATCACGCTGAGCATCCCGACCCATTCCATCACCAACGCCACCAGTAACGCGGTGCAGACCATCACCAGCGTGCTCGCCCTTAACAATGCCAGGGAGTCGAGGGACTTGAAGCGCCTGATCTGCTTGGGATCGTTCAGTTGCAGGGTGTTTTCACAGTGTGAACAGGTAAACGGCTCGTTGATCGCGATGGCGTTGAGTTGCCAGGGCTCCAGCAACAGCGTGCGCTGGCAATGGGCACAGCGACCCAGGATTCCAATCGTAGCGGCAGACATAACCGGGCCTCCTCAGGGCAGGTCTAAGAAATGGATCTTGCTTCATTGAAGACCAAAAACCAGAGCCTGCAGGAAAACAGGAAATGACGTACTGGCGATGGGAATAAGTACTACAGATTGTTCGGTACCGACGTTGGAACACATTCCCCTGTGGGAGCGGGCTTGCTCGCGAAGGCGGTGTGTCAGTCAAGGAAGATGTCGACTGACACTCCGTCTTCGCGAGCAAGCCCGCTCCCACATTTGATCCGGTTTATGCTTCAGACCCGGAACGCGCTGATCAATTGTTTCAACTCCACCACCTGCGCCGACAATGCGCGGCTGGCATTTTCGGTCTGGTGCGCGCCCTCGGCCGTGCGCTCGCCGGCGCGGTTGATTTCGACGATGTTCTGGTCGATGTCATGGGCCACAGCGGTTTGCTGTTCCACGGCGGCGGCGATCTGCTGGTTCTGGTCGACGATCATGCCTACAGCCCCGAGGATGTTTTCCAGGGCTTGCTGTACCTTTTCCGATTGCCCGACGGTGCCGTTGGCCATTTGATGGCTGACGCCCATGGCTTTGACTGCCGCACCAACACCGCCGTGGAGCTTGGCGATCATCTGCTCGATTTCTTCAGTCGATTGCTGGGTGCGCTTGGCTAGTGTGCGGACCTCATCCGCCACCACCGCAAACCCACGGCCCTGCTCCCCCGCTCGTGCCGCTTCGATGGCCGCGTTCAGCGCCAACAGGTTGGTCTGCTCGGCGATGCTTTTGATCACTTCCAGCACCCGACTGATGGACTGGCTGTCGCTGGCCAGTTGATTGATCACCAGCACCGACTGATCAATCTCGCCAGCCAATGCCGCAATGCTGCCCTGCTGGGACTCCACCAACCCACGCCCGCTGAGGGTTTCGTCGTTGACGCTGTGGGCGCTACTCACCGCTGCCGCAGCACTGCGCGCCACTTCCAGCGAGGTGGCCGACATCTGGTTCATCGCGGTGGCGACCTGTTCGATCTGACTGCGCTGCCCGGCCACGGCCTGGTTGCTCTGTGCGGAAACGCTTTCCACCTGCCCGGCCTGACGCTCGACTTCGCCGACGGTCTGCCCGACCCGCTCGATCAAGTCGTGGATTTTCTTCACCGTGCCGTTGAACACCTCGCCCAACTCGCCCAGCTCATCGCGGCTGTGGGCGCTGAAGGTCACGGTCATGTCGCCGGCCGCCACTTTGTCCATCACCGCGCCGAGGCGCTTGAGGGTGGTGCGGGTCGAGTAGTAAAAACCGCCGTAGAGATAAAAGATCAGCACAAACACCACCGACAGCGCCACGGCCTGCATGACCATGTGGGTGCGGTTCTGCTCCAGCCGCTGCTGTAACTGGCTGCCGAGGAACTTCAAGGTCGCTTCATTGAGCTGGTAGGTCTGGTCCATCAGGCCGGTGACCTGATCGTAAAAACCCTGCCACGGCGCATCGAGCGTGTCGGCCATCACCACTTGTTCTTCGAACAGTTCGCTGGCCTTTTTCAGGGATGCCTTGCTGCTGTCAGCCTGCGCGGCCAGGGTTTCGTTCGCTGCCTTGCTGGAGCCCAAGGCATCGTGCAACTTCAGCCCATATTCCGCCTGAAGCTTCTCGATCTGCGCCAGCAATTCATCGAAACGCGTACTCGACGCCGAGTTGAGAAAACCCTGCCCCAGCGACAGCGAGCCCATGGCCCGGCCTTCGCCCAGAAGTTGCGTCACGGGCGGGGTGACATTGGTGATCAGTTCGCTCAGCTGGCGCATGTCGCTCTGGGTGTCGCGGCTCAGACCGGCCTGACTGGCAATGATCTGGCTGAAAATCTGTGCATTACCGAGCAACTTGCCGATCAGCGCACTTTTGCTTTGCAGGGAGTTTTCCGCTTGCTGGGCCTTGAACGCGGTAATCATTTCATCGCGTTTGCCATCGAAAACCGTGATCTGTTCCGGGTCGATGCTCATTGCCGTCAGGCCTTGCAGGCGCGTCAGAACGCTTTGCTCCAAGGCGCTGATCTTGGTCTCGACATCGCCGGCCTTGCCGGACTGCCCGAGGGTGACGTTGATTTGCACGAGGTTGTTCAGGGTTTCGAGATCCCGACGCAGGGTCAGGCTGCTGCCCAGCAGATCGAGGCTTTGCAATTCGACACGGGTGCCCTGGAACTCACGATAGGAATCGCGCACCAGGTAAAAATTGGTCACCAGCATCGGCACCAGAAACAGCACGCTGATCAGGCTGAACTTCATGCCGAAGCTCAGGCGGTTCATCAGCGCGACAGCGGGATAGAGCAAGCTCTTCACTGTGAAGTCTCCCTTGGATTTCTTATTTTTATTGGCAGGCGCACAGATACAGCAGATAGCCACTATTGGGCGCTATCTCTGTATAGCTCAAATCGGAGGGAGGTTTTGTAACTTAAGGTTAACGGCAGCACACACAACCCTGTAGCAGCTGGCGAAGCCTGCGTTCGGCTGCGAAGCAGTCGTAAATACTGATACTTCGGTTTACCTGATACACCGCGAAGCCTGAATTGGCGACTGCTTCGCAGCCGAACGCAGGCTTCGCCAGCTGCTACAGGGCCGGCGTAATCAGGGAAGGACCGTCCACAACGCAAACCCTGCATACCACAGCACCGCCGCTCGCAGCAGCAGTTCCCAGATGCGGTCCAGGCTGTTGATGCCATCCGGCCCGACCACCGGCGCGGGAATCTCCCCGGCCACCAGCCCGACCTTTTCGATCAACTGGGCGGCGCTGATGTTCCAGTTCAGCAGCTCATGCAACATCACCCGACCGACCGCGACAAAGTTGCCAACCAGGGCAAAACTCGCCGCCAGCAAGCGCACTGGCACCCAATCGAAGGCATGGCGCAGTTGTGCGGCGCGTTCGACCACTGCCGGGTTCTGCCCGTGCTCTTCGGCCAGGGCGAGCAAGCGATAGCTCAACGCGGCCACCGGCCCCAGCAGGAAGTACCAGAAAATCACTGCGAAAAAGCTTTGGTAGGCCTCCCACAACAAATGTCCTTGAACCCGCTCCAGCAGTTGCTCGCCACTGTCGGCGCAGATGTCCAGGTCGCGCTTGGCCACATGGGCGGCGGCTTGCAGGTCTTCACGGCGCCAGGCGTCGCGAAACGGACCGAGACCGCCGAGCAGATCGCCGCGTCCCAGGCTGTAAATCACCACCAGCAAATGCACCGGCAGGGCCAGCAAGCCATAGGCCACGGGCTCCAGCACCACCAGCAGCAAACCGAGCAGCGCCACCGGCAACAACACCAATATCAGCAACACCAGCCACGGTTGGTCTTTCAGACGAGGGTTGGCTTCAAGCTTGTGCAGCTCGCGCACCCAACCGCCATCACGTTGAACCCGATGGCGCAGGGCCGAGAATTTCTCGATCCAGACAGCCAACAGCAACACCAGAAAACTCATTGTTGTTCCTCTTTTGCCAAAGCGGCGCGGTAGCGTGCCCAATCGAACGCCGGTCCCGGATCAGTCTTGCGCCCGGGCGCGATGTCGCTATGTCCGCAAATTCGCTGTGCAGTAATGCCCGTGAAAGCGCTTTGCAATTGTCGGGTCAGGGTCGTCAACGCCTGATATTGCGCGTCGGTAAACGGCAGATCATCCGTGCCTTCAAGCTCGATGCCCACGGAAAAATCATTACAGACTTCGCGCCCGTCAAAACTCGACACGCCGGCATGCCAGGCGCGCTCAAGACAGGAGACAAACTGAGTCACCGTGCCGTCACGTTCGATCAGAAAATGCGCAGACACCCGCAGGTCAGCGATCCCTTCAAAGTAGGGATGCTCCGTGACATCCAGGCGATTCTGGAAAAATTCCTGCACCTTGCCCGTGGCGAACTGCGCCGGCGGCAGGCTGATGTTGTGGATCACCAGCAGGGAGATTTCATCTGAGGGGCGCGCATTGAAGTTGGGCGAGGGGCATATGTTTACGCCCTGGCACCAACCGCTCGCGGGGTCCAACTGCATACAGGTTCCTTCAACGACGACCGTGTTGGCGCCCAGTATGCCGCGATAGACCCTCGGCGCGCGATCACTTGGCGTGATTGAGACGCCGCAAGTTGCCGATCACCGATTCCAGGGCCCGATCGAACAGCAACGTATCGTCCAGCGTGCGCACCACGCCACGGCGAAATTCCAGGGCGAGCCCGGTGCGGCTGCGCTCCAGCACTTTCATACCGGTGCGATTGACGAAAATGTACTTGCCGGTGGCTTCAATGATCGCCGCGAGTTTGCAGCGCAGGGTGTTTTCTTCGTCTTCCTGGAACTCGACCCAGCAACCCAGGCGCAGCTGATCGACCTGAAGCAGGTCCGCATCGTCCGCTGGCAAACGCGCCGAGGCCGTTTCGACCGGGCCTTCATCGGCGGTGCGCAAAACGATTTCCTCGCGCACCTCGACCATCACTGGCGCATCCGCCTGCTCCGGCGGCAGGGTTGGGCGTTCGAACAGCTGAACGTGCAAGGCTTCCAGCTCACTGAAAAATTCGCTGGTGGCAAAGGGATCGAACGCCGAGCTGCTCAGACCATCGCGCAGGGATTTAAGCAACCCCGGCACCATCGACAGCAGACGCAGACTCGCATCGGCTTCGTCATGACGCTGCACGCTCCAAATCAATTGCGCCATGGTCTGCACATCGGCGTGCCATTCAGCGGACTGATCGCCGTGCTTGAGGCAGGTCAGCAACAGCACCTTGCTCCAGGCGTCCTGGACGAACGCCACCACCCCTTGCGGCAGTAACTTGCCCAGCAATGCCTCGTTCAGCGCTTGTTCGACCCGCTGACGCGCCAGTTCAGTTTTGGCCCGGCCTTCTTCGGCATCGCGGGTGCGCTGCTCCAGCAGTTCGCTGCGACGGCGCTCGTCACTGGTAAAGGCCAGGAAGTCCGCCAGCAACTCGGAGAAAATCGCCGGGTCATCGACAAAGTCATTCAACAGCCGCTGCACCACTTGCTCGATGCGCAGGTACAAAGTGTCGCGCTCATGATCGTCGCACTCGCCCCAGCCCATGGCCGCGTCGGCGATTTCGTTGAGCAGGCGCCGTGCTGGATGGCTGCTGCGGCTGAAAAAGCTCTTGTCGAGCACCGCGACTTTCAGCATCGGGATCTGCAAGCGTCCGATCAACGCCTTGAGGGAATCCGGCAGATTGCGGTCATCGAGAATGCATTCGAAGAGCATCGCGATCAGGTTGATCACGTCTTCATCCGCGACTCCGACCACCCGGGACTTGCCACTTTTGACGCTGACCCGGGTCAGCAGTTGTTCGAGCTGGTTGCGCAGGTCGAAGTCATCCTGAGCCGCCAGGGCCGGGACGTATTGCTGCAAGTGCGACAGCAGGCGCAGCAGGTCGCGGGTGGAAATCGGCTGGGCCGGGGCGCTGGCTTCGAGCGTCGGCGCGACACTGCCGCGCACGTGAAACAGCAGCTCCTGCAATGCGGCGAAAACTTCCTGCACGCTGTCATCAATGTGCGCACTGCCGGATCGGACAACCGACTCGACGGGCTCGGCATGCGCGCTGGCCGCCGCACGATCCGCAGCGCGCCTTGCCGGAGCTGGCTTGAGCTCGGGCAGCACGCCGGTGGCGATCAGCAGTTGGTTAGCTTCGGCGTAGAGCTGATCGGCGCTGCTGAGCACATAGCGCTCGAACAGTTTGAGGATGATCAGCTTGACCTTGATCTCCACGCCCAGATTGCGCCCGGCCTGCAGGAAATATTCGCACAGCAGCGCCGGGCCCAGCGGGTTGTGCTGCTCGAGCAATTCCTTGCCCAACAGCACGCTGAGCCGCGTGGTCAGTTGATCGAGGGCGAAACCTTCCCGGTTCAGCACCTTGCTGACCATGCCTTCCACGGCGACGTTGCGCTCCAGGTCGTCGTTGGGCAGCGCTGCGCCAGCATCGAACGCCAATGCCTGAGGCAAGGCTGACTGGGTGACGTCGTATTGCGTGAGGCTGATGAACGCCTCGAAGAATTGTTCAAGAAACCCGCGCTCAATGCTTTTGCGCTTGAGGCGCAAGTCGCGCATGGCTTCGAAAAAGATGTTCTGTTCGACGTCGTTGCGGGCCCGGTCGGCCATTTCGAACAGGGTGTCGTCGGCGTTATCGAACAGTTCCTGCAAACCATGCCGCAGCTGTTGCGCAGCCTTGTCGCGAACCTGAAGCAGAATCACAGGCAGGCGGGCGAGCGGCGAGTGAGTCGCCTGGTCGGTAGCTGCCTTGTGCAAAGGCACTACATTCCCGTCGTTGTGCATCCAAGCCTCCTGGAACGGTGATGCTTCGGTTCGTTAAGAAAGATCGATTTGCGCAAGCCGCACAGCCGACGCCCAACGGGGAACAGTGCCCACCCGCTGTCATTCAATAATCGGGGACCCAAAGGGACGTCAAAGCTATGACGTCAAATGCAAGGCGGATTATCTGCAAAACAGGTCGCTTGTGCCAGCGGACTCTACGTCCCACATTGAAATAGACGTACAGAACAGACCCTGGCTTAGCGGTAAATGCTCACGCGAATCGACCAAATGCAGGTTTCAGAGCGATCTGGGCACCCGGCATGCCTTGGGTTGCTTCGCGCCATGGCCCTATAATCGAGCCACTTTGTTTGTGGAGCCCGTTATGCCGAATCTACGTCTCGCCGATTTGACCGCCGAAATCGAAGCCAACGTGCGCCGTGCGTTGCTCGAAGACATAGGCAGCGGCGACATCACCGCGCAACTGATCCCGGCCGAACGCCTGGCCAAAGCCACCATCATCACCCGCGACGCAGCCGTCATTGCCGGCACCTCTTGGGTCGATGCCGTTTTCCGGCAACTGGACCCGCGCGTGGCGGTGCACTGGCAGGTGCGCGATGGCGAACGGGTGCAACCCAATCAGCCGCTGTTTCACCTCGAAGGCCCGGCGCGCTCGCTGCTGACGGGCGAGCGTTGCGCGCTGAATTTCCTGCAACTGCTGTCTGGCGTGGCGACTCGCGCGCAGTTTCTGGCGGATTTCGTCGCCGAGACTCAAGTGAAGCTGCTGGACACGCGCAAAACCCTGCCAGGGCTGCGTCTGGCGCAAAAGTACGCCGTGACCTGCGGCGGCTGCCATAACCACCGCATCGGTCTGTATGACGCCTTCCTGATCAAGGAAAACCATATCGCTGCCTGCGGTGGCATCCCTGAAGCGATTAAAGCCGCGCACAAGATTGCCCCGGGCAAGCCGGTGGAGATCGAAGTGGAAAGCCTGGATGAGCTGAAGGAGGCCCTTGAGGCTGGCGCCGACATCATCATGCTCGACGAACTGAGCCTGGATGACATGCGCGAGGCGGTGCGCCTGAACGGCGGCAAGGCGAAACTGGAGGCCAGCGGCGGGATCAACGAAAGCACCTTGCTGCCGATCGCCGAAACCGGGGTGGATTACATCTCTATCGGTGCGATGACCAAGGATGTGAAGGCTGTGGACCTGTCGATGCGACTCAGCCTCTGATCAAACAATGTGGGAGCGGGCTTGCTCGCGAAAGCGGTGTATCAGACGACAATGATGTCGATTGACACACCGCTTTCGCGAGCAAGCCCGCTCCCACAGGTGTTTCACATTTGTTGGGTCAAACCACCAGATTATTCATCTCGCAGTACTCTTCCCACTCGACGCCCAATACTTCGGCCGCCTCCTTGTGCAGAACAAGGCGCGCCGCCTCGAACTCCTCAGGAGTCGAGGTGTACTTGAGCGTCAGCTCCCAAGGCTGCAGGCCCTGGGATTCCGCTTCATCCTCGAACGCCCACTGGATCTGGTCTTTCTGATCGTCAGCCGGCAGGTCTTTGATCTCGCCGGCTAGCTGGGGCGACTCCAGCAGGTACTTCTTCAGCGCTTCTTCGTGTCTGGCTTCTTGGGTCAATTCTTTAACAGTCATGTCGTTCTCGCTGATCTGGGGAATGGAAGATGGATCTGGATCATCAAGGATCTCTCTGACGCAAAAAACCGTGTGAAGCCCGGCTTATCTGGCCTTCAGAACCATTCGGGATCATCTGAAAACAGCTCGGTGGTGCTCATGCGAGCACCGAATATAGGACCTTTGGCTGACGATTTATATGCATGTTTACATCAAATCTACAAAAAAGCGGATGCCCTCGCCAGCCATGCCATTTTTACGCGCCCTGAGGAACATGTTTCGAAAACCGAAGTCATAGCGATGTGCCATATAGGCACTCCACAAGGAACTCAGGTGATGCGCAATTTCCCAAAGCTTTCGTCTTCCCTGTTTGCAACCGGCATGGCCGCCCTTCTGCTCGGCAACCTGGCACTGACCAATACGGCTCAGGCTATCGAGCTTAGCTCCGAAAGCACTTCATACAACGATACGCTCGTCGCCCTCCATAACTCGTATGGCAAGAGCGTACTGGTCAACACCAGTCTTAGTGTTGATGAACTGGAAAAGTTACAGGGCACCGCTAAATCCAATGCGGCTGAAATCGAAACCCTGAAGAAAACCGTCAGTGAACAAACGCGCCTCATCGAAGAACTCCGACGCAACACCGGCACCAGCACCGGCTCGAGCACCAATGAAATATCCAGCCTCAAGCGTACTGTCGAGGAACAGGACAAAAACCTGAAAGACCTTGCCAAGCAGATGGAGGAGTTCAAGCGCAACACTGGCTCAAGCTCCAGTTCCAGCTCGAGCGAAGTGTCCAACCTCAAGCGGGAAGTCAGCGATCAGGACAACGACCTGAAGAAACTGGCCAGTCAGGTGGAAGACCTCAAGCGCAGCGCCGGATCGAGTTCCAGCTCAAGTTCCAGCGACCTGTCCAACCTGAAGCGGGAAGTCAGCGACCAGGACAATCAACTCGATCAGCTCAAACGCACAGTCGAAGACCTGAGCCGGAAGGTGAAATAACAGCAGCGGTGGTGCCCGAGACAGGAGTCGAACCTGCGACCTTCGCGTTACGAGTGCGCTGCTCTACCAACTGAGCTACACGGGCGGTGAGCTAAACCTAGCACAGCTTTCGCGAGTCGCAACCGCCAGCCCTGCCTCGGTTAATCGCAGACAAAAAAAGGCCCCGTCGTTTTCACGGCGGGGCCTTTTTTACAACGTTGAAGCGTTCAGGCGGGGGTGATTAAACGCCCGACGCCTTGGCTGCTGCTACGTCTTTGATGGACAGCTTGATACGGCCGCGGTTGTCCACGTCCAGTACCAGTACTTCCACTTCCTGGCCTTCTTTCAGGATGTCGGTCACTTTCTCAACGCGAGCATCGCTCAACATGGAGATGTGAACCAGACCGTCCTTGCCAGGCAGGATGTTGACGAATGCGCCGAAGTCGACGATGCGCTCAACCTTACCGACGTAGATCTTGCCGATTTCAGCTTCTGCGGTGATGCCCAGAACGCGCTGACGTGCAGCTTCAGCAGCTTCTTTGGTTTCGCCGAAGATCTTGATCGAACCGTCGTCTTCGATGTCGATCGAAGCCTTGGTCTCTTCACAGATCGCACGAATGGTCGCGCCGCCTTTACCGATAACATCACGGATTTTGTCGGTGTCGATTTTCATCGCGATCATGGTCGGAGCATTTTCCGACAGCTCGGTACGCGACTGACCAATGATCTGGTTCATCTGACCGAGGATATTCAGGCGCGCTTCCAGGGCTTGGCCCAGAGCGATTTCCATGATTTCTTCGGTGATGCCTTTGATCTTGATGTCCATCTGCAGCGCGGTAACACCTTTGGCGGTACCCGCTACTTTGAAGTCCATGTCGCCGAGGTGATCTTCGTCACCCAGGATGTCGGTCAGGATGGCGAATTTCTCGCCTTCTTTAACCAGACCCATGGCGATACCGGCAACCGGTGCCTTCATCGGAACACCAGCGTCCATCAGGGCCAGGGAAGCGCCGCAGACCGAAGCCATGGAGCTCGAACCGTTGGACTCGGTGATTTCCGACACAACACGAATGGTGTACGGGAACACGTCGGCGGCCGGCAGCATGGCTGCAATCGAACGACGGGCCAGACGGCCGTGACCGATTTCGCGACGACCAGCGCCACCCATGCGACCACACTCACCTACCGAGAACGGAGGGAAGTTGTAGTGCAGCATGAACGGGTCTTTTTTCTCGCCTTCCAGGGTGTCCAGCAGTTGTGCGTCACGGGCGGTGCCCAGTGTAGCAACGACCAGAGCCTGGGTTTCACCACGGGTGAACAGAGCCGAACCGTGGGTTTTAGGCAGAACACCGACTTCGATGTTCAACGGACGTACGGTCTTGGTGTCGCGACCGTCGATACGTGGCTTGCCGTTTACGATGTTTTCGCGAACGGTGCGGTATTCGATTTCGCCGAAAGCCGCTTTGACTTCGCTGGAAGAAGGCTGGCCTTCTTCACCGGACAGCTTGGCAACAACCTGGTCTTTCAGCTCACCCAGGCGAGCGTAACGGTCGGCCTTGATGGTGATGGTGTAAGCCTGGGAGATAGCGTCGCCGAACTCGGCACGGATAGCGCCCAGCAGAGCAGTAGCTTCTGGCTGTGGAGTCCAGGTCCAGGTTGGCTTGGCCGCTTCAGCAGCCAGTTCTTTAACGGCGTTGATCACAACCTGGAACTCGTCGTGAGCAAACAGTACTGCGCCCAGCATCTGGTCTTCGGTCAGCTCTTTGGCTTCCGATTCAACCATCAACACAGCTTCCGAAGTACCGGCAACGACCATGTCCAGGCTCGAAGCTTTCTGTTGTTCGTAAGTCGGGTTCAGCAGGTAGCCGGTGCTTTCGTGGAACGCAACGCGTGCACAGCCGATAGGGCCATCGAAAGGAATGCCGGAGATGGCCAGGGCAGCCGAGGTACCGATCATCGCAGCGATGTCCGGATCGGTCTTCTTGCTGGTGGAAACGACGGTGCAGACTACCTGCACTTCGTTCATGAAGCCTTCTGGGAACAGCGGACGGATCGGACGGTCGATCAGTCGGGAAGTCAGGGTTTCTTTCTCGGAAGGACGGCCTTCACGCTTGAAGAAACCGCCAGGGATCTTACCGGCAGCGTAAGTCTTTTCCTGGTAGTGAACGGACAGCGGGAAGAAGCCTTTGCCTGGATCGGCTTGCTTGGCACCAACGACGGTCACCAATACGCTGACGTCATCGTCAACGGTGACCAATACTGCGCCGGAGGCCTGACGGGCGATACGGCCAGTCTCGAGGGTAACGGTCGACTGACCGAACTGGAATTTTTTGATTACCGGGTTCACGGTGTCCTACCTTCTTTGTGGCTCTTGGGGAACTTGTCTTCTTGCGAAATTCTTGGGCAATGTCGGGAATCGGCCCAACGCCTGTCCAGGGTAAAACGTGTATCCAGATAAAACTTGAGGCTGGGAGCCTGCCATGTACCGGCGGGAAACCCGCTGGCACACAGCAAACAACCAACCTCTAGCGCAATCGCTTATTAGCGACGCAGACCCAGGCGACCGATCAGAGCCTGGTAACGGCCCAGATCCTTGCCTTTCAGGTAGTCCAGCAGCTTACGACGCTGGTTTACCATGCGGATCAGACCACGACGGGAGTGGTGATCTTTACCGTTGGCCTTGAAGTGACCTTGCAGCTTGTTGATGTTGTGGGTCAGCAGTGCAACTTGCACTTCTGGCGAACCAGTGTCACCAACAGCTTGCTGGTAGTCAGCTACGATTTGAGCTTTTTCTTGTACGTCGAGAGCCATGAGGCAATCCTTTTATCAGGAAACCATCCAGAGGACGGTTTCAACAGGCCAGGGACAAATCCCTGTATCTATAAATGAGGAAGTGACCGTGCCTGTTAACAGCCACCCTCGTTCGGTCATTCTGACCGAATCAGTCGACGCGGCGCGATGCGCCCGTCTTCGCTCACTTCACCAATACCGATGAAGCGACCATTGTGATCCTGTACCCGTACCATGCCGAACTTCGGTGCATCCGGGGCTCGTACCGGTTGGCCGTTAAGCCAGTAGAACGAGCTGTGCTCCGAGAACTGCAACAGCGGCCAATCCAGCAGGCCGCTGTCCGATGGCATCAGGAAGCGATCGACCGCTTCGTTGCCGCCTTCGGCGTGTACGGCTTCCAACTCTTCAAGCGTGACAGTCTGCGCCAGCGTGAAAGGCCCGGCCTGGGTACGTCGCAATTCTGCAACGTAAGCGCCACAACCGAGTTGCTCACCGATATCCTCCACCAGGGTGCGAATATAGGTGCCTTTGCTGCAATCCACCGCAAGTCGCGCAGTATCACCCTCGAAGGCCAGCAATTCCAAGCGCGCAATAGTAACAGAACGCGGTTCGCGCTCCACTACTTCGCCTGCACGGGCCAGCTTGTACAGCGGCTGGCCATCACGCTTGAGCGCCGAGTACATCGGCGGTATCTGGCTGATTTGCCCACGAAAACCGGGTAATGCAGCTTCGACATCGGCGCGACCAACGGTCACTGGGCGTTCCTGCAAAACTTCACCTTCGGCATCCGCCGTGGTGGTGGTCTTGCCCAGTTGCGCCAGGGTTTCATAGGCCTTGTCGGAGTCGAGCAGGTATTGCGAGAACTTGGTGGCCTCTCCGAAGCACAACGGCAGCACGCCGGTGGCCAGCGGATCGAGACTGCCGGTGTGCCCGGCTTTCTCGGCGTTCAGCAACCAGCGGACCTTCTGCAACGCCGCGTTGGAGGTGAACCCCAGCGGCTTGTCGAGCAGGATGATGCCGCTGACGTTACGACGGATACGTTTGACCTGAGCCACCGATTACTCCTTGGCGTCTTCGGGTTCAGCCGTTACCGGGTGCTGATTGTCTTCAGCCACCGCACGCTCGATCAGGGCCGACAGATGCGCGCCACGCACGACGCTTTCGTCGTAGTGGAAGTGCAACTGTGGAACGCTGCGCAACTTCATTTCGCGAGCCAACTGCATGCGCAGGAAACCAGCGGCGGAGTTGAGCACCTTGATGCTTTGTGCGATGTCTTCGGCGTTGTCCTGGCCCATCACGGTGATGAAGATCTTGGCGTGACCGACGTCACGGCTGACTTCAACAGCGGTAATGGTGACCAGGCCTACGCGCGGGTCTTTGACTTCACGACGGATCAGCTGTGCCAGCTCACGCTGCATCTGATCGCCGATACGTTGGGTACGGCTGTATTCTTTTGCCATGTCTTGTTACCTGTTACTGCCTCACGGTGAAACCCGTGGGGTCTGAAAGCGGCAAACGCCCGGCCTGACAAAAGCCAGACCGGGCGTTGCGTTTAGAGTCCTGACGCCGTGCCGCGCACTTGCATGCGGCGGCTCGCCGTGGCCCTTGAAGTGCGCGAGTTAGAGGCTGCGAGCAACCTGAACCTTCTCGTAAACTTCGATCTTGTCGCCAGCTTTGACGTCGTTGTAGCTCTTGACGCCAATACCGCATTCCATGCCGGCACGTACTTCGGAAGCGTCATCCTTGAAGCGGCGCAGGGATTCCAGCTCGCCTTCGAAGATAACGATGTCTTCACGCAGTACACGGATTGGACGGTTACGGTGAACAACACCTTCGATAACCATGCAACCGGCGATCGCGCCAAACTTCGGCGAACGGAACACGTCACGCACTTCAGCAGTACCCAGGATGTTCTCGCGAACATCGCTGCCCAGCATACCGGTGAGGGCTTTCTTGACGTCTTCGATGATGTCGTAGATCACGTTGTAGTAACGCATATCCAGACCTTCCTGCTCGACGATCTTGCGAGCGCCAGCATCGGCACGCACGTTGAAGCCGAACAGTACAGCGTTGGAGGCCAGTGCCAGGTTAGCGTCGGACTCGGTGATACCACCAACGCCGCCGCCCACAACACGCACTTGCACTTCGTCGTTACCCAGGCCGTTCAAGGCACCGTTCAACGCTTCCAGCGAACCACGGACGTCGGATTTGAGGACGATGTTGAGCGTCTTCTTCTCTGCCTGACCCATGTTTTCGAAGATGTTTTCAAGCTTGCCAGCGTGAGCACGGGCCAGTTTGACTTCGCGGAACTTGCCTTGACGGAACAGAGCCACTTCACGGGCTTTCTTCTCGTCCGACAGCACGCTCATCTCGTCGCCAGCGTCCGGGGTACCGTCCAGGCCGAGGATCTCGACAGGGATGGAAGGACCGGCTTCTTTGATTGGCTTGCCGTTCTCGTCGAGCATGGCACGTACACGGCCGTAGTTCGAACCGACCAGAACCATGTCGCCTTGGCGCAGGGTACCGTCTTGAACCAGAACGGTAGCAACCGGGCCACGACCTTTGTCGAGACGCGATTCAACCACAACACCACGACCTGGGGCCGAAGGGGTTGCCTTCAGTTCCAGAACTTCGGCTTGCAGCAGAACAGCTTCGAGCAACTCGTCCACGCCAGTACCGACTTTCGCCGAAACCGATACGAACGGGGTGTCGCCGCCCCACTCTTCCGAGGTCACGCCGTGAACCGACAGTTCGCTACGGATGCGATCGAGATCAGCGCCCGGCTTGTCGATTTTGTTCACTGCGACGACCAGAGGAACACCGGCAGCCTTGGCGTGCTGGACCGCTTCAATGGTCTGCGGCATTACGCCGTCGTCCGCTGCAACGACCAGGATCACGATGTCAGTTGCCTTGGCACCACGAGCACGCATTGCGGTAAACGCAGCGTGACCCGGGGTGTCGAGGAACGTGACCATGCCGCGATCAGTTTCAACGTGGTATGCGCCGATGTGCTGGGTGATACCGCCGGCTTCGCCAGCAGCTACCTTGGCACGACGGATGTAGTCGAGCAGCGAGGTCTTACCGTGGTCAACGTGGCCCATTACGGTCACAACCGGCGCACGGGAGAACGTCTCACCTTCAAACTTCAGGGACTCGGCCAGGGAATCTTCCAGGGCGGTGTCGCTGACCAGGGTCACTTTGTGGCCCAGCTCTTCGGCAACCAGTTGGGCAGTTTCCTGATCCAGTACCTGGTTGATGGTCGCTGGAGTACCCAGTTTGAACATGAACTTGATGATTTCAGCAGCCTTGACCGACATCTGTTGGGCGAGATCGCCAACAGTGATGGTCTCGCCGATCTGCACATCACGCACGACAGGGCCGGTTGGGCTCTGGAAACCGTGAGCGTTGCGTTTCTTCAGCTTGGCCTTGCCGCGACCACCACGACGGAAGCCATCGCTTTCTTCGTCGGTAGTACGTGGCGCAACACGTGGAGCAGGCGCTTTCTCTTTGACCGAAGCACGATGCGGAGCGTTTTTGCGCTCGCCATCGCCACCGCCGCTGCGACGATTGTTATCGTCTGCACGTGGTTTGTCCGGACGACGTTGATCGTTCGGCTTGCGGTCCGCAGAAGGAGCCGGTGCAGCCGCCACGACCGGTGCGCTTTCGCGTACTGGCTCGGCAACCGCAGCAGGCGCTGCGACAGCATCGTTAGTACCGGTTTGCGCAGCAGCAGGCTGGCGACGCGCTTCTTCTTCGGCGCGACGCTTGGCTTCTTCTTCAGCCTTCTGACGGGCAGCATTTTCTACTGCGCGACGCTCATCCAGTTCACGTTTGCGCTCGGCTTCAATTTCTTCCGGGCTGCGCTGTACGAAAACTTTCTTTTTACGGACTTCAACGCTGATGCTTTTGCTGCCAGCAACACGCAGGGTGCTGGTGGTTTTACGCTGCAGCGTGATCTTGCGTGGTTCTTCCACTTTCGCCTTGTGGCTGCTTTTCAAGTGAGTCAGCAAAGATTGCTTCTCACTGTCAGTCACATGTTCTTCGGCGGCGGTGTGCGGCAGACCTGCCTCACGCATCTGCTGCAACAGGCGCTCTACCGGTGTTTTGACCTCATCGGCCAGTTGTTTCACCGTGACTTGCGTCATGCACTTCTCTCCTCAGGCCGCGCCTAATTACTCGAACCAGTGGGCTCGGGCGGCCATGATCAACTTGCCGGCACGATCATCGTCAATGCCGTCGATGTCGAGCAGATCGTCAATAGACTGCTCGGCCAGGTCTTCGCGGGTAATTACGCCGCGCACCGCCAGTTCCATCGCCAAATCCTTGTCCATACCCTCAAGCGAGAGCAGGTCTTCGGCCGGATGGGCGTCTGCCAGCTTTTCCTCAGTAGCGATGGCTTTGGTCAACAAACGATCCTTGGCGCGAGCGCGAAGCTCGTTGACGGTTTCTTCGTCAAAGCCGTCGATGTTGAGCATTTCTTCCAACGGTACGTAGGCAATCTCTTCCAGGCTGGTGAAGCCTTCATCTACCAGCACCTGTGCCAGATCTTCGTCGACTTCCAGCTCGTCGATGAAGTTGCGCAGGATGTCGCCGGTTTCTGCTTGCTGCTTAGCCTGGATGTCCGATTCGGTCATCACGTTCAGGGTCCAGCCAGTCAACTGGCTAGCCAGACGCACGTTCTGACCACCGCGACCAATGGCCTGAGCCAGATTGTCTGCGCCAACGGCGATATCCATTGCATGGGCATCTTCGTCAACGATAATTGCCGCCACTTCAGCCGGCGACATTGCATTGATCACGAACTGAGCCGGGTTATCGTCCCACAGGACGATGTCCACACGCTCGCCGCCCAATTCGCCCGACACTGCCTGGACGCGCGAACCGCGCATACCGATGCAAGCGCCTTGCGGATCAATGCGTTTGTCTTTGGAGCGGACCGCGATCTTGGCGCGCGAACCCGGGTCGCGGGACGCAGCCATGACTTCGATCAGGCCTTCAGCGATTTCCGGCACTTCGATGCGGAACAACTCGATCAGCATTTCCGGCGCGGTACGCGACAGGATCAGCTGCGGGCCGCGGTTCTCGGTGCGGATTTCCTTGAGCAGCGCACGCAGACGCACGCCAACCCGGAAGGTTTCGCGAGAGATGATGTCTTCACGAGCCAGCAACGCTTCAGCGTTGTTGCCCAGGTCGACAATCACATTGTCGCGGGTAACTTTCTTCACGGTGCCGGAGATGATTTCCCCCAGGCGCTCGCGGTAAGCGTCAACGACTTGCGCGCGCTCGGCTTCACGAACTTTCTGCACGATGACTTGCTTGGCAGTCTGTGCAGCAATGCGGCCGAACTCGATCGATTCGATTTTTTCTTCGACTACGTCACCGACCTGAGCGCCAGGATGCGTTTCGGCAACCTTGCTCGGCCAGGTTTCGATGGCCGGATCGTCCAGATCTGCTTCTTCGACGACCGTCCAGCGACGGAATGTCTCGTAAGCACCGGTGTGGCGATTGATTTCCACACGCAGATCGACTTCGTCCTCGAAACGTTTTTTGGTAGCAGTGGCCAGAGCCAGCTCCAGCGCTTCAAAAATTACGTTTGCCGGTACGCCCTTTTCATTGGATACCGACTCAACAACCAGCAGTACTTCTTTGCTCATCGTACGCCTCGCCTTTCGCAAGCCATTGGATCCGCGGGATCCGCGTCTCAGTCAAAACTGGGAATAATGTTGGCCTTGTCGATCATATCGATCGGCAACAGGAACTCATGGTCTTCTACCTGCACCACGACGTCCTGCTCTTCTACACCGCGCAGAAGGCCCTGAAAGTTGCGTCGGCCTTCGAAAGGCGAGCGCAGCTTGATCTTCACTTGTTCACCGGCAAATTTTGCAAACTGCTCAATAGTGAACAGTGGGCGTTCCATGCCAGGCGAGGAAACTTCAAGGGTGTACTCAACGGCGATCGGATCTTCAACATCCAGGACACCGCTGATCTGGCGGCTGACGATGGCACAATCGTCCACCAACACGCCGCCTTCTTTATCGATATAAACGCGCAACATTGAGTGGCGACCTTGAGCCGAAAACTCAATACCCCAGCATTCATAGCCTAGGGCCACGACCACCGGGGCCAGCAAGGCCTGCAACTCTTCTAGCTTGCTCGACACCTGAACCCCCTCGTGCATGTATGTGCATGCTATGCAAAATAAAAAAATGGGCGAAACGCCCATCCTTGAAACGCCGTCGAACAGCGGCGTTGAAAGTGTCCAGCTAACAAAAAGCCCCTTAAAAGGGGCTCCTTAAACTGGTTGCGGGGGCCGGATTTGAACCGACGACCTTCGGGTTATGAGCCCGACGAGCTACCAGACTGCTCCACCCCGCGACAAAGCTGGGGCGGAAGTATACGACCGATCCCTGACAGGGTCAATGTAACCTTCCACCTACAAGAAAGCCCGCAACAGCGGGCTCTCCTGATAATTGGTACCGAGAAGGGGACTCGAACCCCTACACCCTATGGGCACAACCACCTCAAGGTTGCGTGTCTACCAATTCCACCACCTCGGCAATACTACGTTTGAAACCCTTCTTACTTTTGCTCTTGAGCTGGAGGCACGTCAGTCGCTGGAGTAGCCGACTTTTGCTCTTGAAGCACCGGGACATCATCAGAAGCCGGTTGTTGCTTTGGAACTTCCAACACTGCTGGGTTTGGCAAACCTACTTGAGTCAGCTGGTGAGCTTTCTCTTTAGCAAAGTAACCTAACCCTAAGCTGGTTATGAAAAAACCTGCGGCAAGTATAGCAGTAAACTTACTAAGAAAGGTAGAGGAACCTTGGCTTCCGAACACAGTATTTGAAGCACCTGCACCGAAAGACGCGCCAGCATCCGCACCTTTACCCTGCTGTAGCAATACCAGAGCAACTACGCCCAATGCACCCAGCAGATGAAAAACGACTACGACTGTTTCCAGCATTTTTTCAGTTTCCCGCGGCGCGACAAATCGCACCGAACTCATCTGCATTCAGGGAAGCTCCACCAATGAGCCCCCCATCGATATCCGGCATGCCGAACAGTTCGACCGCATTGGCCGCCTTCACGCTGCCGCCGTATAGAAGCCGCACACCTTGTGCGACCTCAGAATTCTCTGCCGCCAACTGAGCGCGAATGGCTGCGTGCACATCCTGCGCCTGTTGCGGCGAAGCAGTCAGCCCGGTGCCAATGGCCCAGACCGGCTCGTAAGCGATTACTGCCTTTGCAAAAACCTCAACACCCAGCTTCTCGATGACGCTGCCCAGCTGATGCCCGACAACCTCAAGCGTTTTACCGGCTTCGCGCTGCTCAAGGGTTTCCCCTATGCACAACACCGGAATCAAGCCACATGCCTGTGCTGCTGCAAACTTGCGAATGAGTGTTTCATCACTCTCGCCGATGATCTGGCGTCGCTCGGAATGCCCGACGAGCACCAGGGAACAACCTTCATCAGCCAACTGACTCGGAGCAACTTCACCGGTCAGTGCACCTTGTTCGGATTCCACCGCAGCGTTCTGCGCGCCGACCTTGATCGACTTGCCTTCCAGACCGCCAATCACTTGATTGACATGCAGGAAAGACGGAAATACCGCTACATCAACACCGCTCGGCAAGGCCAGATTACGCAAGCCTTCGATCAGCTCAGCGACGCTGGCGCGGGTACCGTGCATCTTCCAGTTACCAGCTACCATAGGGCGACGCATGCTGTACCTCGTCGGTCAAAGTGGGCGCAGATGTTACCCAACACAATCATGGCTGGCAAGCCGAATTCAGGCAGAAACTTCAGTAACCAGTTTTGCCAGCTCTTCAGCGTAACCACGAACCAGTGTTTCGTCCTCGCCTTCGACCATGACCCGCACCAGCGGCTCTGTCCCAGACTTGCGCAACAGCACGCGCCCACGACCGGCCATGGCCTGGGTTACACGCTCGCTGGCTTCCTTGACCGACGGATGATCGAGGGGGCTCGCCCCACCACCGAAACGGACATTGATCAGTACCTGCGGGCATTTGCGCAGCGCCTGGCGGGCCTGAGCCAACCCTTCGGAGCGAGTCTTGAGCGCCATCAGCACTTGCAACGCTGCGATGATCGCATCGCCGGTTGTGGTGTGGTTGAAGCAGACGATATGCCCCGAGTTCTCGCCACCGACCAGCCAGTTGCGCTCCAACAGGTCAGCGATCACATAACGGTCACCGACATTGGCGCGTACAAAAGGAATCGCCAGATCCGCCAGAGCCAGTTCCAGCCCCAGGTTACTCATCAACGTCCCGACTACACCGCCCTGCAACTTGCCGCGCTCATGCAGATCGCGAGCAATAATGAACAACAGATCGTCGCCATCGACGATAGCGCCAGTGTGATCGACCATCAGCACCCGATCACCATCGCCGTCGAAGGCAATACCAAGATCCGCATGCTCAGCCATTACAGCAGCCTGCAACTGGCCCATATGGGTCGAACCGCAGTTTTCGTTGATGTTCAGGCCATTCGGCTGGGCCGACAGCACGACAACATCGGCACCCAGCTCACGAAACACACTAGGCGCCACTTTGTAGACCGCGCCATGTGCGCAGTCGATCACGACCTTCAGGCCCGCGAAGCTGGTGCCGGTCGGGACGCTGCTCTTGCAGAATTCAATGTAGCGACCCGAAGCGTCGTTGATGCGCGAAACCTTGCCGATCTTGCTCGACTCAACCACGGTCATCGGGGTGTCGAGCAACTCTTCAATCATCAGCTCGACTTCATCCGGAAGCTTGGTGCCCTTCCCGGAGAAAAACTTGATGCCATTGTCATCATGCGGATTATGCGAAGCACTGATCACGATACCGGCTTCGGCATGGAACGTGCGCGTCAGATAGGCGATAGCCGGGGTCGGCATCGGCCCCAGCAGCATCACATCGGCGCCTGCGGACGTAAGCCCGGCTTCCAGCGCCGATTCAAACATGTACCCGGAGATGCGCGTGTCCTTGCCGACCAGTACCTTGCAGGCACCCATCTTGCGGAATGCCATACCGGCCGCCCAGCCAAGCTTGAGCATGAAGTCCGGAGTGATCGGATATTCGCCGACCCGACCACGAATGCCGTCGGTACCAAAATATTTCTTAGTCATAAGTGCTCCATCATTCTTATTCGGCTGATTCCACTGCAGCGATCATCCGCACCACATCGACTGTTTCGGCCACATCATGGACACGCAAGATACGCGCGCCCTTGACCGAGGCCAGCGCTGCAAGTGCCAGACCGCCAAAAAGGCGCTCTCCAACCGGACGATTCAACGCCAGCCCAATCATGCTCTTTCGCGAAACCCCGACCAACAGGGGCCGCCCCAAGGCATGCAAGGCTTCCATATGTTTGAACAAGCTTAGATTGTGCTGCAGGGTTTTGGCGAAACCGAAACCCGGATCAAGGATGATCCGCTCTGCCGGGATCCCCACGGAAGCACATTGCGTCATGCGCTCGGCAAGGAATTCGCCAACTTCTTTTGTTACATCCCGATACTGCGGGTCGTTCTGCATGTCGCCCGGCTCGCCGAGCATATGCATCAGGCATACCGGCAACCCCGTGGCCGCAGCAGCATCCAGGGCACCGTCTCGCCGTAATGAGCGCACATCATTGATCAAGCCCGCACCCAGTCGTGCGGTTTCGCGCATGACGGCTGGCGTGGAGGTATCAACAGAAATAATGACATCCAGCTCACGATGGATGCGCTCGACGATCGGCGCAACGCGCTCGAGCTCTTCGAGCGGCGAAACCGCCCTGGCGCCGGGTCGGGTTGACTCGCCACCGACATCAATCAGTGTCGCGCCAGCCGCCACCATCGCTTCGGCGTGGCGCAAAGCCGCATCGAGCTGACTGTATCGGCCGCCATCGGAAAAAGAATCGGGGGTGACATTGAGAATGCCCATGACATGCGTATGGGCTAAATCAAGAACCCGGTTGCCGCAAGGCAACCGGGTCAGGGACTGAACAGAAGTCATTTCAAACCTTAAACGTCAGCAGCCGGACCGCCGATCGGTGTTTCTGGACGCGGATCCTGCGCCACCGGAGGCGTACCGGAAGTGCCGGCACCACCACCTGACCAGTCACGCGGCTCACGCGGCGTACGACCGGCCATGATGTCATCGATCTGATCGGCGTCGATCGTCTCGTACTTCATCAAGGCATCCGCCATGGCGTCGAGCTTGTCACGGTTGTCCGTCAGGATTTGCTTGGCCGTGCCGTAGCACTGATCGATGATGCTACGCACCTCGGAGTCGATCAGCTTCGCCGTCTCGCCAGAAAAGCTTGCACTCTGACCGCCACCGCCGCGACCGAGGAACACTTCACCCTCTTCTTCGGCATACATCAACGGACCGAGTTTTTCCGACAGGCCCCACTTGGTCACCATGTTCCGCGCAATCTGACTTGCACGCATGATGTCGTTCGACGCACCAGTGGTGACGCCGTCGAAGCCCAAAGTCATCTCTTCAGCAATACGGCCGCCGTACAACGAGCAGATCTGGCTGATCAGTGCACGTTTGGACAGGCTGTAACGATCTTCTTCCGGCAGGAACATGGTCACACCCAGCGCACGACCGCGAGGAATGATCGACACTTTGTAGACCGGATCATGCTCAGGCACAACGCGACCGACGATAGCGTGGCCAGCCTCGTGGTAAGCAGTGTTCTGCTTCTCTTTCTCGGACATGACCATCGATTTGCGCTCGGCGCCCATCATGATCTTGTCTTTGGCCAGTTCAAATTCCTTCATTTCGACGATGCGCTTGCCGGTACGGGCAGCGAACAACGACGCTTCGTTCACCAAGTTGGCGAGGTCGGCACCGGAGAAACCCGGAGTACCACGAGCAATCACGGCCGGAGCGACATCGTCACCCATTGGCACTTTGCGCATGTGGACCTTGAGAATCTGCTCACGACCACGAATGTCCGGCAGACCGACCACAACCTGACGGTCGAAACGGCCTGGACGCAGCAACGCAGGGTCCAGTACGTCCGGACGGTTGGTTGCAGCAATGACGATAATGCCGTCATTCATTTCAAAGCCGTCCATCTCTACCAGCAACTGGTTGAGAGTCTGCTCGCGCTCATCGTGACCGCCGCCCATGCCGGCGCCACGGTGGCGACCAACGGCGTCGATTTCATCGATAAAGATGATGCATGGCGCGTGTTTCTTGGCTTGTTCGAACATGTCGCGAACACGGCTTGCACCGACACCCACGAACATCTCGACGAAATCGGAACCGGAGATGGTGAAGAATGGCACCTTGGCTTCGCCGGCAATCGCCTTGGCCAGCAAGGTTTTACCAGTACCCGGAGGGCCAACCATCAGCACGCCGCGAGGAATGCGACCGCCCAGGCGCTGGAACTTGCCCGGATCGCGAAGGAACTCGACCAGTTCACCGACTTCTTCCTTGGCTTCGTCGCAACCGGCAACGTCACCCAGGGTGGTTTTCACCTGATCTTCGGAGAGCAGGCGTGCCTTGCTCTTGCCGAAGCTCATTGGCCCACCCTTACCGCCGGCACCGCCCTGCATCTGCCGCATGAAGAACATGAAGACGGCGATGATCACCAGGATCGGGAAGCTTGCGACCAGGAGTTGAGTCCAGATGCTTTGCTGCTCAGGCTGCTTGCCTTCGACCACAACATGGTTATCCACCAGGTCGCCGATCAGGCCATTGTCCTGAATCGCCGGACGAATGGTCTTGAAGCTGTCGCCATCGTTGCGTTTGCCGGTAATCACATAGCCGTCTACAGCTACGCGCTCGACCTTGCCATCCTTGACCTGCTGGATGAAGTCGGAATAGTTGAGGGTCTGCGGCTCGTTAGGGCTGGAGAAGTTGTTCATCACCGTCACGAGGACAGCCGCGATGATCAACCACAGGATCAGATTCTTTGCCATATCGTTCAATTAACTACCCTCTGAAGCAAGCTCCGCTGTTGGCGCGCGCTTCGCATGATATTCACCGGCCTAACTTACTACATTACCTACGACTCTGGCAGGCGCCGTCTGTAACCCTTTGTGAAACACTTTCTACACATTATTCGCTAATGCCCGCGGGGCGAAATACGAAAAACCTATCGACCCGCTGAAAAACCTCGATTTACTCACTACGGCCGCGATAGCCCCAAGCCAGCATGTATTGCTCGCGGGAACTGCCGCGGGAAGAGTCCGGCTTGATCATCTGGACCTTGTCGAATTTCTGACGAGCGTCCTTCACGTATGCATCAAACCCTTCGCCCTGAAACACCTTGATCACGAAATTACCACCTGGCTTGAGTATGCGAGCTGCCAGATCAAGAGCCAGCTCACATAGAAACATGGCTTTTGGCATGTCCACTTCAGGCGTACCACTCATATTGGGGGCCATATCGGAAATCACAAGGTCCACCTGCGAATTACCCACGGCTTCAAGGATCTGAGCGAGCACGTCGTCCCGGGTGAAGTCACCCTGGATGAAGGTCACGTCCGGAATGCTGTCCATTTCCAGGATGTCCGAGGCGATCAGACGCCCCTGACCACCGATCAGCCGACTGGTGACCTGCGACCAGCCGCCGGGCGCCGCTCCCAGGTCGACAACGCTCATACCCGGACGGATCAGTTTGTATTTCTCCTGGACCTCCAGAAGCTTGTAACTCGCACGCGAGCGGTAACCATCCTTCTGCGCCTGCTTTACGTAGGGATCATTGACATGTCTTTGCAGCCACTTAAGGCTTGTCTTGGAACGGGCCACGGGCCACCTCTAAAATAAAACGGGTCGTGATTAACTGGGCGGTCCCGGACTCGCTCGGGTAAACTGGCCGCCGCTTTTTACAAGATCAGACGCAGGGGTCAGATTATGCCGCTCAAACCAGAGCAGAAGAAACAATACAAATCCATTGGCCACCATCTGAAACCAGTTTTGACTGTGGCTGACAACGGTTTGACTGAAGGTGTGTTAGCCGAACTTGAACGCGCGCTGGCGGATCACGAGCTGATTAAAATCAAGCTCAACATCCTCGATCGCGAATCCCGCCTGGCCACCGTTGCAGAAATTTGCAAGGCCGGCAAAGCGGACCTGGTTCAGGTCATCGGCAAGATGGCATTGATTTACCGCAAGAACTTCAGCGTCAACAAGCAGCTGTCGAACGTCCATCGCTTCGCGTGATGACAAGAGTCAAGGGTGTGCTTCGCGCACCCTGCCACTCCATCCAGGCACTGGTTGCAATACCAGCACCAGCCCGGAAAACCCCAGTACCAGATAGCTGAACGTTTCCCAGCGCACCGCTTGCGGCCAGCCAAAGCGCACGATGAAAAACATCCCGCACGCATACAGCGCCATCAGCAGCAATTGTCCGCGAATATCGCGCCATAGACTGACAAGGCCCTCGGCCTGAACCAGCACCAAAGCCTGAAAAATCACACACGCTGTGGCGAATCCCACCATCAGCGCATCCAGCATGCCTTCAATTTCGTCGATCAGCAGCGGCGCCATGCCAACCTTGCCCAGCACCGGCAGCAGACCGATATGCAACAACCACACGCCGCCCACCCATAACATCTGAGTCAGTTGCCAAAGCATGGCGCCCGCACGGAGCGGGCGCCTTCTTTCAGATGTGGCGGACTTCGACAATCTCGTACTCGATAACGCCGCTAGGCGTTTTGACCGCGACCACGTCACCTTCTTCCTTGGCGATCAAGGCGCGAGCCAGTGGCGAACCCACCGAAATCTTGCCCAGTTTGAAGTCAGCCTCGTCCTCACCCACGATGTGGTAAGTGACGGTTTCGTCGGTTTCGACGTTGGCGATTTCAACGGTGGTGCCGAAAATCACTTTGCCGGTGTGAGGAATGGTCGTGACATCGATGATCACCGCATTCTGCATACGGCCTTCGATATCACGGATCCGCGCCTCGACCATACCCTGCTGCTCGCGAGCAGCGTGGTATTCGGCGTTTTCCTTCAGGTCACCCAACTCGCGAGCCGTGCCGATGTCCTGGCTGAGCTTCGGGCGGACGACCTTGGTCAGGTGAGCGTGTTCTTCTTCCAGGGCTTTGGCGCCCTGGACAGTCATTGGGTATTTGATCATGCCTTCAATCCTGCGTGTAGGTCCTGCAAGCGGCGCACGGTCTTCTCGGGACCGAACTTCAGCGCTTCGCAGATAGCTTCGCCAGCAGCGATGGTCGTGGTGCAGTAGATCTTGTGCTGCAAGGCATTACGACGAATGGAGTAGGAATCAGCGATCGACTGACGACCTTCGGTGGTGTTGATGATCAGGGTGACTTCGTCATTCTTGATCATGTCGACCACGTGCGGACGACCTTCGGTCACCTTGTTCACACGACGCACTTTCAGGCCTGCGGCTTCGATCAGCTTGGCAGTACCGGCAGTGGCGACCACTTCGAAGCCCAAGTTGATCAGATCACGGGCCACGCCTGCAACCAGCGGTTTGTCGTCGTCACGCACGCTGATGAACGCGGTACCGCCAGTCGGCAGCACTTCGCTCGCGCCCATCTGGGCCTTGGCGAAGGCTTCACCGAAAGTATCGCCCACGCCCATCACTTCACCGGTGGACTTCATCTCTGGGCCCAGGATCGGGTCCACGCCAGGGAATTTGGCGAATGGGAACACTGCCTCTTTCACGCTGTAGAAGTTCGGAATAATTTCCTTGGTGAAACCAATTTCTTTCAAGGTTTTACCGGCCATCACGCGAGCCGCGATCATGGCCAGGGAAACACCGATGCACTTGGACACGAACGGTACGGTACGGGAAGCGCGCGGGTTGACCTCGATGACGTAGATGTCTTCGCCTTGCAGCGCCAACTGTACGTTCATCAGGCCGACAACGCCCAACTCCAGGGCCATTTTCTTGACCTGTTCGCGCATCTCGTCCTGGATGTGTCCAGGCAGCGAGTACGGCGGCAGGGAGCACGCGGAGTCACCGGAGTGAACGCCGGCCTGCTCGATGTGCTGCATGATTGCGCCGATCACCACGTCGGTGCCGTCGCAAACCGCGTCCACGTCCATTTCGATGGCGCAGTTGAGGAAGTGGTCAAGCAGCACCGGGCTGTCGTTGGACACTTTCACCGCGTCACGCAGGTAGCGCTTCAGCTCTTCTTCTTCGTAAACGATTTCCATCGCGCGACCGCCCAATACGTAGGACGGACGAACCACCAGCGGGTAACCGATCTTGGCCGCAGCACGAATCGCTTCGTCTTCGCTGCGCACGGTGGCGTTTGGCGGCTGACGCAGGTTCAGGCGCTCGACCATCTGCTGGAAGCGCTCACGGTCTTCAGCACGGTCGATGGCGTCAGGGCTGGTGCCGATGATCGGCACGCCGGCTTCTTCCAGGGCGCGAGCCAGTTTCAGCGGGGTCTGGCCGCCGTACTGGACGATCACGCCTTTTGGCTTCTCGACTCGGCAGATTTCCAGTACGTCTTCCAGGGTCACTGGTTCGAAGTACAGGCGATCGGAGGTGTCGTAATCGGTGGAAACGGTTTCCGGGTTGCAGTTGACCATGATGGTCTCGTACCCGTCTTCGCGCAGCGCCAGTGCCGCGTGAACGCAGCAGTAGTCGAACTCGATACCCTGGCCGATACGGTTAGGACCGCCGCCGAGGATCATGATCTTGTCGCGGCCCGACGGAGCTGCTTCGCACTCTTCCTCGTAGGTCGAGTACATGTAGGCAGTGTCAGTGGCGAACTCGGCCGCGCAGGTGTCAACGCGCTTGTAGACCGGGTAAACCTCGAGCTTGTGGCGGTGGCGACGCAGAGCCTTCTCGGTCACGCCCAGCAGCTTGGCCAGACGCATGTCGGAGAAGCCTTTGCGCTTGAGCTTGAACATCAGGTCGCGGTCGATGCTGGCCAGACCCAGGGTCTTGACCTTCTCTTCTTCCTTGATCAGATCTTCGATCTGCACGAGGAACCACGGGTCGATCATGTTCATGCCGAAGATGTCTTCGACCGACAGACCCGCGCGGAAGGCATCAGCCACGTACCAGATACGCTCGGCACCCGGCACGGTCAGTTCGCGCTTGAGGATGCTCATGCTTTCCGGATTGCTCAGGTCGAGCTTCTCGTCCAGGCCGCAAACACCCACTTCCAGACCGCGCAAAGCTTTCTGCAGGGATTCCTGGAAGGTCCGGCCGATGGCCATGACTTCACCGACCGACTTCATTTGAGTGGTCAGGCGCGCGTCGGCTTTCGGGAATTTTTCGAAGGCGAAGCGTGGCAGCTTGGTCACGACGTAGTCGATGGACGGCTCAAAGGACGCAGGAGTAGCGCCGCCGGTGATTTCGTTCTGCAATTCGTCCAGGGTGTAGCCGATCGCCAGCTTGGCAGCGATGCGCGCAATCGGGAAACCAGTGGCTTTCGAGGCCAGCGCCGAAGAACGGGATACCCGCGGGTTCATCTCGATGACCACCATACGGCCAGTGTCCGGGCAGATGCCGAACTGGACGTTGGAGCCGCCGGTTTCCACGCCGATTTCACGCAGTACCGCCAGGGAGGCGTTACGCATGATCTGGTATTCCTTGTCCGTCAGGGTCTGTGCTGGCGCAACAGTGATCGAGTCACCGGTGTGCACGCCCATCGGGTCAAAGTTTTCGATGGAGCAGACGATGATGCAGTTGTCCTTCTTATCGCGGACAACCTCCATCTCGTATTCTTTCCAGCCGATCAGGGATTCGTCGATCAGCAGCTCTTTGGTCGGCGACAAGTCGAGACCACGGGCGCAGATTTCCTCGAACTCTTCGCGGTTGTAAGCAATACCGCCGCCGGTGCCGCCCATGGTGAAGGACGGACGGATGATGCACGGGAAGCCGAGCTTCTCGAGCACTGCGTTGGCCTCTTCCATGCTGTGGGCGATACCCGAGCGCGGGCAGTCCAGGCCGATGGATTTCATCGCCTTGTCGAAGCGCGAGCGGTCTTCGGCCTTGTCGATGGTGTCAGCGTTGGCGCCGATCATCTCTACGCCGAACTTCTCCAGAACGCCTTCGCGCTCCAGATCCAGTGCGCAGTTCAGGGCGGTCTGGCCACCCATGGTTGGCAGCAGCGCGTCCGGACGCTCTTTCTCGATGATCTTGGCAACGGTCTGCCATTTGATCGGCTCGATGTACGTGGCGTCGGCCATGTCCGGGTCGGTCATGATGGTCGCTGGGTTGGAGTTCACCAGGATGACGCGGTAACCCTCCTCGCGCAGGGCTTTACAGGCCTGGGCGCCGGAGTAGTCGAATTCACAGGCCTGGCCGATAACGATCGGGCCAGCGCCGAGAATCAGGATGCTTTTTATGTCTGTACGTTTTGGCATGGGTTTGTCACTCAAATCCGCAGGTCAGTCGGCAAGCCGTCTTGTTCAATCTGTGAAGCCTTGAGGGGGCCACCGGTGTCGGGACCACCCTCAAGCTTTGCTGCATCAAGGCGAGCGATCAGCGTCGCTTGGCCATTTCGTTGATGAAGCGATCAAACAGAGGCGCTACGTCGTTCGGGCCAGGGCTGGCTTCAGGGTGACCCTGGAAGCTGAAGGCGCTCTTGTCGGTACGCTCGATCCCTTGCAGGGTGCCGTCGAACAGCGATTTGTGGATCGCCCGGACGTTGGCTGGCAGGGTCGCATCGTCTACCGCAAAACCGTGGTTCTGGCTGGTGATCATCACAACGCCGGTGTCCAGGTCCTGGACCGGGTGGTTGGCACCGTGGTGGCCGTGACCCATTTTCAGGGTCTTGGCGCCGGAGGCCAGGGCCAGCAGTTGGTGACCGAGGCAGATGCCGAATACCGGAATCTCGGTTTCGAGCACGTCCTTGATCGCCTGGATCGCGTAGTCGCAAGGCTCCGGGTCACCCGGGCCGTTGGACAGGAACACGCCGTCCGGCTTCAGCGCCAGAACGTCGGCGGCTGGCGTTTGAGCCGGCACTACGGTCACACGGCAACCGCGCTCGACCAGCATGCGCAGGATGTTCAGCTTGACGCCGTAGTCGTAGGCAACCACGTGGTACGGCAGCTCGGAGGCGTCGATGGTCGCGTGGCTGTCGGTCTTCAAGTCCCAGACAGTCGAGCGCCACTCGTACTTCTCTTTGGTGCTGACGACTTTCGCCAGGTCCATGCCTTTAAGACCAGGGAAACCCTGGGCAGCGGCGATGGCAGCTTCTTCGGAGATGTTGTCACCGGCCATGATGCAGCCGTTCTGCGCGCCTTTCTCACGCAGGATGCGTGTCAGGCGACGGGTGTCGATACCCGCGATCGCCACAACGTTGTTGGCTTTCAGGTAATCAGACAGGGACATCGTGTTACGCCAGTTACTCGCAACCAGAGGCAGGTCACGGATGACCAGGCCAGCGGACCAGACGCGGTCGGACTCGGCATCTTCCGGTGTAGTACCGGTGTTGCCGATGTGCGGGTAAGTCAGGGTAACGATCTGTTGGGCGTAGGAAGGATCGGTAAGGATTTCCTGATAGCCGGTCATGGCGGTGTTGAACACCACCTCACCAACGGTTTGACCGTCGGCTCCAATTGCTTCGCCGCGAAAAATGCTGCCATCAGCAAGGGCGAGTATGGCTGGCTTAGTCAAGAAGACCTCCCGTAAATAAAGCCTGAAAGGGCGATCGCAGGTGTAAAAAAGCGGAGTGACGTATGGACACGTCACCCCGCTCATTCACTGAATTATTCTGCGCGCTTTTAGTGAACACACTAAAGCTGTAGCTTACAGAAAAAGGCTTTTTTGGTCTACCGCCAATGAGCCTTAAAGGCTATGGAATGCGACAGGGCGTCGCTTGGCGGAGTAAAACCGGGCTCAAACACAGAGTTTGAACCCGATTTCGGGCGCATCTTAACGCAGGTCGAGCACGTCTTGCATGTCGTAGAGGCCAGGCTCGCGCCCATCCAGCCACAATGCGGCACGCACCGCGCCCTTGGCGAAGGTCATGCGGCTGGACGCCTTGTGCGTGATCTCGAGTCGCTCGCCTTCACAGGCAAACAGAACCGTATGATCACCGACCACATCACCACCGCGAACGGTGGCGAAGCCGATGGTCTCGCGCTCGCGAGCACCGGTATGGCCTTCACGACCGTAGACTGCGACCTTCTGTAGATCACGACCCAACGCACCGGCAATCACTTCACCCATGCGCAGCGCCGTGCCCGAAGGTGCATCGATCTTGTGCCGATGATGAGCCTCGATGATTTCGACATCCGCCTCATCACCCAGCACACGCGCTGCCATATCGAGCAGCTTCAGCGAGAGGTTCACACCCACGCTGAAATTGGCCGCGAACACGATTGGAATATCCTTGCCCGCCTCGGCCAGCAGCTGCTTCTGCGCAGCGTCCAGCCCAGTGGTGCCGATCACCATGGCTTTGCCCGCCTTACGACAGAACGCCAGGTTTTTCAGCATCACTTCCGGCAACGTGAAGTCGATCAACACATCGAACTCTTCAGCCACCGCCTCGACATGACCGGACAATGGCACGCCAATCCGCCCCAGCGAAGCCAGCTCACCGGCATCCACACCGATCAGCGTGCTGCCGGGGCGCACGATGGCCGCCGTCAGACCGGTCAGCGGCGCGCGTTGCTGCACCGCTTCGACCAGAATCTTGCCCATGCGCCCGGCAGCGCCCATCACCGCAATACGTCGCATGCTCACTCCTTACAAGTCGCCGAAGAAGCGCTTCACGCCTTCGAACCAACCGGTGGTTTTCGGCGAATGGCTGTTGTCGTCCGCCAGGGAACTGCGGAACTCTTCGAGCAATTCGCGCTGACGACGACCCAGGTTGACCGGGGTTTCCACCGCCACACGACACATCAGGTCGCCAGCACCGCCACCACGCACGGGCGCAACACCCTTGCCGCGTACACGGAACTGCTTGCCGGTCTGAGTCCCTTCCGGGATTTTCAGTTTGACCCGACCATCGAGGGTCGGAATCTCCAGCTCGCCACCCAGCGCCGCGTCGACAAAGCTGATCGGCACTTCGCAGAACAGATGCTTGCCGTCACGCTGGAAGATCGCGTGCTCGCGCACGTTGATCACCACATACAGGTCACCAGTCGGGCCGCCCTGAGCGCCCGCCTCGCCTTCGCCGGACAGGCGAATGCGGTCACCGGTATCAACACCGGCCGGCACTTTCACGGAAAGGGTCTTGTACTCTTCGACACGGCCTTCGCCATGGCAGGAATCGCATGGATCAGAAATGATCTTGCCCTGGCCGTGGCAGCGCGGGCAGGTTTGCTGCACCGAGAAGAAGCCTTGCTGCATACGAACCTGACCGATACCACCGCACGTTGGGCAGGTGATCGGCGAGGAGCCTTTCTTGGCACCCGAACCATCACACGGCTTGCAGTTGACCAGTGTCGGAACGCGGATATTCACGGTCGTGCCGCGCACCGCTTCTTCCAGGTTCAGTTCCAGGGTGTAGCGCAGGTCGCTGCCGCGCTGGGCGCCGCCACGGGAACCGCCGCGACCGCCACCGAAGAAATCACTGAAAACGTCGCCAAAGATGTCGGAGAAGTTCTGACCGCCAAACCCGGCACCGCCGCCGCCCATGCTCGGGTCGACACCGGCATGACCATACTGGTCGTACGCCGCGCGCTTGCTGGAATCGGACAGCACTTCGTAGGCCTCGTTGGCCTCCTTGAACATCTCTTCCGACGCTTTGTCGTCAGGATTACGGTCCGGGTGATGCTTCATCGCCAGGCGACGGTAGGCCTTTTTCAGGTCTGCTTCGCTTGAGCCACGCTCAACACCCAATACTTCGTAATAGTCACGCTTTGCCATAAGTCTTCGCACTCTTAAGGACGTTCGGCAAATCCCTCCTGAGCTTCGCCAAACTCGTTGAGCCCCAATACAGGCCCGGACCCAACTCACGTCAATTCAACGATCCTGGTCTTTGTTCATTGCGGTACTTTCGGCTCGAAAAGCAGGAGCATTCCCGGCCATACCACCAACATCCGAACGCTGTCGCATGCTGTAAAAATTCGCTAACTCCAGACACGCCAACGCGGGAGCAAGCCCCCGCGCGGCGACATCCTACCAGTCACTGCCCAAAGGCAGTCAACCGGCCGACCAACAACTTACTTGTGGTCTTTGACTTCTTCGAACTCAGCATCGACAACGTCGTCAGCCTTTTCAGCCGATTCGCCTTGCGGTGCAGCGCCTTCAGCTGGCTGAGCCTGCTCGGCGTACATTTTCTGAGCGACTGGCGCGGAGACTTTCGACAGCTCTTCAACCTTGGCGTCGATCGCAGCCTTGTCGTCGCCTTTTACAGCGGCTTCCAGGGCAACAACAGCCGCTTCGATTGCAGTCTTCTCTTCAGCGCTTACTTTGTCGCCAGCATCAGCGACCATTTTGCGCGTCGAGTGAACCAGTGCATCGCCCTGGTTACGAGCAGCAGCCAGCTCTTCGAACTGACGGTCAGCGTCGACGTTGGCTTCAGCATCGCGAATCATCTGCTGAATTTCTTCCTCGGACAGACCGGAGTTGGCCTTGATCACGATCGACTGAGTCTTGCCAGTAGCCTTGTCTTTGGCGCCTACGTGCAGAATGCCGTTGGCGTCGATGTCGAAGGTCACTTCAATTTGTGGCACGCCACGTGGTGCTGGTGGAATCTCAGCCAGGTCGAACTTGCCCAAGGACTTGTTCTGAGCGGCTTGCTTACGCTCACCTTGCAGCACGTGAATGGTCACAGCACCTTGGTTGTCATCGGCAGTCGAGAACACTTGCGATTTCTTGGTAGGAATCGTGGTGTTTTTCTCGATCAGCGCAGTCATCACGCCGCCCATGGTTTCGATACCCAGGGTCAGAGGGCTAACGTCCAGCAGCAGAACGTCTTTCACGTCGCCGGCCAATACTGCGCCCTGGATAGCAGCACCCATGGCAACGGCTTCGTCCGGGTTCACGTCTTTACGAGCTTCTTTACCGAAGAACTCCGTTACCAGCTTCTGAACCAGTGGCATACGGGTCTGACCGCCAACCAGGATCACGTCGTTGATTGCGCCAACGTCGATACCGGAGTCTTTCAGAGCGATGCGGCAAGGTTCGATGGTGCGTTGAACCAGGTCTTCTACCAGCGCTTCGAGCTTGGCGCGGGAGATTTTCACGTTCAAGTGCTTAGGACCGGTAGCGTCTGCAGTGATGTACGGCAGGTTCACGTCGGTCGAATTGCTCGAAGACAGTTCGATCTTGGCTTTTTCAGCGGCTTCTTTCAGGCGCTGCATGGCCAGCGGGTCACCTTTAAGGTTCATGCCGCTTTCTTTCTTGAATTCGTCAACGAGGTAGTCGATCAGACGAATGTCAAAGTCTTCACCGCCCAGGAACGTGTCACCGTTGGTGGCCAATACTTCGAACTGGTGCTCGCCATCGACTTCAGCGATTTCGATCACGGAAACGTCGAAAGTACCGCCGCCCAAGTCGTAAACGATCACGGTGTGATCGCCTTTCGCCTTGTCCATACCGTAGGCCAGAGCGGCTGCGGTTGGTTCGTTGATGATACGTTTAACGTCCAGGCCCGCGATGCGGCCGGCGTCTTTGGTCGCTTGGCGCTGGCTGTCGTTGAAGTAGGCCGGAACGGTAATTACCGCTTCGGTCACTGGCTCGCCGAGGTAGTCTTCGGCGGTTTTCTTCATTTTCTTCAGAATTTCAGCCGAGATCTGTGGCGGCGACATTTTCTGGCCGTTCACTTCAACCCATGCGTCGCCGTTGTCAGCCTTGGCGATTTTGTACGGGACCATCTTGATGTCTTTCTGTACGACTTCTTCGTCGAACTTACGACCGATCAAACGCTTCACCGCGTACAGGGTGTTGTGCGGATTGGTCACAGCCTGACGCTTGGCCGACTGGCCAACGAGGATTTCGCCATCGTTGGCATACGCGATGATCGACGGCGTGGTACGCGCGCCTTCAGCGTTTTCAATAACTTTGGCTACGCCGTTTTCAAGTACGGAGACGCAGGAGTTGGTAGTCCCCAGGTCGATACCGATAATTTTGCCCATGTTAACTCTCCCGAAACTTTGGATTTGGTTGCCGCAGCAGTGGTGGCTAACTGCGGTAGCACTTAAACGCTTGACTTATAAATGGGGGCCTTGCGGCTGATTTCAAGCCTGCTCATCAATAGAAGGCGAAACCGGCGCTGGGGCCTTGCTGACCACGACCATAGCCGGGCGCAGCAGGCGACCGTTGAGCTGGTAGCCCTTCTGGAACACCTTGAGCACGCTGTTCGGCTCGACATCGGCGCTTTCCTGCATGGCCATCGCCTGATGATGAACGGCGTTGAACGGTTCGCCATGCGGATCGATCGCTTCCAGCTGATAACGCTTCAGGGTGTCCTGGAACATTTTCAGGGTCAGTTCGATACCTTCGCGCATTGGGCGGATGCTTTCGTCATCCGGGTTGGACAACTCCAGGCCACGCTCCAGGCTGTCGATGATCGGCAGCAGGTCGCCAGCGAATTTTTCCAGCGCAAACTTGTGAGCCTTTTCGACATCCTGCTCGGCGCGACGGCGGACGTTCTGCAGATCAGCCGCTACACGCAAAGCCTGATCATGAGCACCAGCCAATTGCTCTTCGAGCACTTGTACACGAGCCGTCAGCTCATCACCCGAAACCTGGGCAGCCTGATCGGCGTCGAGATTTTGCGTATCTACTGTCTGTTCGTCAGCCATAGAATTTCTCCTTTCAATATCGTCCGCGAGCTCAACTCGCGCTTCTGCCCAGCTATATGGGGCCGCAAAATTCAGCTTCAAGGGGCACCGGAGGATTAACCCTACAAAAAGAGCAGCATTGTCATTCCCTGGCGCGCTAACGATTTCGTCGGACCAAGCAAATCGAGCTAAGGAAGGGCATTGTCAGGCGCAAATAAAACACTGTATAAATAACCAGACCTAAAGCCTGGGAGCGGCCTTTATGCTGGTGCACCTGTCCGTACATAACTACGCCATCGTTGAACATCTCGATCTCGAACTCGATCGCGGGATGAGCGTGATCACAGGGGAAACCGGCGCCGGCAAGTCGATCATGCTCGACGCCCTGGGCCTGACCCTGGGTGATCGCGCCGACAGCGGCGTGGTCCGCCCCGGTGCCGACAAGGCCGACATCCTGGCGACCTTCGACCTGGTCGATATCCCGGAAGCCAGTGCCTGGCTGGCCGAGCGCGACCTGGAAAGCGACGGCCCGTGCATCCTGCGCCGGGTGATTACCGCTGAAGGCCGTTCACGCGGCTATATCAACGGCACGCCCTGCCCCCTCGGCGACCTCAAGTCCCTCGGCGAGCTGCTGATTGATATCCACAGCCAGCACGAACACCAATCCCTGCTCAAGACTGACACCCACCGCCGCCTGCTCGACGAGTACGCCGGCGCCACAGATCTCGCCCGCCAGGTTCAACTGGCCGCCCAGCGCTGGCGCCAGACCCGCCAGGAGCTGGAGCGCCTGTCCAACTCCGGCGACGAGCAGCGTGCCCGCCATCAATTGCTCAGCTATCAACTCGAAGAGCTGGAAAACCTTGGCCTCGGCGAAAACGAACTGGAACAACTGGAGCAGGAACACAAGAATCTGACCAATGCTGAAACCTTGCTGGGCATCTGCCGACAAGTAGTCGAGCAATGCAGCGAAAGTGATTCCGGCAACGTACTGAACGCCCTGACCGCCAGCCTCAACCGCTTGTCGAGCGTAAACAACTCGATCGGCGCCTTGGGCGAAGCCAGCAGCCTGCTGACCAGCGCGCAGATTCAGGTTGAAGAAGCCGTCGGCGAACTTAACCGGTTCCTTGATAACTTCGACGCCGACCCGGCGCGCCTTCAATATCTGGAGGAACGCCTCGATGCGATCTACACCCTGGCGCGCAAACACCGCATCCAGCCGACCGAAGTCGCCGAGATGCAGCAAAAGCTGCTGGATGAAATCGAAACCCTGAATGCCAATGACGAATCCATCGAACGCTTGAGCGATGAACTCGCTTCCTATGCCCGTCATTATCAAGAGAAGGCTCGGGACTTGAGTGATCTGCGCCATCAGGCCTCAGGCAGCCTGGCCAGCGCCGTGGAGCAGGAAATCCAGCGTCTGGGCATGCCTGGCGGGCGCTTCACCATTGAATTGCGCCCCAACAGCAGCAACGAACTGCTGCCCAACGGGCTGGAACAGGTAGAACTTCTGGTCAGCGCCAACCCCGGGCAACCGATGAAAGCCCTGGCAAAAGTGGCGTCGGGCGGTGAGCTGTCGCGGATCAGCCTGGCGATCCAGGTCATCACCGCACAAACCTCCCGGGTTCCGACCCTGGTGTTCGACGAAGTGGATGTGGGCATCGGCGGCCCGACGGCCGAGATTGTCGGTCAGTTGCTACGCCGGCTCGGAGAGCGCGGACAGGTGCTGACGGTCACTCACCTGCCGCAAGTGGCGGCGCAGGGTCACCAGCATCTATTTGTTCATAAGGTACGCGGCGAGGATGCAACGCATACAGCCGTGTCCAAGCTGAGCAAGAATGATCGCGTCGAAGAAGTTGCACGCATGCTCGGGGGTATCGATCTGACGAAGGAATCCCTGGCTCACGCGAAGAAAATGGTCATCACCGCCAAAATTTAAGATCAGCAGAAAGCACGAAGGCGACCCTTGGGTCGCCTTCGCTCGTTTCGCGAACATCCTGTTCGCGCGACATGCTTACTTTTTCTTGCGCACGTACAGCACGAGATTGTGATCCACCATCTCGAAACCGTACTTGTCGACGATCGCCTTCTGAAGACGCTCGATTTCTTCGTCGAAGAATTCGATCACTTCACTGGTTTCGACGTTGACCATATGATCGTGATGCTTGCCGTCGTCCAGCTCGAAGACGGCATGACCGCCGTCGAAATTGTGTCGCACCACAAGCCCAGCTGCCTCGAACTGAGTCAGTACACGGTAAACCGTGGCCAGACCGACGTCCTCACCAGCCTCCATCAGCGCCTTGTAAACATCCTCGGCACTCATGTGGCGTTGCTCGGCGGAATCGAGCATTTGCAGAATTTTGACCCGTGGCAGGGTCACTTTGAGGCCGGCTTTGCGTAGTTCGCTATTTTCAACCATGGTCAGCTTTCTCGCGATGCTGCTTCGCAGCTTCTCTTAATGCGGGTATGATCGGCGTTTACGTTGTCCCAGCCAAGATAGTGGAAGTCGCCCACCGATGCAAAACACCAAGCTCTTGCTAACCAGTTTCACCTTCGTGGGACTGCTCGCACTCGCCGGTTGTTCATTCCCCGGGGTTTACAAAATCGACATCCAGCAGGGCAATGTCGTCACGCAGGACATGATAGACCAGTTACGCCCGGGAATGACCCGTCGGCAAGTACGGTTTATCATGGGTAACCCTCTGCTGACCGACACGTTCCATGCCGATCGCTGGGATTACCTGTATAGCCTGCAACCGGGTGGTGGTGAACGCCAACAGGAACGCATAAGCGTTATCTTCAACCCTAATGACCAGCTTGTCAGCCTGTCGGGCGATTTTATGCCCGGTGTGAGCCGCGACGAAGCCATTCTCGGCAAGGAACCCGGCACTACTGTGACCGCTCCTGCAGAAAACACCGAGAAGCCAAAACCGGAAAAACCGGTGAAACCAGGTTCGCTGCTGGACCAGATCCAGAAGGACGTCGACGGTGTAGAAACCGTTCCAGTCCCGAGTCCGGAACCACTGGACACCACGCCGCAATAATTTGCGACGCAATAAAAAACCCGGCATGTCCGGGTTTTTTATTGTCTGGCGTTTGATCAGGTCATTGATTGCGCGCTTTGGCCTCGGCAGCCTTGGCGGCACGCAAGCGGCGGACCTCTTTGGGATCGGCGAGCAGCGGTCGGTAAATCTCGATGCGATCACCCGCCTGAACCACGCGGGTATCGGGGTCAACGATCACTTTGCCGAAGATTCCAACCGGACAATCGGCCAGATCCAGCTCAGGAAACTCGGCACCTACGCCGGATTCGAGCAGAGCGGCCCGAACCGTAGAGCCCGCTGGTACCGACACAGTCAGCAACACCTGGCGATCAACGGCGGCATACACCACCTCAACCTCGATCACCGGATCAACCATGCATCTGCTTTGCGCGCTGACAGAACGCGTCCACCAGGGTGTTTGCCGCCTGATTGAACAAAGGCCCCAACGTTGCGCGCACGATCGGCCCGGCGTAGTCGAACGACAGGTCCAGGCTGATCTTGCAGGCCTTTTCGCCCAATGGCTTGAACACCCAGACGCCATGCAACTGGTTGAACGGACCTTCTTCAAGATTCATCTCGATCGAATGCCCGGGCACCAGCGTGTTGCGCGTGACGAAATGCTGGCTCAACCCACCCTTGGCCACACCCACACTGGCACGCATGTGCTCAGGGGAGCTTTCCAGCACTTCGGCGGCGGAGCACCACGGCAGGAATTCCGGATAACGCGCCACGTCGTTGACCAGGTCATAGAGGGCTTGTGCCGGATACGGCAACAGGGCCGAGCGTTGAATATGTGTCGTCATGTCAGCGTCACTTCCACAGCTGGGCGGCAAACACTACGAGAATGCCGATGGGCGCCACATAGCGCATCAAAAACAGGGACAGGTTGAACAACATCGGGTTACGGATCGACAACTCATCGCGAACCGCTTCACGCCCCATGATCCAGCCTGCAAATACCACGAAACACAAACCACCGAGTGGCAGCATGATCCGCGAGGTGAAGAAGTCGATCACACCAAAGAAGTCCAGGCCACCGGCCGCACCCCATTGGTAGAGATGGAACATTCCACCTTCGTTCACGAAAAACTTGGCTTCCTTCCATATATTGAAGGAAAACACCGTGCCCAGACCAACGAACCAGCAGGTGAATGCCAACCAGAACGTCACCCACGCGCGGCTGATTTTGGTGCGTTCAACCAGGTAAGCCACCATCGGTTCGAGCAACGAAATAGCCGAACTCCAGGCGGCAACCGCCACCAACACGAAGAACACTACGCCCATCAACTGGCCAAACGCTACGTTACCGAAGGCAAATGGCAGGCTGACAAACATCAGGCCAGGGCCTTCGCTAGGGTTCAGGCCCGCGGCGAACACAATCGGAAACAATGCCAGGCCAGCTACCAGCGATACGAAGGTATCAAGCAACGCCACACCGACCACGGTGCCGGAAATCGACGAGTTCTTCGGCATGTACGCGCCGTAGATCATGATCGAACCCACGCCCACGCTCAGGGAGAAGAACGCGTGCCCCATGGCGGGCAACAAGCCATCGAGGACTTTTTCCGGGTGGAAGTCGAACATGAAATGCACGCCTTCCATGAAATGGCCGGTGGTCATGCTGTAACCGAGCAGCACAATCACCATCACGAACAGCAACGGCATCATGATTCGCAGGCTGCGCTCAAGTCCGGCGACCACGCCTTTGGCGATCACCACGGCAGACAACAGCATAAATATCGTGTGCCAAAGTGTCAGGCGCCAAGGATCGGCGATTACATTGCCGAAATAAGCGCCGACCTGATCCGCCGTCACGCCCTGGAAATCGCCCCGGCCCATGTCGATGATGTAATCCAGCGACCAGCCGCCGACCACACTATAGAAAGACAGGATCAGCAACGCCGTGATCATCCCGGCGAATGCGCCCCAGGACCACTTGCCGGAATGCCCCGCTTCCTGCGCCAATACCTTCAGGGCATTCGCCGGACTTTGACGCGCGCGGCGGCCGATCAGGGTTTCCGCCAGCATGACCGGCACCCCGATCAGCGCGATGCAGGCCAAAAACATCAGCACGAAGGCGCCGCCGCCATAGACGCCAACCATGTACGGGAATTTCCAGATGCTACCCAGCCCCACGGCCGAACCGGTCGCGGCGAGTATGAAGACCCAGCGGCTAGCCCAACTGCCGTGGACAGAAACCTTGTCTGTCGACATCGTTATCACGCCCAAGCGTTCAAAAAAGAGGCCGCATTGTCCGGGATTCAATCAACCTGCTCAAGCACGTAGCGATACCGTAGCCGACTCGCGCGCAACTCCCTATAATGCCGCCCCTATGGCTAAACAGAAGAAACACCCAACAGGGACCATCGCGCAAAATAAAAAGGCGCGACACGATTACTTCATCGAACATAAGTTCGAGGCTGGTCTGGTCCTGGCCGGCTGGGAAGTAAAAAGTCTGCGGGCAAGCAAGCTACAGCTTGTTGACAGTTACGTACTGCTCAAGGATGGCGAAGCCTGGCTGCTCGGCAGTCACATCACGCCGCTGATGACCGCCAGCACCCACGTAATTGCTGATCCGACCCGCACCCGAAAATTGCTGCTCAACCGCCGCGAGCTGGAAAAGCTCGCCGCCGCCGTGCAGCAAAAAGGTTATGCCTGCGTGTGCCTGTCCTGGTACTGGAGCAAGCACATGGTCAAGTGCGAGATTGCTCTGGGCAAGGGCAAGAAGGAATACGACAAGCGTGATACCGAACGCGAACGCGACGCCGGTCGCGAGTTGCAGCGTGCGGTGCGGAACAAGGGCAAGGAAGATTAATCTTTCTGCCTGATCGCGGCTCCTGTGGCGAGGGAGCTTGCTCCCGCTCGGCTGCGAAGCAGTCGCCATCTATTTTCATGGCGACATCGACAAGCGAAGGCCGCTTCGCGCCCTGGCGGGAGCAAGCTCCCTCGCCACAATGAACTGAAAACCCACTACATCCCCTTGCGCCGCTCCGCCCGAGCCATGCGCTGCACTTCCTGACGCACCTCCTCCAACACTTCCTGCACATACAAAATGTGTCGGCTGGAGACTTCCCGCGCCTGTTCCGCACGCCCTTCGATAATCGCCAGGTACAACTCACGATGCTGACTGATCAGCATGTCGCGGGTCTCGGTGCGCTGCTTGTACATCCCGCCAATGTTGGTCACCACGTTGCGCTTGAGCAAATCGAACAGCCCGCGAATGGTGTGCAACAACACGGCGTTATGACTGGCCTCGGCGATGGCCAGGTGAAATTTCGCATCCGCCGCGCCCTCTTCCACCCGGCTCACTTCATCGTGGCGCGTGTAGCAATCCTGCAATTCTTCGAACGCCGCCGTCAGCCGTTCGCGATCCACATCGGTGGCGCGCAACGCGGCGTAATAGGCGCAGGAGGCTTCCAGGGTATGGCGAAACTCCAGCAGATCACGCTGCGCCTCGGGGTTGCTTTCCAGCAGATGCAGCAGCGGATCGCTGAAGGTCGAGCCAAGGGAATCCACCACATAATTGCCGCCGCCCTGGCGACTGACCAGCAAGCCTTTGGCCGCCAGCTTCTGAATCGCTTCGCGCAACGAAGGGCGTGACACGCCGAACTGCTCGGCCAACGCGCGCTCGGCCGGCAAACGTTCGCCGGACTTCAGCGTGCCCTCGAGAATCATCCCCTCGAGCCGCTCGACAATATCGTCAGACAAACGGCGCTGACGAATCTGATCAAACCCCATAACTCAATTCTCCACGATCCCGGCAGCTCGCCGGGCTCTCTATTCTGGCCTATCGGCGCTGTGGCAGCACCTACCAGACGACGCTTGATCGAACAGATCAGATGCGTTGTGCACCGCTTATTCGACAAAAGTTTTAGGGCGGCAAATTGACACACCCCATACAAGGCTTTTACCCTAGCCAACAGCGATTGTAAATTGGTATTACCAATTAACCAAGAACGCTGACAGTGCCTGACCAACAACAATTAGGGGCCACCCCATATGCAAACCTGGCAACAGCTCTACAGCCCGCTCGGCAGTCTCGGCGTGTCCGCACTCGCGGCCGTCATCCCCATTGTATTTTTCTTCCTGGCCTTGGCCGTGTTCCGCCTCAAAGGCCACGTAGCCGGCAGCATCACGCTGGCCTTGTCGATTGCCGTAGCGATCTTCGCCTTCCAGATGCCGGTAGACATGGCCTTCGCCGCTGCCGGATATGGCTTTGCGTATGGCCTGTGGCCGATTGCGTGGATCATCGTCGCGGCGGTGTTCCTCTACAAACTGACGGTCAAGAGCGGCCAGTTCGAAGTGATCCGCAGCTCGGTGCTGTCGATCACCGACGACCAGCGCCTGCAAGTGCTGCTGATCGGCTTCTGCTTCGGCGCATTCCTGGAAGGCGCCGCCGGTTTCGGCGCGCCGGTAGCGATTACCGCCGCACTGCTGGTAGGACTTGGTTTCAACCCGCTGTACGCCGCCGGCCTGTGCCTGATCGCCAACACCGCGCCCGTCGCGTTCGGCGCCCTGGGCATTCCGATCATCGTGGCGGGACAAGTGACTGGGATCGACGCGTTCAAGATCGGCGCCATGACCGGTCGCCAACTGCCGCTGCTGTCGCTGTTCGTGCCGTTCTGGCTGGTGTTCATGATGGACGGCCTGCGCGGCGTGCGGGAAACCTGGCCGGCCGCATTGGTCGCGGGCTTGAGCTTCGCCATCACCCAATACTTCACTTCCAACTTCATCGGCCCGGAACTGCCGGACATCACATCAGCACTGGTCAGCCTTATTTCCCTGACGCTGTTCCTGAAAGTCTGGCAGCCAAAACGCGCTGCAGGCCAGCACATCGCCGGCGCTGTTTCGGCATCCGTTGTGACCGCCAGCGCCGGTGGTTTCGGTCAGCCGCGCAGCACCGTGGCGTCACCGTACAGCCTGGGTGAAATTTTCAAAGCCTGGTCGCCGTTCCTGATCCTCACCGTGCTGGTCACCATCTGGACCCTGAAACCGTTCAAGGCGATGTTTGCCGCCGGCGGTTCGATGTACAGCTGGGTGTTCAACTTCGCCATCCCGCACCTGGACCAGATGGTGATCAAGGTCGCGCCGATCGTGACGGTTCCGACCGCCATTCCAGCGGTGTTCAAACTTGATCCGATTTCCGCGACCGGCACGGCGATTTTCTTCTCCGCGCTGATCTCGATGCTTGTACTGAAGATCAATTTCAAAATTGGTCTTACCACATTGAAAGAGACCTTCTACGAACTGCGCTGGCCGATCCTGTCCATCGGCATGGTGCTGGCGTTTGCGTTCGTCACCAACTACTCGGGCATGTCATCGACCATGGCCTTGGTGCTGGCGGCAACCGGTGCGGCGTTCCCGTTCTTCTCGCCGTTCCTCGGCTGGCTGGGCGTGTTCCTGACTGGCTCCGATACCTCCTCGAACGCACTGTTCAGTTCGTTGCAAGCGACCACCGCGCACCAAATCGGTGTCAGCGATGTGTTGTTGGTGGCCGCGAACACCAGCGGCGGCGTGACCGGCAAGATGATCTCGCCGCAATCGATCGCCGTGGCCTGCGCCGCGACCGGGCTGGTGGGCAAGGAGTCGGATCTGTTCCGTTTCACCCTCAAGCACAGCCTGTTCTTCGCCACGATTGTCGGCTTGATCACCTACATCCAGGCCTACTGGCTTACCGGGATGCTGGTGCATTAAGACTACGAGCAACACGGAAAAAACCGACGCCGGATCACGTTTCCGGCGTCAGCTATTCACTACCCGGTCTGTAAGGCTGCTGAAAGCTTGCCGCTCTATATTCAGCAGCCTCAACGGACGGATAACCGGGACCACCCGGAGACACGCCTGATGAGCGAGCTTTTTTACAACGCTGTGCCGAACGCGACCCGCGTCGCGCCGCCACTGCCCAAGCCTCGGCAATACCCCAGCGAAAAACCGTCACGGGTCTACCTGTTCGGGACCTGCGTGGTGGATTTGTTCTACCCCGAAGCCGGGATGGACGCGATTCACCTGCTGGAACGCGAAGGCATCCGTGTCGACTACCCGCAAGGGCAAAGCTGCTGCGGACAACCGGCTTACACCTCCGGTTACACCGAACAGGCCCGGACCGTGGCGCGCTCGCAACTGGCATTGTTTGCCGGGGATTTTCCGGTGGTGGTGCCGTCGGGCTCTTGCGCAGGCATGTTGCGCGAACACTACGCCGACTTGTTCAAGGACGAGCCGGACACGCTGAAACAGGTCCTGGCCCTCGCTGCCCGGACTTATGAATTGGCGGAGTTCTTGCTGTTTGTCTGCAAGGTGCAGCTCAAGGACAGCGGCGAACCGGTCAAAGTGGCGCTGCACACTTCGTGCTCGGCACGTCGCGAGATGAACACGCACCTGCACGGCCGCGAGTTATTGGCGCAGTTGGGCAATGTGGAACGGGTCGAGCACAGCCACGAAAGTGAATGCTGTGGCTTTGGTGGGACTTTCAGCGTCCGTATGCCAGACATTTCCGGCGCGATGGTGGCTGACAAGACCCGCTCGTTGAAGGAATCTGGCGCACATCAGGTACTGAGTGCCGATTGCGGTTGCCTGATGAACATCAACGGCTCGCTGGAGAAACAAAAGGAAGCGCTGCGCGGCCAACACCTGGCCAGTTTCCTTTGGCAGCGCACCGGAGGTGTTCAATGAACGCTTCCGCGATTATTCCTACGGTTGCCGTGGAAGAAGATTTCCGTGCCAGGGCTCACGAGGCTTTGGCTGACACGCAACTGCGAAATAACTTTCGCAGTGCGATGGATTCACTGATGACAAAACGGGCAGCGTCTTTCAGCGATGCCCACGAAAGAGAACATTTGCGTGTGCTGGGCAATGCTGTCCGCGCCCGCGCATTATCCAAGTTGCCCGACTTGCTCGAGCAGCTTGAACAGAACCTGACCCGCAACGGTGTGACAGTGCACTGGGCGGAAACGGTGGACGAGGCCAATGGCATCGTCCTCTCGATCATCCGCGCTCACGAGGGGCGGCAAGTGATCAAGGGCAAATCGATGGTCAGCGAAGAAATGGAGATGAATCATTTCCTCGCTGAACAGGGCATTGAATGTCTGGAATCGGACATGGGCGAGTACATCGTCCAGCTCGACCACGAGAAGCCTTCACACATTATTATGCCGGCGATCCACAAGAATGCCGGTCAGGTCGCGTCCTTGTTCCACGACAAACTTGGCGTGGAATACACCAAGGACGTTGACCAACTCATTCAGATCGGTCGCAAAGTCTTGCGACAGAAATTCTTCGAAGCGGACATCGGCGTCTCCGGCGTCAACTTCGCCGTGGCCGAAACCGGCACCCTGCTGCTGGTGGAAAACGAAGGCAATGGGCGCATGACCACCACGGTCCCGCCGGTGCACATTGCCGTGACCGGCATCGAAAAAGTCGTTGAAAACCTGCGGGACGTGGTCCCTTTGCTGTCGCTGCTGACCCGCTCCGCGCTGGGCCAGCCGATCACCACTTACGTCAACATGATCTCCGGCCCGCGCAAGGAGCATGAACTTGATGGCCCACAGGAAGTGCACCTGGTATTGCTCGACAACGGTCGCAGCCAGGCCTTTGCCGACAGCGAACTGCGCCAGACCCTGAACTGCATCCGCTGCGGCGCGTGTATGAATCATTGCCCGGTCTACACTCGAATCGGCGGCCACGCCTATGGGGAGGTTTACCCTGGGCCTATCGGAAAAATCATCACCCCGCACATGGTCGGCCTGGCGAAAGTCCCGGACCATCCGAGTGCCTCGTCGCTGTGCGGCGCCTGCGGTGAAGTCTGCCCGGTAAAAATTCCGATCCCGGCATTGCTGCGGCGCCTGCGCGAAGAAAACGTCAAAGCCCCGGACAGCCCACATAAAGTCATGCGCGGCCAGGGCAGCAAGTATTCGCGCAAAGAACGCTTTATCTGGAATGCCTGGGCGAAACTCAACAGCTCGCCGACGCTCTATCGTTTGTTCGGCTTCTTCGCCACTCGCCTGCGCGCCCTCGCGCCGAGCAATGTCGGCCCATGGACGCAAAACCACAGCGCGCCAAAACCCGCTGCCCGCTCGCTGCATGACATGGCCCGCGAGCATCTGGCCAAACAGGGAGACCGTTGATGAGCGCCAAGCAAAATATCCTCGCCAAATTACGCAATAGTCTGACCGGAACTACACCAGTGCCTGACGAGTTCGACGTCGAACTACTGACCGCGCCCTACACCTACACGCCTGAGCAACGCATCCCGCAACTGCGCAAACTGATGGAAGCGGTGCACACAGAAATTCATCTGACCTCGGGCGCAGATTGGCCCGAGCTGCTGGCGCAACTTTTAAGGGATCGCCAGTTGCCGAGCCTGTTGATCGCGCCAACGACACCTCACGGTCAACGGATCACACAGCACTGGTCGAAAAATCCCGGTCTGCCGACGCTCAAATCCTACGATCGCCCGGTCGAAGAATGGAAAGCCGAATTGTTTAACGACACCCCGGCCAGCCTGACCACCACCCTAGGCGCAATCGCCGCGACGGGTAGTCTGATTCTCTGGCCGACACGGGAAGAACCGCGCCTGATGAGCCTGGTACCGCCGGTGCATTTCGCCCTGCTCAAGGCCAGTGAAATCCGCGACAACTTCTATCAAGTCCAACAGGAATTCGAGTGGGCCCAGGGCATGCCGACCAACGCCTTGTTGGTGTCCGGTCCGTCGAAGACCGCCGACATCGAACAAGTGCTGGCCTATGGCGCCCATGGTCCGAAAGACCTGGTGGTATTGATCCTGGAGGACCAATGACCTTACCGGCGGCTTTCCTGCGTGATGCGCAGCAACTGATTCCCCAGGACCGACGTTTCGACGATCCTCTATCGACGCTGGCCTTCGGCACCGATGCGAGTTTCTATCGGCTGATTCCGCAACTGGTGATCCGCGTCGAGTCTGAAGACGAAGTGGTCGCACTGCTGAAACTGGCACAACGGGATCAGGTCCCGGTGACGTTTCGCGCGGCCGGCACCAGCCTTTCAGGGCAGGCCATCAGCGATTCGGTATTGATCGTGCTCGGGGATAACTGGAACGGTCGCGAGATTCGCGGTTTGGGCACGCAGATTCGTCTGCAGCCCGGCGTAATCGGTGCACAGGCCAACGCTTGGCTGGCGCCATTCGGACGCAAGATCGGTCCGGACCCGGCTTCGATCAATGCCTGCAAAATCGGCGGCATCGTCGCCAACAATGCCAGCGGCATGTGCTGTGGCACGGCGCAAAATACTTATCACACGCTAGCCGGGATTCGCCTGGTGCTGGCCGACGGCAGCCGTCTCGATACCGAAGACGCCGCCAGTGTTGCCACGTTTCGCCAGAGCCATTCCGAACTGCTGGAGCGCCTGGCGACATTGGGCCGCGAGACCCGCGCCAATTCCGAACTGGCTGCAAGAATTCGCCACAAATACCGTCTGAAAAATACCACCGGCCTGTCGCTCAATGCGCTGGTGGATTTCGACGAGCCTGTGGATATCTTGAGCCACTTACTGGTGGGCTCCGAAGGCACGCTCGGCTTCATCAGCGCGGTGACTTACGACACGGTGATCGACCACCCGAACAAAGCCTCGGCGTTGATCGTGTTCCCGGATGTGGAAACCTGCTGCAACGCCGTGACCGTGCTGAAAAGCCAACCGGTGTCGGCGGTGGAGCTGCTGGATCGCCGCAGTCTGCGCTCGGTGCAGGACAAACCCGGCATGCCCGCTTTCGTACAGCAATTGTCGAATAATGCTTGCGCCCTGCTGATCGAATCCCGCGCCGCGTCGCCCACTTTGTTGCGCGAACAGCTGGCGCAGATCATGACGTCCCTGGCTTCCTTCCCGGTGGAGAAGCAAGTCGATTTCACCGAGGATCCAGTGGAAAACGCCCGGCTCTGGGCGATCCGCAAGGACACCTTCCCCGCGGTCGGCGCGGTGCGCAAAACCGGCACCACGGTGATCATCGAAGACGTGACCTTCCCGGTGGAACAACTGGCCATCGGTGTGAACCGCTTGATCGAGTTGTTCGACAAACATCACTACGACGAAGCGATCCTTTTCGGACACGCACTGGAAGGCAATCTGCACTTCGTCTTCACCCAAGGCTTCAACAATCCGGAAGAAGTCGCACGCTACCAGGCGTTCATGGATGACGTGGCGCAGTTGGTGGCCGTGGAATTCGGCGGCTCGCTGAAGGCCGAACACGGCACCGGTCGCAACATGGCGCCGTTTGTCGAACTGGAATGGGGCAGCGATGCCTATCAGTTGATGTGGCAACTCAAACGCCTGCTCGACCCGAACGGCATTCTCAACCCGGACGTTGTGCTCAGCGAAGATCCGCAGATCCACCTCAAACACTTGAAGCCGCTACCCGCCGCCGACGAGATTGTGGATAAGTGCATCGAGTGCGGCTTCTGCGAGCCTGTCTGCCCGTCGAAAGGCCTGACCCTGAGCCCGCGCCAGCGCATCGTTATCTGGCGTGACATTCAGGCGAAGAAACGTGCCGGCGTCGACACCGCTGAACTCGAAGCTGCTTACGAATATCAAGGCATCGACACCTGCGCCGCCACCGGGCTATGTGCGCAACGCTGCCCTGTAGGAATCAATACCGGCGAACTGGTGAAAAAGCTGCGCAGCCGTAAAGCGACGTATACGAAAACCGCCAATTGGCTTGAAGGAAATTTCGCCACTGCGCTGCAAGGTGCGCGGTTCACTTTGCACGTCGCCAATGGCGCGCGGATGCTGCTCGGGGCGCCGCGCCTGGCGAAGCTCTCGGCTACGCTGACGCGGTTGTCCAAAGGCCAGGTCCCACAATGGACCAACGCCATGCCGCAACCGGAAAAAGCCATTTGCTTCAGCCCGGCAGTGTCGGACGAACGCCCTCGGGTGGTGTACCTCGCGGCCTGCGTTTCGCGGGCAATGGGCCCGTCGGCGGGTGATAAAGAGCAGATGTCGCTGTACGACAAAACCCGTGGGTTGCTGGAAAAGGCCGGTTACCAGGTCGTGTTTCCGGACAACCAGGACAACCTCTGCTGCGGTCAGCCGTTCGCTTCCAAGGGCTACGCCGAACAGGCCGAACACAAACGCCAGGAACTGATTGGCGCGCTGCTGCACGCCAGCCGTGGCGGGCTCGACCCGATTTATTGCGACACCAGCCCCTGTACGTTGCGGCTGGTTCAGGACCTCGGCGAAGTGCGCCTGGACCTGTACGACCCGGTGCGTTTCATTCGTACGCATCTGATGGATCGACTGGATTTCACCCCGCAGGAAGCGCCGATCGCGGTGCACGTCACCTGCAGCACTCAGCACTTGGGTGAGAGCCAGGCGTTGATCGATCTGGCACGCAAATGCAGCAACAACGTGGTCATTCCTGAAGGCATACATTGCTGTGGGTTTGCCGGCGATAAAGGCTTCACCACGCCGGAGTTGAACGCGCATTCGCTGCGCTCGCTCAAGGAGGCGGTGCAGCATTGCAGCGAGGGGATTTCTACCAGCCGCACCTGTGAGATTGGTCTGACGCAGCACGGTGGAATTGACTACCACGGGCTGGTCTATCTGGTGGATCGGGTGACCCAAGCGAGGCACATGCAAGAAAAATAGAACCCTGACGAACCGCCGTAGTCCACAGAGTAAGCCCGGTAAATGCCGGGCCTTACCCAAACTCGGCAGCCCGTCCTGATGGCCAGCGATGCCTGGACCCTCAGTTCAAGGAGATACACATGAAACGTTCTGTACTGTTAGGTCTGTTCGTTACTGCTTCGCTGATGGCATCCACCTCGTTTGCCGCCGAAGACCTCTGTGCGGTCAACTTGAAAACCATCGAAAATGCCAAAGCTCAGATCTCTCCGGAGATGACTGAGCAGGTACAGGCTTCCGTCGAAAAAGCCAAAGCCGATCACGCGACGGGCACCAAAAAAGGCACTGAAGATTGCATCGCCGAAACCACCCAGACGATTCAGGATATTCAGAAGTCCAGTGACGGCGGCAAACAATAGTCCCCCGCCAAGGCCAACCTTCGGGATGGCCTGCTTCGCAGACGCCGATGTAAAGCACACAGGCTTGTTGCTCATCTGAATTCAGAGAGCAACAGGCCTGTCGTCGTTCACGATTCTCTAAACCGAATTACTTCGCAGCGCCGTGGTCTTTTAAGTAGGCCCCATCCATCGTGGCCAGTTTTCAGACCTCGGCCGAGCCGCCCACTCATACGGCAGCACCGAGACCATCAGTCTTAGGAGATATCCATGAAACGTACCGCACTCGCTGGTCTGTTCATGTCTGCTGTTATGTTGGCCTCACCCGTATTTGCTGCGGACAACAACCTGTGTACGAGCAAGCTGCAAGAACTCGAAGCCAAAGTGAATTCGCTGCCAGCGACCTCCCCCAACGCACCGGAGATCAAACGACTGCTGGCCAGCGCCAAAGCTTCACAGGCTTCCAAAGACGACAAGAAATGCGCCACTGAGGCCAGCCAGGCATTGTCGATGGCAAACTGAGCAGCGAACCCTGATCACTCGCGGCTAACCTTCGGGTTGGCCTTCTGACGCGTGTTGGCGTACACTGCACACGTCTGTTGCTCACTTGATTCACCGAGCAACGGACACGGGGCCGTTTAGGATTCGACGCCGGTCGCGAAACTTTAGGTGCATGCCGAGTTGGTAACAGAACTCGTAAATCCACTGTTGCAACTTCTTATAGTTGCCAATGACGAAACCTACGGCCAGGAATTCTCTCTCGCTGCGTAAGCAGCTTTAGACCTGAGCTTCTGGTACCTTCGGGTCCAGCAATCACCAGGGGATGTCTGTAAACCCAAAGTGATTGTCATATAGAACAGAATCGCCGTGCAGTACGTTGTGGACGAAGCGGCTAAAACTTACACAACTCGCCCAAAGCACCCTGCCCTTCGGGTCGCTGAGGGTTAACTTAATAGATACGGCTACGCATGTAGTACCGACAGCGGAGTACTGGCGGACGGGGGTTCAAATCCCCCCGGCTCCACCACTTCATCATCTAAAGACGTCCACGGACGTCTTTTTTTGTGCCTGAAATTCAGTAAACACAGGAATTTCAGGGCTATTCGCGTAAGCCAAAGAGATCCCGCCCTCGTTCACACGGCATGTTTTTCCCAGCATGAAATCAACGCCATTATCGGAAGCGGACGAACGGGTGTAGATCAACCCGTCGCGTCCTGTTCACGCGCAGTAGATACCTGCTAATAGACGATTTCGCTGCGAATGGCCTGGGTGACGATGCACGACAGTCGTTCAGTCAGCAAATCCGGGCTGGCCTCTCGTCGATGCAATGTCAGAGGGATGCTGGGTAAAGGTGGCAACCCTCGTTCCTCGGCGGCCAGAAGTGCTGTTCCTGATTGCATCCCCAAGGATGTTCTGATGGTGTAGCCCAACCCTGCCTCCGTGGCCGCCGACAGGCCATTGAGGCTGGAGCTGGTGAACGACAGCCGCCATGGAATGCCCTCGCGGCTCAGGGCCTCGGTCGCCATCGAATGAAAGGGGCATGGAGCATCGAAGGCAATGATCGGCAACGGCTCGCCCGAGTCGATATTCCAGTCAAAGTACTCGTGGGCAGAGCCGATCCATTGCATTTGTAAATCTGCGACGCGCTCTTGGTACCCACCTTTGTGCCCATCGCCCCACACTACCGCCAGATCGAGCGACCCACTGTCGATGCGACTCAACAAGTCGGCATTACGCGCGATCCGCGCTTCGACACGAACATCAGGATGGGCTCTAGCGAATCGGCCCAATACCGTTGGCAAGAAACTACTCAGATCTTCCTGAAGCCCGAGGCGTACCCAGCCCTTGAGTTTGAGCTCGGACACGGCAGTGACGGTCTCATCGTTGAGGCTCAAAAGACGTCGCGAATAGTTGAGCAGCACCTCCCCGGTATCAGTCAGGGCAAGCCGCCGACCGGCCTTCGTGAACAGCGGTGATCCCGCCTGGGCTTCGAGTTTTTTCAGCTGAGCGCTGATGGCTGAAGTCGAACGGGCAAGCTTCTGCGCGGCCTTGGCGAAGCTACCCAATTCAACGCCTGTGACGAAGCTGCGCATGACATCCAAATCAAAATTCACTGGCCTCATAACAATCCTGTTTTTTGGGACTAACACGCAAAATAATTTGATATTCAGCACGATGGACCCATGAGAGCCTTTTGCCAACAAATATTGAGCTTTTTTATGGGGGGCCTATGCCTGTCGATAATAGTCACCGGTGGAAGGTGCTGGGAGTTGGTGTTGCGGCCAACGCCAGTTTTTCCAGCGTCGTTGGGGGGCTGCCGGCAACAGCCATTTACATGCGTGCCACCTATCAGCTCGACAATACCGAGTTGGGGTTGGTGCTGGGAGTCTTGGGACTTGGCATTGCCATTAGCGAAATTCCCTGGGGTCTGCTGACTGACCGCTGGGGGGATCGGCCGGTATTGCTCACCGGGCTTCTGAGTTCCGGGATAGCCCTGTTGGTACTGGCGATGCTGGCGCTGTATGCGCCTACCTTGGTATTGCTGGCCGTAGGGTTATTTATCGTGGGACTGCTGGGAAGTAGCGTCAATGGCGCCAGTGGCCGGGCGATCATGGCATGGTTCAAGGAGGGCGAACGGGGACTGGCCATGAGCATCCGGCAAACAGCGGTCCCGGGCGGCTATGCCTTGGGGGCGGTGATACTGCCCTATCTTGCCCACCGATACGGCTTTGTCGAAGTGTTTGTTGCCAGCGCACTGTTCTGCCTGGTGGCGGGCCTGTTTGCCTGGCTTTGGCTCTACGAGCCGGACTTCTCCGGTGCGGCAGCTAAAAAGCAGAACGCGGCATCCAGCAACAGCCCGCTGAAAGACTCTCGGGTCTGGCGAATCGTATTAGCCATAGGGCTGCTCTGCGCCCCGCAGTTTGCGATTCTCACCTACGCAGCCGTGTTCTTTCACGACTTCAGCAACCTCAATATCACCCTCGTATCCGCGACCCTGGCGGTCATACAAGTTGGCGCTATCGTCAGCAGGATCTGGAGCGGACGCTGGACCGATAAAAACAAAAACCGTCGCAGCTACCTCAAAGCCTGTGCCTGGTTAAGCACCGTGACGTTCCTTCTGCTCGGCATCACGGTATCGGCAACCAGCTTTTACGGCATGGGCGAGTCGCCGCTGGCCAGCGCCATCATCATCGGTGTAATGGTCGTCGCCGGAATCAGCGTATCGGCGTGGCACGGAGTGGCCTACACCGAACTGGCCACACTGGCGGGCGCCAGTCGAGCCGGCACCGCCTTGGCAATGGGTAATACCTGCGTCTTTGTCGTGCTGTTCGCCACCCCTATCGCAGCGTCGGCCCTTATGACGCACTTTTCCTGGGGCATGGTATGGCTGGCTGCAGCCTTCTGCGCACTGTTGACAGTGCCGCTATTTCCCCGCGTGGAAAAAACCTACGCGCTGGAATTGGGTTCAGCTTGAATTCACCCGCGTCAACGCTTCACAACTTCATGGCAATCGAAGCAACACTCGTCGCAACAAAATGAATAAAGGCTGATTGGATCAGCCTTTATTTATCTGGACTTATACTCATTCCATTGGAGGAAACCATGATCCCTCGATTCATCTTTACGCCTGATGAAAAGGCACAGCTGCTCAGCCTTCTAGAACAATCTCGCCTCTCTCCCTATAAAAACTACCCGGAGTTTTCCCAGGAAATAAGAAACTTGCATCACTTGGTTCCCCCGCGCTTCGTCAAGGAGTGCCAAGACATCAGTCATGAACGAGCCAGCCATCAACAAAAGATCCACGTCATTCGCAACTGCCCTCTGGACCCGGTAATTCCCGAGTTGGACCCTGAGGATCCGGTGACTGATAAACACCTTAAAAAAAACCGATTCATCAGCGAAGCATTCCTTGAATTATTCGCCCAACTAACCGTCACCCCGTTGCTGTCTTACGAAACAAGAAACAAAGGGGATTTTTTCACCGATGTGATTGCCATCAAAAAATACAGCGGTCAACTGACCGGTTTCAGCGACAGTGAGCTGGTTTTCCATAATGACCGTACGGCACATAAAGTCAGGGCAGACTACATCACGCTGCTGGGCATGCGCTGCCCGGATGACGACTTGATTTATACGGGCTACATCGACGGCGCCGATATCATAAAAAACCTCGAGCCCGCGCACATCGAGTACTTGCGTCAACCTCACTTCTTCACCGTTTTCGATGTGTTCTCCCGCGACATGAACAAACAACTCAGCACCTCGGGGAAACATCCGATCCTGAGCAATGCCCATTCCATTCGCTATCTGGACACCATGACCTGTGTCGCGCCAGAGGCGCCGCTTGAAGCACGAGATGCATTCATTGCCTTTAAAAATGCAATGACCCGTTCACAGTGCAAGCGCCACCGAATCCTCACAGGGGATTTGCTGACATTCGCTAATCAGGACGGCCTGCATAACCGCGAAAAGATTGACGTACTAAATCCTGAAAGTGCCTCCTCCCGCTGGCTGTTGAAAACCTACGCTTTTAAAGACACCGATACGGCTGAGAGTTTCAGACCCTTCTGGTCCGAGAACCGAGCAGGTTGTGTCATCGACTGAACGCAACATAAACGCAACTTCCCACTTACAGTGTGACTATATAAAACTTTATATCAGGGTGATTTAAATGCGTTTACGCGCAATCTCCAAACGGGTTCAACACCTGGAGCTTTCGGAAACTTATGCGATTTTAGACAGAGTGCGTAAATTGCGGGAACAGGGTGAAGATGTCGTCGATCTCGGCGGCGGTGAACCTGACTTCAGGACACCTGATAATATAGTCCATGCTGCTGTAGATGCACTTAGCAACGGCGAAACCCATTACACCGCCAGTCGTGGAACCAAGGCGCTGCTTGATGCAGTCGCGCAAAAATACAAAACCGAACACGGTCTTGAGCTCGACGCCGACAAAAACATCATCATCACGCCCTCGGCCAAACACGCGCTGTTCATCGCGCTGATGACATTGCTGGATGACGGTGATGAACTCATTGTCCCGACCCCCAGTTGGGTGAGTTACAAGGCAATGGCAGCAATGGCCGGTGCAACCGTCAAGGCCGTGCCGTTGGACGGTACAACAGGCTTCATGCTTGATCCTCAGGCGCTGGAACGGGCGATCACGCCTCGTACCAAGGCGATTCTGATCAACAACCCCAACAACCCTACCGGTCGCGTGCTGACCCGCGAAGAAGTGCTCGGTGTAGTCCAGGTGGCGCTGAAACACGGCTTATACATTGTCAGCGATGAAATCTACGAAAAGGTCATCTATGACCAATCGCGTCATATCAGCATCGCCAGCATCGAAGGCGCTGCGCCGATCACCGTGACGATCAGCGGTTTCTCCAAAGCCTATGCGATGACCGGTTGGCGCTTGGGCTATGTCGTGAGTTCCGAGGAAATCTCCCACCAGATGCTCAAGGTTCAACAACACACCGTGGGTTGCGCCGGCTCCTTTATCCAGAGCGGCGGCGTCGCGGCACTTGCTGGCTGCCAGCGACGGATCACGGAGATGGTTGTTTCTTATCAGCAGCGTCGCGACAGACTCGTGAGCGGGCTTGAAAAGATCAACGGCATTACCTGTATAGCGCCCGAGGGCGCGCTGTATGTATTTGCGTCGATATCCGCAATGGGGTTTGAAAACTCAATGGCGTTTACACGCTGGTTGCTGGACACGGTGAAAGTTGCCGTCACCCCGGGCACCGCGTTTGGCGAAGGTGGCGAAGGTTATATCCGTTTGTCCTTTGCGGGCAGTGATGAAGACATCGACGAGGCAATCCGCCGACTTCATTTCGCTTTCCAGTAACTGCCCCAATCGCGTTCAACCTCTTCACACATACCGACAGGAGTGAGTATGCCTTTAATCAATGACGCACCTTTTCCATCCGCGCACCGCATCGCAATCATCGGCAGCGGCCCGCGTGGTTTGTCTGTTCTCGAGCGTCTCGCTGCACTCATGCTGACCCAGCCACCTGTCCGCCAGGTGATGGTCTATCTGATAGACAGCGCACCGATGGGTACTGGCCGGATCTGGCGAACCGATCAGCCTCGTCACTACGTGATGAACACCGTAGCCGAAGAAGTTTCTTCCTTCTCCGGCCCCCTGGATGACGGCCCCCTGCGGCCCGGTGCCGGTCCTTCGCTGGCGCAATGGTGGAGCGCCGTGGATCCGGCCTATCCCGGCCCGAACTCGTACGCGCCGCGCGCAGTGCATGGCGAGTACATGCAATTTGTCTTGTCGACCATCGAGGCCAGTTTCAAGTCGAACATCTCGTTGCACCGGATCGGCGGACGAGTCGTGGATCTGCTCAACACCACACAAACCCGAGTCCTGGAGCTGGACAACGGCCAATCACTTGAAGTGGACAAAGTCGTCATCGCAACCGGGCACCCGACTCCGGAATTGACCGGCTGGGAAAAGGAACTGCAGCAGTTCGCCAGCCAGACACAAGGCTTGGCCTTCATCCGGGGTGACTCCGCTGCGGACATGCCGCTGTCTCTCATCGAGTCACACCACCACGTGGGCATTGTCGGCCTGGGCCTGGCGTTTCACGATATCGTCGCCGCCCTGACAGTCGGTCGCGGCGGCAGATTCAGCGTAGTCAACGGCGTCACTTCGTATATTCCCTCGAACCTGGAACCCAAGTTGTTCGCCGGCTCGCGCAGTGGGATGCTCATTCCGGCCCGAGGACGAAACCAGAAAGGCCCCAACTTTCAATACCAGCCAATGTGCATCACCCGGGAAAAGATCGACGCGTTACAAAAGCGCGGTGACATCGACTTCTCCACCGAAGTGCTGCCGCTGCTGCTGATCGAAATCAACATTGTTTACTTTGCGACCGCCATCCGAATCCAGAAAGGCGCGGCAGCAGAGTTGCAATTCAAATCCTGCGTAGCCCAACTGCCGTCGTTGTCCCTGCAAGCGCTGGCGGACGAGGCTGCGCGATTTGGCGTGAGCGAACTTGCGGTGCTGGACCTGAACCGACTGGCGCGGCCCTTCCAGTCGGAACACTTCAGCAACCCCGCCGACTTCGCCCAGGCCCTCGATCGAGTCCTGCTGGAAGATCTGCACAACGCCCGCGAGGGCAACGTAGACAATCCGCTCAAAGCCGCACTGGATACCATTCGGGATACGCGAGCGCTGATCAGGAGCGTGGTGGACTTTGGAAGACTTACGCCCCGCACGCATCGCATGGATTTTTTGCAGGAGTACGCCCCCACCAGCCTGTTCCTGACTGCTGGGCCTCCCCTCTACCGTACGGAGCAGATTCGCGCACTGATCGCAGCGGGCGTGTTGACCCTCGTGGGGCCCGAAACGATCTATAGCACCGATATCGAGCAGCAGAAGCTGACCATCGAATCTCCTCGGGTAAAAAATTCCCGGCACTTGCTCGATGTGGTCATCGATGGGCGCATTCCATCACCCGATCTGCTCCGGGATCCATCGATCCTGACTCGCAACCTGGTGCGACGCGGGTATTGGAACAACTACATCAATCAGGGCGCAGATGAGGAGTTTGTCACAGGCGGTGTCAGTGTCACGCCCGCCCCTTATCACCCTGTCAACCAACACGGCCAACCGATGCAGGACCTCTATGTCCTCGGCTTGCCTTCCGAACACACCCGTTGGTTCATGCAGGCAGGCAGCAGCCGGCCCGGCTTCTGGACCGATTTTGCCCAGGATGCGCATCACGTAGCCGCACACGCCATGCAGCCTGCCTGGGTGGATGTACCCGTTCAACTTGCCGAAATGGCCTGATCGCCCGCATTTAAAGGAATAAATGATGTCTGCAAAAAAAGCATTACTGGTCATGGATTTCATCAACGAAATTGTCCACCCCGAAGGCGTTTATGCACGCGAGGGCTACTACCAGCAAACTCAGGAGCGCGGCGTGCTGAAGAACGCTGCCTCGGCCCTCAAGCATGCACGCGAACTACAGCTGCCCGTCATTTTCATCGTCGTAGGGTTCAATGCGCACTATAAGGAGTTCCCCCCTCACTCCAGAGTGTTTGCACCCGCCAAGGAACACAGCGTGCTGAAACTGGACACTTGGTCGACCCAAGTACACGACGACCTGAAGCCACATGAAGACGAAATCGTTATTGCCAAGAGCCGGGTCAGTCCGTTTTACCAGACCAATCTTGAATTGGTTCTGCGGACCCAGGGCATAGAGGAATTGATATTGACCGGAGTCTCGACCGAGCACGTCGTCCTCGCCACGACGCTCGACGGGCATGACCGAGACTTCATCGTCACCGTGCTCGAAGACGCCTGCTCGGCGGTTACGCAGGCGCGTCACCTGGCGGCCATGGAAAGAATCTCGCGCACGGCCAACATCAGCTCCACCGCCCACTTCATCACTTCGTCCCGATAACAGGCCTCGACCATGACCCCTACAGTTTTCAATCTGTTGAACGTTGCCAATGAACCTGACTTGATCACCTGGTCAGCACACGCGCAACTGGATCGCAACGGCGCCCGTATTCATACCCTGTTCGAATGCACCGAAAGTGCCCAGCGCATTGCGTTGATTCGTTGCGATGCGGGCGCCAGCGCGGCGGCACATCATCACAATGGCCATGAAACCTTTTTGATCCTCGACGGTGACTTTGAAGACGAAAACGGTGTGTACCTCAAAGGAGACTTGGTCATTTACCCACCGGGCAGCACCCACGCCTGGAAGTCATCCACCGGCGCGCTGATTTACGCGACGTGGGGTGGCACGGTGACCTCGGCACAGATTACACCGGCCGTTGCCGCTAATTCGGAAGAGTATGACAACAGTGTCTACGATGGCCGGCACTTGGTATGAACCTGACGCAGACATGTTTTCGAGGTGAAATTTCATGCCCTTGAGCCGTAATCCAAAATTGCTGTTTCTGAGCCAAGATCCGTTGAAAATGTCACGGCAACTGGGGGGCGAAGCGCTGACCCTGGAACAGGCCGCACCGTTACGTGACGACATTTCGACCGATGAAATAACGCCAATTCCCGTGCTCGCGTATTTTGACGATCGCCTGGCGTCATACCCCTATGTCGGTCTGAAGGCTGGCGCAATGCTGCCCATCGGCAAGGATGATGTGCTTTCCCGGGGCTATGAAGTGACTGTCGCGGGCAAACGCTACGGCAAGGGCTCGTCACGTGAACACAGCCCCCTGGCGGAAAAAAAGGCTGGTATCCGCCTGGTGATTGCCGAAAGCTTCGAGCGCATCTACCGACAAAATGCCGACAATATCGGGCTCTTGACCTCAACCGACTTGTCATTGGTCCCGCGCTTGCTGGCCGGCGAAGAAATACCGGTCAGTGAATTGATCGGTACGAGAGACGCGCTGTCCACCGCCATTCTCAAAAGCGGGGGCCTGTTGCACTACGGCCGCGAACACCTGAGCAATGAGGCCGACTTACCCGCCGATCGCTCCCAGGAACTGCCCGCCGGCCCCCTGACCTTTGCCGAAAAAATCATCCATCGGCATTTGATCAAGGCCCGCGGAGCCGAGCGCGTCGACTACGGTGCGGGCATTTTGATGCGGACCGACTGGCGTTTCATTCATGAGTACTACACCGGACTCTGCGCTCATCTGCTCCACGATTGCTTCGGCGAGACGTTCGAACTTCACCAGCCACAATCGATCCTGGCGTTTGAGGACCACCTGTCTTACAAGCGCCGAAGCCCGGCGCACGTTGGACAAAACCTGGTGGGTGAACTCGATGCGTTATCTCGCGCTCATCGTGACTTTGCACAACAGCATGGGTTGAAGGCTCACGGCTATCTGTCTGGCGAAGGCAGTGAGGGCATATCCCACGCCATGATGGCGGAGACCTACGCGTTGCCTGGGCAAGTCGTTGTCGGCACGGACTCCCATACGCCTCACAGTGGTGCGTTGGGCTGCCTGGCGTTTGGCGTGGGCACCACCGACATGGCCAATGCCTTCATGACGGGGTCGGTAAGGGCCGCTTACCCGCAAAGCCTGCGCATCTCGCTGCTCGGCCGGTTATCAGCCGGGGTGACGGCCAAGGATCTGGTCTTGGCGCTGCTGTCTGACAGCCGCATCAAAGCCGGCCTGGGGGTGGGTAAAATTTTTGAATTCAGCGGCCCCGCCGTGCCTTATCTTTCGACCGATGAACGCACCACCCTGACCAACATGACGGCAGAGCTGGGGGGCTTCACCGGCATCGTCGTACCCGACCAGGAAACCGTGCGTTTTCTCAAAGAGCGACGCAACCTCGACTTCGCGCTCGAGTCCTGGATGACCAGCGATCCTGGCGCCATTTATGCCGATACGATAGAACTCGACTGCGGTGAAATCCTGCCGATGATCGCCTCGCCCGGAGACCCCGGGAATGGGCGCAATCTCACCGACATGACGGAGCGAGTCGCTATCGATATCGCTTATGGCGGCTCATGCACCGCTGGCAAGCGCGACGACTTCGATCACTACTTTGACGTGATCAAGTGGGCGCTCGGACAAGGGCTGAAGTGTCATCCCGACGTACAGTTGTTTTTGCAGTTCGGCACGGTCGATGTACGTGAATACTGTGAACAGAAGGACTACCTCGCTGCTTTCCGGCAATTCGGCGTAGAACTGCTGCAGCCGGCCTGCGGGGCCTGTGCGAACTGCGGGCCGGGGTCATCGGTCGACAAGGACCAAGTGACCATCAGCGCCATCAACCGCAATTTCCCGGGGCGCTCCGGTCCCGGTCAAGTGTGGTTGGCAAGCCCGCCTACCGTGGTCGCCAGTGCGATTGCGGGGTACATCACCTCGTTCAGCGCACTGCGCGCCCAACACCAACCCCGCAGGGTAGTTGGTGAGGACTGCCACGCGTGATCGACAAAACGGAAGGCGCACACCCATGCGCCTTCCGGTTCGAGCCCGACTTTCAGACCCGTCGCTTGATCGGTTGGGTATCCTGTGGGAGCGGGCTTGCCCGCAAAGAGGCCAGTCAGACCAACATACCCTCTGGAGAAGCCAGTGAACCAAGCCCTCCTCATCATCGACGTACAACCCAGCTTCGCGCCGCCGCAGTGGCTGATCCACGGCATCCAGTCCCTCATTGGCACGCTCCCCAGCGTCGCCACGGTCGAGCGCCATGACGAAGCCAAAACCCCGTTCCAGAAACAACTCGGCTGGCACCCTGCACCGGACGACGACAGCCTGATCCGGGCCGATCGCGTCTTCATCAAGTACGGTTACGCGCCGACACCAGAAACCATCGAATATTTGAAAAGCCTGAAGGTGGATCGAGTGTTGGTTTGTGGGTTGCAGACCGAGACTTGCTGCCTGGCGGCCGGGTTTGCGCTGTTCGATGCGGGGTTGCAGCCGACGTTGATCACGGATCTGACGGTGGGATCATCGCTAGATCGTACGGGCGGGTTGGGGGTGCGGCTTTGGGAGCATCATTTCGGGCACACTGTGAGCTCGCGTGATTTGTAAGTCCTACCTTCCACGTCCTAGGAAATTTCCCTCAAGTTGTGTCGAACTCCATGAAGTATCGAGCAACCAGCCGAGAAGATAACCTCCGATTTGTGCTGCAACCCGGCGAACGGTTTTGACAGACCGTAAAGCGTAGGGACACTCAATCTTTCGGAGTTCTTCCATGAAAAAGCCCCGCTTGACCTTGATTAAAAATCCGAACTTCTCAGATTCGGACGCCCTCGATCTGAATGAACTCACCGAAGCCGTCGAACGCTATCGCAGCGCTCGCCAGAGCAACCCCAGATCTTCTGTTCCGATGCAAAATATTTTCGTCGTCAACCCGGATATCGACACGCGCACTCTGCTCGCTTACGCCAGCGAGAACGTGGCCTTGGCGACGTCTATCGCTGCCGATCTGACCACCCAGCTCGAAGAGCCGCATCGCAGCGTGGCATACGCGATTCATCGGCTGGCAGTTTTGGCAGAATTGTCGCTCAATCAATTGCTGGCAAACATAGAAGCGTCTGAGTCCGGGATCAAACCGGTCTGACGCTGAGTGGGCGCATTCGCTAATCAACTGACCGGTTCATCAACCAAAAAAATGGCACCTTGCGAGAATATCCCTGGTGCCTTTGTGTTTGAACGAATACCGCTAGCCCGAAGACTCAACAGAAGGTTTCACAAACTGTAACTTTCTGTCGAGCACCCACACGGGCAAACCCGAGCGGCTTATCGGACAGCTTCTTCGGAAATTTCCTGCAAGGCGTGACGACTCAGAGCTGATTGTGCTACCCAGGTTTCAAACCTACTCTGTGTCAACAAAACAGCTGGTCGTCCTAGACAGGTTGCATGAGTGCATCCTTACGACCAGAATCCCAACCCACTGGATTACCTACCGACAAGGAGGCCTCATGCAAAACATCAAATCGCCCAGCCGCCTTGTCGGTATTGGCCTGTACACACCCGCAGAGGCCTCGCTGTACACCGGTATTCCATCTACCGATATACGCCGGTGGCTATTCGGCTACACAACTCATGACGTTCAGCACCCCGGACTTTGGAACTCGGAGCTCGCAGATGTTGATGAGTGCGTTCTTGGCTTTCATGACTTACTGGAAATTCGTTTCGTTCATGCCTTCCGGCAACATGGCGTCAGCCTGCAAGCTATCCGCAGCGCCTCGCAACAAGCCAAAGAAATGTTTAACCAAGCTTACCCATTTACCTGCAAGCGCTTTCAAACTGATGGCCGAAGCATCTTTGCGACCGTTTTGAGTGAAACGGGAGATGAGGCGCTTCTGGACCTGGTCAAGCGGCAGTACGCGTTCGAGCAAATCATCAAGCCTTCGTTGTATGAAGGCATCGATTACACCGGATCAGGTGATGCTCAACGTTGGTATCCGGTAACGCGCAGTAAGGCCATTGTTCTAGACCCTTCCAGAAATTTCGGAAAGCCCGTTCTCACTACCGTGGGAATCGACACGGCAGCTATTTTTAGTGCTTATAAAACTGAAGGTCAGAGTACCAAGCGTGTAGCACTTCTATACGAGATCCCCACTTCCTCAGTTGCGGCAGCCGTACGTTTTGAGCAGAGCATGGCGGCTTGAAGTTCCTATTGGATAATAATCTGCCACCCGCCTTGGCCCGTGCGTTGAATGAACTGACCAAAGCTCACGCCGAAGGGCATTCGGTATTGCCTTTAAAAGATAAATTCCCACAGGGCACCGCAGATATCGAGTGGATTTCAACGCTAAGCGATGAAGGCGGATGGGCTGTCATTTCTCAAGACAAATTTACAAAAGGTGATATCGAAAAGAGAGCGTTCCGCGAATGCGGACTACCTATTTTCTGCCTGGCCAAGCACTGGGGGAACGAATCCTATTGGAACAAAGCCCATAATCTGGTGCGTTGGTGGCCCGCGATCATGAATCAAGCCGAGTTGATCCGTGGCGGAGCTGCCTTTCGCGTGCCGTGGAAATTCCCCACACACGGAAAGTTTGATCAGATAAAGATGTAAAGCCCGGCCTCCACCGGGCTTTTTTCACTTCAACGATTACAACGTCACGCCGAGCCCCTTCTACACTCACTCCGCACACGCCCTCCCCAACGCGGACCGAATACCCCCATGACCAACCTCAAAGACCGCCTCAAACAAGGCAAGGACGCGCGAAAAACCTGCCCCCGCAACACGCAATCGGCCTTGGGCAATATTGATCGCGACCCACTGCCGCTGATCAAGGCATCCAGCGAGGGCCGGATAAAATCGCTGGTCGAGTTGCGCTACGGGCGCATGCTGGTTTCCCCGTTCACCTTCTATCGCGGTAACGCGCTGCTCCAGGCCCATGACCTGGCGGGCACGTCGAGCATGGGCCTGATTTCGCCGATCTGTGGCGACAGTCACTTGATGAACTTCGGCGGTTTTGCCACGCCCGAGCGCAATCTGCTGTTTAGCGTCAACGACTTCGACGAAGCGCATCCGGGGCCGTGGGAGTGGGACCTTAAAAGGTTGGTGGCGAGTTTTTTGATTGCGGCGCGAGATCTGCGCCATGGTGAGACGGTCGAGGAAGATGTCTGCCGCCAAGTGGTCGCGGCCTATCAGAAGACCATGACCGAGTGCGCCGAACAGAGCGCACTGGAAACCTGGTACGAGTCCATCAGCTACGACGATTTACTGGAGCAAGCGAGCAAAGCCACCCTGGAACATGTGGAGCGGGCCATCGAGAAGGCCGAGCGCCGCACCCATGCCGAGTTGCTGCCAAAAATCTGCGAACGCGATGCACACGGCCGTCTGACGATTCGCGATGACTTGCCGGAAATCTTCCACCTGCACACCACCACGACGCTGCTGGATGCCGACGATGACTGGCTGCGTCTCTCGGACTGGAAGCCACTCTTCGACACCTTCATGGGCGACTATCGGGCCACGCTGCAAGCGGACCGTCGTGAGTTGTTGTCACGGTTTCATGCCCACGACATGGCGTTCAAAGTGGTGGGTGTGGGCAGTGTCGGCACCCGTTGCCTGGTGGCGCTGTTGACTGACGAACAGGAGAACCCGTTGTTCCTGCAATTCAAGGAAGCGCGGCGCTCGGTACTCGCCGGTTACGTCAAGACCAAGTCGCGGGTGCAGCACAACGGCCAGCGTGTGGTGAACGGCCAACGGCTGATGCAATCGGCCAGCGACCTGTTCCTCGGCTGGACCACCGGGCCGAGTGGTCGACATTTTTATGTACGCCAATTACGCGACATGAAAGTCTCGGCGGAGCTCGAGACGTTCGATGCACCCACCTTCGCCGCCTACGCACGCACCTGTGGCCGTGCCTTGGCCCGAGCCCACGCCAAATCCTCAGGACACGCCGCGCAGATCAGCGGCTACATCGGCAAAAGCGATGCACTGGCCGATGCGCTCTTCAAGTACGCCGAAGGCTATACCAAACAGAACGAGCAGGACTTCGAGCGCTTCCAGCAGGCGTGTCGCAAGGGTCGCTTAAGGGCGCGTTCAGATGCCGATTTTGCGGCGGATCATCTGCCCTAGAGGCTGCTATTGGCCGAGGCGTTAACGTAGATGAATTTTTCTTCACCCTATCGCCCCGCGCCAACCGGTACATTGCCCTCGCTCATTCAAGAAACTACGGTTTGCCCGCCCTCCCGCGGGCTTTTTTTTGCCTCGCGATTGGCCCCCGACGGCTGCGCCTACAGGTGTTTCAAGCGATACAAGTAAGTGTCCTGAACGCCATGACCTGATGTCTGCCGCGCTCGCGCAAACACCCTGATCAACTGAAACCCTGCCGCCACCGCCAGCCGCTGACTGGGCAGGTTTGCCGAGGATGTGGTCAGGTAAAACGTCTGGCCAGGCAGGCTTTTGACCAACGCTTCCAGCGCCCGGCGCATGTAACCTTTGCCCGAATACTCGGTATTGGCCCAATACCCCACCTCATGGCGATTGCGCCCCCGAGGCTTCAGGCCAATGCAGCCGATGATCGCCGCGCCCCGATCCGCGACGATAAAAAACCGCCGCTCGCCTGTTTCACTGTTGAAGTCATCGACCGAGCGCAGCATGAATGCCCGCGCTTGATCCTCGCTGGTATAGGGCTTGGCCCAGGGCAGAAACTCGGAATGCGCTGCAAAACTGAGATTCAGCGCATCCTGCAGTGCTGTGCACAAGACTGGGTCCGGCGCCCGCAAACTCATCAAGGGCAAATCCGTTGGTAACGAGAGCTCCATATTTCATCCTTAAAACAGCGTCCGTCATCAGCGACGTTTAGATATTTGTGCGGTAAGTCGTGGAATTTTTCAGACCCGACAGGCTCGAAGGCCCCTGTTTGCGGGGCGTGATTTTATCGTTGATGCAAATCACGTCCACCCTCCCCATAGGGTGTACCATCAAGTTCTGTCAATCAGATATCAGTTAGCCATGTCCACGCTGAGCGAAGAGAGCCGCCAGATCGTAGCTTCTCTGGCGCACCGTGTTGGTCCCAACGCTGACCCCGCAAGGATTGCCCAGGCGATCGTTACCACCTTGCAGGATATGAACGCAGCCCTGACGCCGATCATCGGCCAGCAAGGGGTTGTCGCGCTATACCGTCGCAGCCTCCATCTGTGCGCTTCCACTCATCCGCGTCTGGCCGACACCTTTGGCAGTGTCCAGGCCGCGCTGGATCTGATTGCCCTCAAATCCGTACTCGTCGAGCAAAACGAAGTCGATGCGCTGTTTTTCGGTGAAGTGTTGCTGACTACGTTTTACGAGTTGCTGACCACGCTGATCGGGCCCTCGCTCACCGCACGTTTGCTTCGTAGCTGGTGGGAACCTTCTTTGAGCGACACCCCTTCGCAGGAAACTTTGCCATGAGCACCAAAGTGACTATCAACCGTCTGGCCACCGGCGTGCCAGGCCTGGACGAGGTGCTGGGCGGAGGTTTGCCGGAATTTTCGTTCAACCTGATCGCCGGTCCTCCTGGCTGCGGCAAAACCACCCTGGCGCACCAGATGATGTTTGCCCTGGCGACGCCTGAACGCCCGGCATTGTTCTTTACCGTACTCGGCGAGCCGCCGCTGAAGATGCTGCGCTATCAGCAGCAATTCGACTTTTTCGACAGCGAAGCGATCAATCAGTCGATTCGCTACGTCAACCTGGCCGACGATACCCTGGCCGGGGATCTGGACGAGGTGCTGCGGCGCATCGTCAGCGAGGTAGAGGCTCACTCGCCGTCGCTGGTGTTTGTCGATTCGTTCCGCTCCGTGGTCCTGGCCAGCCAGACCCAGGACAACCCCAACAACAACCTGCCGCAGTTCGTTCAGCAACTAGGCATGTTGATGACCACCTGGCAGGCGACGACCTTCCTGATTGGCGAATACTTCACCGAAACCGACACCAACCCGATTTTCACTGTGGCCGATGGCCTGATCTGGCTGCGCCAGAGCGTTCAGCGCAACTCAATGGTGCGCAAGATGGAAATCATGAAGATGCGCGGCCAGCCGACATTGCCGGGGCTGCACACCTTCCGTATTGCCACATCGGGGATCAAAGTCTTCGCGCCCGCCCCACTCAGCCCGGTTGAAGCACCGCTGGAATTCCCGATCAAACGCCTGAAAATGGGCGTGCCGCAGCTCGACGAGATGCTCGGCGGCGGTTTACCCCGGGGTTATTCGTTGCTGGTGGCCGGGCCGTCGGGTTCGGGCAAAAGCATTCTGGCGGCGACCTTCCTCGCCGAAGGCGCACGCAATGGCGAAACCGGCGTGATCGCCGTGTTTGAACAACGGCCCAACCATTCGCAAAACGCTACGCTGGCCAGTTTGATCCAGAAGGGTCAGGTCGGCCTGGTGGATAGCCGTGCACCGGACCTGTCCATCGATGAAATCGTCCAGTTGCTGCTCAGCGAGATCCGTCGACTGAACGCCACCCGGGTGGTCATCGATTCGTTGTCGGGCTTCGAGCTGGCACTGGCCCCGACCTTCCGCGAAGACTTTCGCGAATCGCTGTCACGCATGGTCACCGCGCTGACCAGCGCCGGGGTCAGCGTTCTGATGACCTCGGAGCTGGAAGACCGCTACACCGACCTGCGCTTTAGCCCCTACGGCACAGCGTTTCTGACCGACGCCATCATCGTGCAACGCTACATTGAAGTAGAGAGCCGTCTGTTGCGCATCATGGCGGTGGTCAAGGTACGCGCCAGCGCTCACTCCGATGAGCTGCGCCAGTACCACATTGACGATAACGGCCTGCAGATTGGCGAGATGCTGCCGGACCAGGAAGGGCTACTCGGCGGCCGGCCGACCCGGCAGCGCAGCAAAGACAGGGTGTAAGCCAGGATCATGACTGAGGCCAATGGCGCGAATGCACAAGCGATGGCTACGGCTGCTCGCGAGTTGTTCCTGCTCGGCCAGAAAACCGTCGAAGCCCGCGCGGTGCTGGCGGCGCTGCAGAAAGAACTGAGCGACACCAACAACCGTTTGGTGGACGCCCAGCAAATCGAACAACTGGTCGAAGCCAATCAGCAACTGGTGTTGGCGATTCTGCTGGCGCAAACGGACGCGGAAAAACCCCAGCGCTCGAAAGAAGAGCAACGGCTGTTCCTTGAAATGCGCGAGGCCAACGCCCAATTGGTGATCGCCGCCCTCAGCGCGCAGAACCTGCAAGCCTCGGCAGAACATACGCTGTCGCAGCAACGCAACATCCTCACCCTGGTCGCCCATGAATTGCGCAACCCGCTGACGCCCATCAGCATGATCGCCGGCCGCCTGGTGCGGGTGCCCGCCGAAGAGTTGCCGCGCATGCAGGCGCTGATCGAAAGCCAGGTGGCGCACATGTCGCGGCTGGTGGACGATTTGCTCGACGTGTCCCGCGCCAGCACCGGCAAGTTGCGCCTCGATTGCGAGATCGTCGACATGGTGCAGATCATCCAGAGCGCCATCGACGTGTGCAGGCCGGTGATGAACACCCGACACCTGCACTTCAACGCTGAACTGCCCGCTTGCGCGCTGTCGGTGGACGGTGATCCGGTGCGGCTTACGCAGATCCTCGGCAACCTGCTGGGCAACGCAGCCAAATACACACCGGCCGGGGGTAATGTCACGCTGTCGGTCACGACTACGGACGATGTGCTGGAGATGCGCATTTGCGATGACGGCATCGGCATTTCCGCCCAGGCCCTGCCGTATATCTTCGAGCCGTTTGTGCAAGACGTGCATGCTATCGGCTTCAACGGCGCGGGCCTGGGCATCGGCCTGACCGTGGTGCGTGAATTGGTCGAAGCCCATGGCGGCACCGTTGTCGGCATCAGCGATGGCGATGGCCGGGGCAGCACCTTTATCGTGACATTGCCGCTGGTGGTTTGAGTTTTTCCGCTGACCACGCAATGCTTGCGCATCGACCCCGTAACCCGGAGCGCCCATGCCGCTGCTGACCCTGCCCTGTAAACGCCTGACGCTGGCCGTCCTCGCCCCTGAAGAGGCGGCGCTGGAAAGCGACTTCTATCGGCGCAACCAGCGGCACCTGGCCCGCTGGTCACCGATTCGCCCCGCCGATTACCACAGTCCTGAACGCATTCGCCCGCGCCTCGAAATACAAGCCAGCGCTTTGATCGCCGGTTTGGCGGTGCACTTCGCACTGCTGGATCTGGACAGCGGCCAAATGATCGGCGCGTGCAATTTCAGCGGCATTACGCGCGGAGCGTTCCAGGCTTGCTACCTTGGTTACCACATCGACGAAGCGCATCAAGGCCAGGGCTTGATGCAGGAAGCACTGGAAGCGGGCATCGGCTATATGTTCGATGAGCAGAAACTGCACCGGATCATGGCCAACTACATTCCCGGCAATGAACGCAGTGCGCGGCTGCTGGAACGCCTGGGATTTGAACGTGAGGGTTACGCCAAGGCTTACCTGAGCATCGCCGGGCGCTGGCAGGATCATGTGCTGACGGCGTTGATCAATGATCGCTTTGAAACACCGGAACAGCGCTGGTCCAGACCTCTCGCGTAATACTTCGCAGCCGTTCACAATTTGTTAAGTATTCACCCCGTATGCTCGGGCTTCCCGTTCCCTGTCCGGTAGCCAGAAGCCCATGTCACGAGCCGTCTCCTCTTTGTTTCTGCTTGCCGCGCTGCTGTTTTTCTTCGCCCTGGGCAATCATCAACTGCAAGGTTCCACCGAAGCCCGGGTCGCCGGGATCGCCATGGAAATGCACGTCGATAATGACTGGGTAACCCCTCGCCTGTTTGGCGAACCCTTCCTGGAGAAACCGCCCCTGAGCTTGTGGCTCGATGCCGGAGCGATCCGTGCATTTGGCGGCACGCCGTGGGCCGTGCGACTGGCGTCGGCGTTTGCCGGGTTGTTCAGCGTGATGGTGTTGTACGGCATGCTGCGCCGGTTTGGCCGGCCCAAGGCCGTGGCCTGGAGCGCGGGTTTTATGCTGGCGACCATGGCCAGTTATTGGAGCAACACCCGTGGCGTCGGTGAGGACGGCTTGCTGACCCTTGGCGTGACCATGGCATTGCTGGGGTTTTTCCAGGGGCTGCGGCATTCGACCGTCGGTACCTCGCTGCTGTTTGTCGCCGGGATTACCATCGCCACCCTGAGCAAAGGCGTGCTGGGCCTGGCCATGCCGGGGGTGGTTATCTTCTCGTTCCTGCTGGCCGAGAGTCTGATGGATAAACGCCTGAAGGTCGGCGACTGGCTGCGCCCGGGCCTGTTGACGCTGGCGGGTTTGATCCCGCTGCTGATCTGGCTCGTGGTGCTGTATCAACGCGGCGGCGCTCACGCGGTCACAGAAGTGCTGCTGACCAACAGTGTCGGGCGCTTCAGCGGTTCCTTCGTCGAGGCGGGGCATTACGAGCCGTTCTATTACTACCTGATCAAACTGCCCCAAGCCTTTCTCCCTTGGAACATTCTGGTGTATCTGGGCCTGTGGCACTTTCGTAAAAGCCTGATGGCCAATCGGTATTTGCTGTTTTTCACGGTGTGGATACTGGCGCAGTTCCTGATGCTGACCCTGGCGTCGAGCAAGCGCACGGTCTACCTGATGTCCCTGGCGCCGGCTGCGGCGGTGATCGCTGCCGAATATGCGCGGGTGTTGTATGAAAAGTTGCAGGCCCACGAAGGTGCTTCAAGCCTGATCGGCCGCATCGCACGTCACCGGCATGCTTTGATCGGTGGTTTGTTGGTGGTAGTGGTCGGTTGTTATCTGATCAGCGCGCAATGGCTGCTGCCCCACGCGGATCGCAAGCTGTCGTTCGTGCCTCTGGTCGAGCAGATTCAAGCGCTGCAAGCCAATGGGCAAAACGTTGCACTGTTCCAGGCGGACGAGCGGGTCGGTGGTGCCAGCGTGTTTTATACCCAGCGGGTAATCAAGGGGTTGGACACTGGGGCGCAGTTGCATGCGTTTCTGACCGCTTCACCGACGAACGTGGCGGTCATAGCGGGTGAGAGTGAGCCGGTGGCACCGTTGAAGGTGCTTAAGGTCATGATGGTCGGGCGGCAGCCGTACTACTTCGTTGGGGAGTGAGTCTTTTCAGATGGACCGCGTTATCGTTCTTCGCGGGCAAGCCTCGCTCCTACAGATCCGCTGATCCCCTGTAGGAGCAAGGCTTGCCCGCGAAGGCAATCTCCCAGCCACCACAAGCCTCAGCCAGACAACAAAAAACCCGCCACCCTCGATCAGGGCTGGCGGGTTTTTTCATTCAAAATGTTGGTCAGCCAGCAACCTGCGCCTGCGCAACCGGTTCTGCCCGCTCATGCCGCTGCAACACCGGCACTTCCAACCGCGCCCGCCCATAAAACGCCAGCGCCGTCAGCAAACACGCCAGCCACACAAAGATCCCGGCCCAGAACGTGTGGGACATGTAGTGCCATCCCTGCAGGACCCGCGTAGTGCCGTAGATGAAACCCAGCAACAACGAGCCCCACATCACGGCTTTAGCAAAGCGCCAGCGATAACGACGTGCCACAAAATACAACGCCAGCATGGTGAACCCGCCCGAGGCATGCCCGCCCGGCCAGCAGCGACCGTCGCCCGCCTCTTTGAACAATTGGAAATTGTTGTACCACTCCACATGGGCGAGTTTGCCGCCATACAGGGTGGTTTCAATCGGGCAATACACGCTGGTGTGGGCCTTGAGGAAATGGATCACGCCAGTGCAAATGGCAAATGCGAACACCACAAACAGAAAATCCCTACGGTGCCCGTGAGCAAATCGCAGCACCGGCGCGACTTTACTGCGCTCAAGAAAACCGCCAAGCCGAGGACGCTTTTGCGGGTTGATCAGCGGCCAGACGAACGACAACATCGCGCCGATCAAAGCGATTTCCGCCGTCCAGTTCGGAATGATCCGCGCCCACTTGTGGGTGAGCTTTTCAAAGAAGTGCACCTTGTCCAGCGGGAAGGTCTGGCTGACCGGATCAAACAGCAGATTGCTGAAGGCGATGTCGATTTTGGTCATGTCGAACATCAGGAACACCACCGCCGCGCAGGCCAGTGGAATACCGAAGTTCACCCAGTAAAAGCGGTAAGGGGAAACAGTCTGCATTGTCAGTCCTGAACCAAAGAAATATGAGTCATAAAAATTATCGGGTCGTCACCGAGCGCCAGTCAGAGGCCTCGATGTAACCGAGAATGGTGGGCGCTTGCGGGGTTTCGGTGGAAACGAACAGCGAGGCGCCATAACCCAGCGTGTCTGTCGAAACGTTCATACTTTTTTCCAGTTCGGTCATGCACTCGCTGTGGGTCACCAGGATCAGGTTGCGGCCCGGCACCTTGTGCGCAAGAGCGTCGCGCAGCATCGTGCCCTTGCAACTGATCAACCAGTCTTCACCCACGCCCACCGAGTTGAACATGTAGCCGGCGGTCTGCGCGGTACGCACCATCGGGCTGTTGTAGATATCGGCCTTGGACAGGCCCAGGCGTTCGAAATGAGAACCGACGGCCACCGCAACGCCGCGGGAGCGATCGGTGATGCCATCGTTGCCGCTCAAACAGGCAGCCGTGGAGTGATCGCATCGCTCGACGTGACGCACCAGCACGATCATGTCGCCCTTGGCCCAACCCGACATCAACGCTTTGGCACCGGCCACATTGCCATGGGCCAAATCAGGGACAGCGGCGGGCGCCAGCAGCCAGAGCGTCAGTGGAATGACCAACAGCGCCGAGGCGAGTACCACCCAGGCATTGCGATAGCGGGCAAAAAAGCTCAGATCAATCGAGCGTTTTATCCCGAACAGACTCAGTCTCAATTCCACAAAAAGCCGCCCCGCCGGCATGTCGCACCTGTCATTAGATGCCGCGAGGGTAGAGAGGCAGGCGTCGCCAGCAGGTGAAACCCATGTGAAAAAAAGCTTAAGACCTGCCACAAGTCTTGTTACAGGATCTGTCCGACAAAAACCTTTCAGCTCTCGGGATTGCTGCCGATACAGGTCTGCAACACACCTTGCTGGCACCTAAAAACAACAATCTTCCAGCCAACTGACGATAAAGAAACACTACGTTCCTGGAGGAATTGTGATGAATAGCTGGTTCGGTAACATCAGTGTGAATATGAAACTCGGCCTGGGGTTCGGCCTGGTCCTGGCACTGACCTGCATCCTCGCCCTGACCGGCTGGACGAGCCTGGGCGGCTTGATTGACCGCAGCAACTGGATGAGCGATATCACCCAGCTCAATGCCGGCCTGACCAAGCTGCGCGTGGTGCGCCTGCAATACATGCTGACCAACGGCGACGAAACCGCCGCGCAAAACGTACAGACCACCCTCGACAGTTTTGTGACTCAGCAAACCGCTTTGCTGGGCAGCTTCAAAAACCCTGAAAACGTCAAGATGCTCAAAGAGCAGGCCGCGACCATCGCCGCCTACCAGACGTCCCTGAACAAAATGCGCAGCGCCTACCGCACCGGTAACAGCGCCCGCGACGCCATGGGCGCCAACGCCGAAAACGCCAGCGCGCTGATCAACACCATCAGCACCCGCGTGCAGGACATGCCCCTGAGCGATCAGCGTTTCGAACAGTTCCAGGCCATCACCCAGGCCAAGGAAGCGTTCATGCTCGCGCGTTACGAAGTGCGTGGCTACACCGCCAGCACCAACGCCGAGACCGAGCAAAAAGCCATCGGCCAACTGGACGCGGCCATCGCCAGCCTGAAGCCGCTGAACGTGCATTTCGCCGACACCCAGCAAGACACCCTGCGTCAGCTGGACACCGCGCTGACCAACTACCGCAGCGCCCTGATGGCTTACAAAGCCGCCAGCACCGATGCCGTGCAGGCGCGCAAGGAAATGACCGACCAGGGCACCGCCATCGTTGACCTGAGCGACAAGCTGTATCAATTCCAGCTCGATCGTCGTGACGTCGAAAGTGCCCAGGCGCGCACCCTGCAACTGATCAGCACCTTGCTCGCATTGCTGGTCGGCGTGATCGCTGCCGTGGTCATCACCCGTCAGATCACCGGTCCGTTGCGTGACACCATGACCGTGGTCGACCGTATTGCCAGCGGCGACCTGACCCAAGACGTCAAAGTCACCCGCCGCGACGAACTCGGTGTGTTGCAGCAAGGCATCGGCCGCATGGGCGTGACCCTGCGGGACCTGATCAGCGGCATCCGCGACGGCGTCACCCAGATCGCCAGCGCCGCCGAAGAGTTGTCGGCCGTGACCGAACAGACCAGCGCCGGGGTCAACAGCCAGAAGATCGAAACCGATCAGGTGGCCACCGCGATGCACGAGATGACCGCCACCGTGCAGGAAGTCGCGCGTAACGCCGAAGAAGCCTCCCAGGCTGCCGCCGCCGCTGACGGCGAAGCCCGCGAAGGCGACAAAGTGGTCAACGAAGCCATCGCCCAGATCGAACGCCTGGCCACCGAAGTGGCACGTTCCACCCAAGCCATGAGCGTGCTGCAACAGGAAAGCGACAAGATCGGCAGCGTCATGGACGTGATCAAGGCTGTGGCCGAACAGACCAACCTGCTGGCGCTCAACGCGGCAATCGAAGCGGCCCGTGCCGGTGAAGCCGGTCGTGGTTTTGCCGTAGTGGCCGACGAGGTCCGTGGCCTGGCCCAACGCACGCAGAAATCCACCGAAGAAATCGAAGGCCTGGTGGCCGGTCTGCAGAACGGCACCCAACAAGTGTCGGCGGTAATGAACAACAGCCGCGCCCTGACCGACAGCAGCGTCGCCCTGACCCGCAAGGCCGGCGTCTCCCTGGAAAACATCACCCGCACGGTGTCGAACATCCAGTCGATGAACCAGCAGATCGCCGCTGCCGCCGAAGAGCAAAGCGCCGTGGCTGAAGAAATCAGCCGCAGCATCATCAACGTGCGCGACGTCTCCGAACAGACCGCCGCCGCCAGCGACGAAACCGCAAAATCCAGCGTGGAACTCGCGCGGTTGGGCGGTCAGTTGCAACAGATGGTCAGCCACTTCCGGGTCTGACCTTCACTGTGCGGTGAATGAAAGAACCATTCGCGAGCAAGCCTGCTCCCACATTGGAATGCATTTCAAAGTGTGGGAGCGGGCTTGCTCGCGAAAGCGGTGGGTCAGTCAACAACTTCGCTGGATGTGACGTCTCTTCGCGAGCAGGCTCGCTCCCACAGTGGAGGGTGGGTGTTCACAAAATATGTGATCGATATCGCCTCCCTTGTGGGAGCGAGCCTGCTCGCGAAGGCTATCTAACGCACAACCGAGAGAATCGGTTGTAGTCCACTTTCAAACACTGATCGCATTGGTAAACACCAACCGATTCCCGAACGGATCGGTCACGGTCATGTCCTGGCTGCCCCACGGCATGGCCTGGATCTGGGGTTTGGCAAACATGTATTCCTTGGCGACCAATTGCTGCTGGAACGCTTCCAGTTCGTCGGTCTCGATACGCAGTGCCGAGCCCGGTGTGGCGTCGCCGTGGTGTTCGGACAGGTGCAGCACGCATTCGCCCCGGGAGACTTGCAGGTAGAGTGGGAAGTTGGCTTCGAAGCGGTGCTGCCAGTCGATCTTGAACCCCAGGAAGTCGACGTAGAACGCCACTGCCTTGGCTTCATCGAAGATCCGCAGGATCGGAGTGGTTTTGCCGAAGCTCATGGGGGTGCTCCCTGGTTGGAATAGCCCAGTGTAGCTGGGCTGGATGTCAGCACTTCGGCTTGGCGATGGCTTTCTTTAATTGCACAGTGCCATCAGTGTGACGCACCACTCGAAATGCTTACTGAAAGCCATCCCGCAAATCCCCATCCCGCGCCAGAAACCGCCCTTCCCTGCGCCCGTTCGCCTGGCCATCCACATAACTCAGTGCACCGTTGACCCACACCCCGTCAATCCCTTCCGCCGCCCGTTGCGGGTCATGAAAATCCGCCACATCGCGAATGGCCAGCGGGTCAAACAACACCAAGTCCGCCCAGTAGCCTTCTCGAATTTCACCCCGCTCCTTCAGGCCAAAACGCGCCGCCGACAACCCGGTCATCTTGTGCACGGCGGTGTGCAGCGGAAACAGCCCGACATCACGGCTGAAATGTCCGAGCACCCGAGGGAACGCGCCCCACAAGCGTGGATGCGGAAACGGGTCTTCCGGCAAACCGTCGGAACCCACCATCGACAAAGGATGCGCGAGGATCCGCCGTACATCTGCCTCATCCATGCCGTAATACACCGCGCCCGCCGGCTGCAGGCGTCGCGCGGCATCGAGCAGCGGCATGCCCCATTCTTTGGCGATGTCGATCAAATCGCGGCCACTTACCTCCGGATGCGGCGTCGACCAGGTGATGGTGATGCGATGAGCATCGGTGACTTGCTTGAGGTCCAGGGTCGAGGAACTCGCCGCGTAGGGATAACAATCGCAGCCCACCGGGTGAGTTTTGGCGGCGTGTTCAAGGGAGGCCAACAACTGTGGACTGCGGCCCCAATTGCCGACGCCAGCACACTTGAGGTGGGAAACGATCACCGGGGCTTTCGCGTGACGGCCAATCTGGAACGCTTCGTCCATGGCCTCCAGCACCGGTTCGAACTCACTGCGCAAATGGGTGGTGTAGACCGCGCCGAAAGCCGTCAGCTCTTCGGTCAGTTGCATGACTTCATCGGTCGACGCCGAGAACGCGCTCGCGTACGCCAGGCCTGTGGATAACCCCAACGCGCCGGCCTCGAGGCTTTCACGCAGTTGCTCGCGCATCGCGTTGATTTCATCGGCAGTTGCAGTGCGAAACAGGTCGTCGAGGTGGTTGCTGCGCAACGCCGTGTGACCCACCAGCGCCGCCACGTTGAGCGTGGTATTCGCCGCTTCGACCGCCGTGCGGTAGTCGCGGAACGTTGGATAAACAAACGCCGCACGCGTGCCGAGCAGGTTCATCGGGTCCGGCGGATCGCCGCGCAAACTGACCGGCGAGGCGCTGATCCCGCAGTTGCCGACAATAACCGTGGTCACGCCTTGGCTGAGCTTGGGCAGCATCTGCGGCTGACGGATCACCACGGTGTCGTCATGAGTGTGCACGTCAACAAAACCCGGTGCCAACACCCGGCCGGCAGCGTCGATTTCTGCTGTGGCGCGGGCGTCATGCAAGTCGCCGATGCGCGCAATGCGGCCATCCAATATCGCCAAATCAGCGGGATAGCCGGGGTGGTTGCTGCCGTCAATGATGAGGGCATTGCGGATCAGCGTGTCGTACAACATCTCAGTCTCCTTGGGTCAGCTCCTGCCTTTGATCAAATGGTGATCGAAGCCTTGCTCCACCAGATAACGCCAGGCGACCTGGACGTTTTCGGGAATCACCTGCTCGGCCTGAAAGCCCAACGAAGGGTAAACCATGATGCGGTGCACATCACCGACCATTTCGTCGATCAACCCCAGGACGCCGATCAGGTTACTGACCTCGCCGGGAAAACCGAACGACGGCGCATCTACGCAAGCCTCGAGCCCCGGCCACTGAATGGGCAGGGTCAGGGCCACGCGGCGAATCGAGTTCGGCTTGGTCAGGAAGGTCGCGCGGCGCACCTGCGGAAACAGTGCCTTGGCAAACGCGATGTTCTCGGCGAAGTTGGTGGCGCGAGGCTCCAGGGTGAATTGATCCGCCGTCACACCCAGCGCCAGCGCCCGTTGCGCAAAAATGTCGGCTTCAGTTCTTTCCCACAAATGCTTCGTCCAGTTTCCGGTATTGCCGGTAAACAAAAGATGCGGGGCGACGCCGTTTTTCAGCAGCTCGCAAGCGTAATCGCAGACCCGTAGATCGTACGATCCACAGACCACGATCAGCTCGCTATCCCGATGTTGGCGCCCCGCGCCGAGGAAGTCCCAGAGGACCGTGGCGTGTTGCAATGTGAGCGTCATGAGTGAGCAAACCTGCGGGCAACCGGCCCGCTGATAAACAAACCGCCGTCAGCATAGGCGTGTTTTCCCAGCTCGGTCATCGAAACCGGAAGCACCGTGAAATCCGCGTGCAACTGTGTTGCGCCGTGACCGGGCAACGATTGATCGTCGCCGATACCGATGCACAGCGCGCCGCTACTGACGGCCGCCCGTACGCCGCTGACAGAGTCTTCGAACACCAGGCATTCATCGCTCTGACGCTCCAATTGTGCCGCCGCCAAGCGGTAGGCGTCGGGCGCCGGTTTGCCACGACGCACATCATCCCGACAGATGATGCTGTCGAAAGCCGAGGTCAGGTCGTGTTGCTGCAAGACGTTGTCGACGCGCTCTCGCCAACTGCTGGTGACCAGCGCCATGGGCACCGCGCACGCCTTCAACTGGGCGATAAACGTAGCGACACCCGGTACCAGATCACAGGTCGAAACCTGCTCGATGGCGTCGACTTCCTTTTTGATCATCAGGCGTTTCTGCTCGTCAAACTGGCCGAACAGGGCCTGCAAGGTGTGGCCGCCCGGGCGACCGTGGATGTGGTCGTTGATAAATGCCTGATCGACGGCCACACCGTGGTGCCGCGCGACGGTGGTCCAGGCGAATTCAATGACTTCGCGGGACTGGATAAGTACGCCATCCATATCAAAGCAGACGGCTGTAAACGTTCGTTGTGTCATGAGTTGAATTTCGCATCCTCTGATGAGCAATAAACGCCAGCACTGTGCCGATCAAGGCGAACAGCGCCATCACGTAGTAGGACCACTGCGGCTGCGTTTCATACAAATAGCCGGCAAAAGGCGTGGCCAGGCCCATGGGCAGCGCAACGGCCAGGGAGTAATAAACGCCCTGGGTAAAGACCTGGATATCCTGCGGCGCATGGTCGCGAATAAACCTCATGATCGCCGAGTGATAGGCGGCAAAACTCAAGGCATGCAGGCACTGCCCCAACAGGATTACCGACATCGCATCACTGTTGGAAAACAACGCCCAGCGCAGCGCCGCACACACACTGGAAAAGATCACGATGGACAACGGCGAGCAATACGACAGGACTTTATTGGAGAGCGCGAAATACGTGATTTCGGCGATCACCGCCACCGACCAGAACGCCCCGATAGACTCTGAAGAGTAGCCCTTCACGCCCCAGCCGATAGACGCGGTGGAAAAGTACAGGGTGTGGCTCAGTTGAATAAAACTCGCCGCCGCAATCGCGATCAACAGACTTTTTTGCGCGAACAGCGCTTTCCAGTCCGGTCGCTTAATCGTGCGGCTGAGCGGTTGCAGATGTGCTTTGGAGACTTGGCGCTTCAATCGCAAACAGGCCAGCGCGGTGAACAACATGCTCGCCGCAATCACGATCGGCACCCAGGATTGGCTGTATTGCGCAAACAACAAACCGCCGAGGGTCGAGGTCAGGATAAACGCCGAAGAGCCCACCGCACGGACCCAGCCATAGTTCTGCAACGCTTGTTTGTCACGCTTGAGCAGATAGGACTCGGACAATGGCAACACCACCATCCACAGCCCGCCAAACAGAACGCTCAGGCACACGAAAATCCACAGGTGCGCCGGCATAAAATAAAACAGCAACGTACAGAACGCCGCCGAGAACCCGAGAAAAGCCGCGAGACGCAGTTGGTCCACGCGCCAATCGGCCACGTAAGTAATAAACACCCCGGTAAACACCTGGGGCCAATAAGCCGCCGCAATCAACAGGCCTATCTGGCTGGCGCTGAAACCCAGCGAGTCCAGCCACGTCGGCCAAAATGGATAGATGATCCCTTCTGCCGCAAAAAACCCGAAAAAGATTAAATACATTCGTTAACCATACGCTCGAAACTCCTATTCAGGGCTCCACAGGAGCCCTGAAAATATCCATGCATTACTCGAAGCGTTGCTGGGTGAAACTGTTTTTGCCTTTGCGCCAAACGATCAGCGATTCACTCATCACCACCAGATCGACCATTCCTTCTTTCAACGCATCCAGGGCATCTTGGGAAGAACACACGATCGGCTCCTCATGGCGGTTGAACGAGGTGTTGATCAACGCCGCCTGACCGGTCTTGTCGTACCAGGCATTCAACAAACGGTGCATAAACGCATCGCCTTGCGGGCGAATGATCTGTGGCCGGGCCGTGCCATCGATGTGCACCACCGCCGGGCTCGCCTCGCGAAACTGCGGATGACAATCGTAGGTCATGGTCATGGTGTCCGCCGCCACTTGATCCGCTTCCCAACCCACGTAACACGCAGGCGCCTGCTCAATGGCCGTGACCGGGCCGAACGGCATGAACTCGGTGCGGTGCATGCGCTTGTTGAGCCAATCGTTCACCTCGGCATCCTGGGCGTGATAGACGATGCTGCGGTTGCACAGCGAACGCGGGCCGAACTCCATCTTGCCCTTGAACATGCCCAGTACCTGACTCTCTGCCAATGCGTCGGTCAGGACCTCGATGATGTTCGAGGGCGTGTAGTAGCCGAGTTCAGGGTAGTCGCGAATGATCAGGTTGATGTTCTGCGAAACACTGCGCGACTCCGGCCCGAGGGTCATCGCCGGGTTCTTGAAGCGGGTGCCGTTTTGCAGATAGGCCGCGCCAACCGCCGCGGCCAGCGCCAGGCCGCCATCACCCATGCAGGGCAGCACATAGACGTTTTTCACCCCGGGAATTTCCCGCAGGCGCTGATTGAGTTTCACGTTACCGAACACGCCACCGGCCAGGCACAGGTTGGTGCTGCCCCGTTGGGCCAGGTGATGCGTGACCGTCGCCACCAGCAGGTTTTCGGTATGACGCTGTACCGCTGCGGCGATGTCTTCCGGGGTTTCCCGGGCGAACAGGGTTGCCAGCGGTTCGCTGTAGTGGTTGTAGGACGGCAGGAACAGATCGCCGCAGCACGCCTTGATGCGCCCGTCCTCAAAACGGATCATCTGCTGCATCACCCCCAGCAGTTTTTGCGGATCGCCAAACGCGGCCAAGCCTGTGACTTTGCCTTCATGCCGATTGGGTTTGTAACCCAGCAAGTGGGTAATCCGGCCATAGAAATAACCCAGGCTGTCGATGCTGGTTTCACGCTGCAACACAGTGGTTTCGGTCGGGCTGTACCAAGTCACGGTCAGGGACTGGAAATCGCCGCGCCCGTCGCAAGTCAGGGTCAACGCCTCGTCAAACGGTGAACAGACATAAGCACCGAGTGCATGGCATTCATGGTGATCAATGTAATAAGCCTTGCCGGTCAAACCATTGGCGGCAATGTATTCGTCAAACTCGGCGCGTTTCTCTTTATCGTTGCTTACTTCATCGGTTACACGCTGACGAAACTGTGCAAGCCCTTGGGGATTATTTCTGACTTCTTCAACGATGCGATCGAAATACAACTCCAGATGCTTATCCGCACTGAAACCGGCGTTCCATCCATAGGCCACATAATCGACATCTTCCAGCGATACGCCCGCTTGACTCAATACAAATTCAATCGACTTTGCAGGCCAGATCTTATGATCCTTTATGCGGGTAAAACGCTCTTCACTGACCGCTGAAAGAATCTGACCATCACGTACCAGGCAGGCACCCGACAAATCATTGTTAGTAATGCCTAAAATGATCATAACTACTCCTTATTCTTGCCAATTCCAGTGATGACTGTGCCCACGCTCGATGAGCGCAGCGCTCTAGCCTGGGTTTATGGACGGATTAACGGCATCAAGGGCCGAACGTCATAAAGATTGAAGAGGCGAAGTCATTTGATTCGCCCGGGATATGCCTTTACGAGAAGACATCAAGAATGTGTAGTGCCATCGCAAAGTCCTTTTGCATAAAAAGTCCACGGACATTGACCTGTTTATCCGGCTGTATGCCTGAGCAACAAGTTGGCTGTGTTTGTCCGGGTGACAGACTAGTAGGAAATTTCCGAACAGCTTCATACAGCTGCCACTAAAAATTAAATATCGCCTTATGTAGAAATTAAATAACTCTTTAACCTCCCCTGTTTACGGGGGCTTGATCGACATGAAAATTATCATTTCACCCGGCACAAAAAAGCCCGCCGACGAGCCTATTACTCATCGGCGGGCTAATTTGTTCTGAAACTTGTGAAAGAATCAGCGGGCGTTTACATCACACCATTTCGTGCAAGATCCACTCGGTCACTGAAGTACGCTTTGGCGCCCAACCCAGCAATTCACGGGCATGCTTGCCGCGCACCCTGCTGTTGGAACCCAAACCGTAGTTGGCCATTTCATAACCCCACTCGGCTTCGGCGTCTTTCAGCGGCCAGTCTTGCGGCTCGCCGAGGTTCAGGGCTTTCGCCATGGCAGTGGTCATGTCGATAAACGACGACTCACCGCTTTCGACGAAGTAGAACGTGCCCGGGATGTTTTTGGTCAGCGCCAGCAGGTACAGGGCGACCACGTCTTCGATGTGCACGTTGGACCAGATGTTCTGGCCGGTGCCGACGTGACGGACCACACCGCTTTTGCGCGCCTGTTTCAGCAGACGCGGCAGTTGCACGCTGTCGCGTTTGACGCCGAGGCTGTTGCCGTAGATCAGGGTGTTGCAGATAACGGCCGAGTTCACGCCGTCCTTCGCTGCCGCGAGGATCAGGTTGTCGATGGCCACGCGGGCGGCTTTGTCGACGGTGGGTTCCGGCAGGTTGTCTTCGTAGTAGATGACGTCGCTGGATTTACCACCCGATGCGTCACCGACGATGCTCGAACCGCTGGTGTGCAGGAACACTTTGTTGGAGCCGCGAAGCGCATTGAGCAAAGCTTCTACTGCGGCGCGATGGTCGCTGCTGGCGGCGTTGATCACGGCGTCGGCGGCGCGGGCCTGGTCGGCCAGCAGTGCGCTGTCATCGAGGGTGCCAATCACTGGGGTGATGCCCAGCGCGGTCAGCTCATTGGCTTGTTCGGCGCTGCGCACCAGACCGGTGACTTTATGACCAGCCTGGACCAGACCCGTGGCGATCGAGCCGCCGATAAAACCGGCAGCGCCGGTAACGAATACGTTCATGGAGAAACTCCCTGCGTTAATAAGTGATGCAACGAGTATCAACGACCGATCCGTGTCGAAAAATCCCCGGTGGCCCAATTCACTCTTGCGCAGGGATCACGAATCAGCCTTTGAAATCCGAGTTCGCGTACACCGCCAATTTGCCCTGGATAAAGTCCAGGAAGCACTGGATGCGCAGGGCCAGCTGCGAGTTGCGGTAGTACACGGCGTTGATCGGTTGGCGATAACCACTGTTGAAGTCCGCCAGTACAGCCTTGAGGCGACCGGCGCGCAGGTCATCATTGGTCATGAAATCCGACAGGCACGCGATGCCCTGGCCTGCCAGCGCCAAGTGCCGCACGGTCTCGCCGCTGGAGGCGTTGATTGCCGCGTTGATCGGCCAGCGATCACCGTGCACATGCCGCAGCGGCCATTGGTTGAGGCCTTCGTTCTGGGTGAAGCCGATCAGCGTGTGATCGTTGAGATCGGCGACGGCGGCGGGTGTGCCGTGTTGCTCAATGTAGGCCGGACTGGCGACGATGTGCAGCGGACTGCAACCCAGGGAACGCGCGTGCAAGGTTGAGTCGGCCAGTGTGCCGATGCGGATGGCGATGTCGGTGCTTTGTTCCAGCAGGTCAATGATCAGGTCGTTGCTGTTGAGTTCGAGCTGGATGTCCGGGTAGAGACCGCGGAACTCATCGATGTACGGCACGATGGCGTGCAGCATGAACGGCGACGCGGCGTTGATCCGCAGGCGTCCGGACGGGGTTTGCTGACGGGAGTTGAGGCGCTCTTCGAGTTCCTCCATCTGATCGAGAATCCGCTTGGCGTGTTCGAAGAAGTACTTGCCCTCTTCGGTCAGGTCCATGCGCCGTGTGGTGCGGTTGATCAGCGTGGTGTCGAGCTTGGCTTCCAGGCGCGACAACGTGCGGCTGACCGCCGACGGCGTCTGCCCGACCTGCTCGGCCGCAGCCGAGATCGACCCACATTCAATCACGCAGACGAAAATCTGCAATTCGTCGGATCTGGCTTTCACTGAATTCCTCTAATCGAATATTGCTGCGGCAAGTCCCTTGGAATGAGGGGCTTACTGTGGCGAGGGGGCTTGCCCCCGTTCGGCTGCGCAGCAGTCGCGAAACCTGTGCATGCGGTATATCAAGCAACATTGCGGTGCTGGTTTTAGGGCCGCTTCGCAGCCCAACGGGGGCAAGCCCCCTCGCCACAAAAGCTACCTCGCCACAGACTCCAACTTTCGATAGTAGCTGACTGTCAGACCTTGAGGCCAAACACCTCAGTCAAATGCTGCTCATACCGCTTCACATCGCCTTCGATGTCCGGGCGTTTCATCACGTCCACGCAAAGGAAGGTCGGCAAACCGGTCATGCCGAGGAAGGTGTTGGCCTTGTGGAACGGGAAGTACACCGCGTCCACGCCTTTGGCTTCGAAGAAATCGGTCGGGTCGTCGAAGGCTTGCTGCGGGGCGTTCCAGGTCAGGGACAACATGTATTGCTTGCCCTGCAACAAACCACCGCTGCCGTACTTTTGCGACGCATCGGAACGGGTGCGGCCGTCGCTGGCGTAGAGGCTGCCGTGGCCTTCGGTGAAGACTTCGTCGATGTACTTCTTCACGGTCCACGGTGCGCCCATCCACCAGCCCGGCATCTGGTAAATGATCACGTCGGCCCACACGAACTTGGCGACTTCTTCAGCGAGGTCGTAGCCCTCGTCGATGAAGGTGGTCTTCACGTCAAGACCGCCGCGATCCAGCACGCTGAGTGCGGTGTCGTGCAGGGTGGAGTTATAGCGGCCATCAGAGTGGGCAAACTTTTTGCCGCCATTGAGCAAGAGGACTTTTTTCATGAGAAGTCTCGGAAGGTGGGAATTCGATGGCGGCAGAGTAGCGATCCGCCTCGCGCGGAATAAGCGCTGAATTCACAAAATTCATTTGACCAATACGCACGAATCGATAGGCGATTGTTGCCATAGACTTGCGCCGATTCTTAACCTGGAAGGAGATTTCGATGAGTGAAGTGCAGGGTTTCATCCTGATGGCCAAGACCCGACCGGAAAAAGCCGAGGCTTTCGAAGCGTTCTTTCGCGCCTACGTCGAGCCAAGCCGCGCCGAGCCCGGTTGCATCGAGTACCACATGCTGCGCGACAAGCAGGACCCGACGCTGTTTATCTTTTATGAGATCTGGGCGTCCCAGGCGGATCTGGACGTGCACTCGAACCTGCCGCACATGAAGCTGTTCCGCGATCAGCGCATGGATTATCTGGAGCGGGATTTCGACATCCGCGCCATCGACATGCTCAGCCCGTCGTCGGCTAGCCGCTGATCAGCAAGTGGCCGCCGAGCACGCCGAGGCCAATGAAGAATACGCGCTTGAACAGTACGGCGCTGATCCGCTGACGCAACCATTGCCCGAGCAACATGCCGAGCACCGCAGGGATCAGCGCCAGCAGCGAAGCGCTCAGCTCGCCACCGCCGAGGGCACCGCGCCAGAACAGGCCGGCGGCGAGCGCCAGGGTCGAGACGGTGAACGAAAGGCCCAGCGCCTGTACCAGTTCATCCTTGTTCAAACCCAGAGCTTGCAGGTACGGCACCGCCGGAATCACGAACACGCCGGTGGCCGAGGTGATGACGCCCGTCAGCACGCCGCACATCGGACCGAGCCAACGCTCAGCGCGACTGCCCACCCGCAAGGTCGGCAGAAACAGACCGCTCAAGGCGTACAGCAACAACGCCGCGCCCAATCCCCGCACCACCCAATGACCGCCGGCCATGCCGATCCACAGCGTGCCAGCGCCGGTGCCGAGGAAAATCGCCAGCAGCATGGGCCACAGACGTTTGATCAGCCCTTGCAAGTGGCCACCGAACGCCAGTTGCCAGACGTTGGTCAGGGTTGCCGGGATGATCAACAGCGCGGCAGCCTGCGACGGCGCCATAGCCAGACCGAGCAGGCCCATGGCGATGGTTGGCAGGCCGAGGCCGATTACGCCTTTGATCATCCCGGCCAGCAGGAATGTGGCGATGACCAGCAAGGAGAGGGCCAGACCGAGGTTTTGGTAGAACGCGGCGAGAGTATTCATGGGGCTATCCTGCGCCCGGGCGGTCGGGTTGGAAATCTGCCATATACTGAGGGTGCCTCTTGGTATGGTGAAGGCTAAAGTTTTGAGCTGCGGCTGCTGACGCCATCGCGAGCAAGCTCGCTCCCCACATTGGAAGTGCGCCATACCGAGATCCCCTGTGGGAGCGAGCTTGCTCGCGATGGCGCCCGCCCAGACAACAACTCTTCATAGGCGGCAACGATGCACTTCGACCTCACCGACCTGCGTCTTTACCTGAACATCCTCGACACCGGCAACATCACCGCCGGCGCCGGTCGGACGCATCTGTCCCTGGCCGCCGCGAGCGCACGCATCCGTGCCATGGAAGCCTCGCTCGGCATCGATTTTCTGCAGCGTGGTCGTCGCGGCGTCACGCCAACGCCCGCCGGTAAAGCCTTGGCGCAACACGCCAGGGTACTGCTGCAACAAGCCGAGCGCATGCAACAGGACCTCGCCGACTACGCCAAAGGCGTCAAAGGCCAGGTCCGGCTGTTGTGCAACACCACGGCGATCACCGAATACCTGCCGGAGTTGCTCGCGGACTTCTTGCGCGAGCATCCCAACCTCGACATCGACCTGCAAGAACTGCCCAGCACCCGCATCACCCACGCCTTGCGCCAGGGAGCTGCCGACCTCGGCATCGTTTCCGACGCCGTGGACACCGGCGACCTACAGACCCAAGCGTTTCGCGACGATCCGCTGGTACTGATCCTGCCCAATGACCACCCTTTGTCCGACGCCAGCGAAGTCAGTTTCAGCGACACCTTGCACCACGATTACGTCGGCCTCGGCGCCAACAGCGCGTTGGCGGTGTATCTGGAAGAACAAGCCCTGCACGCCGGCCTGCGCATGCAAATCCGCATCCGCGCCGACGGCTTCGATGGCGTGATGCGCATGGTGGCTCGAGGTGCCGGACTGGCAATCGTGCCGCTGGCGGCGGTTGAACGTGGCTCGGCGCAGCAACCGTTCAAATGTGCCGCCCTCAAGGAACCTTGGGCTCAGCGCAAATTGCTGCTGTGCGCACGGGACTTCACTGCGTTGCCCGGCTATGCCCAAGCCCTGTTGCACGCCTTGACTCTCCCCTGAGGGGCAGACTTTATCCTTGGGGTTTGATCTTCAAGGACGCAGACGATGGGCAAAAAAATCCTGGTGATTCTCGGCCATCCGTCGAGTAACAGTTTTTGCGCTGCGCTCGCCGAACGCTATGCGCAGTCAGCGTTACGCGCCGGGCATGAGGTGCGGCAATTATTTCTCGGACAACTGGATTTCGACCCGATCCTGCGTGAGGGTTACCAGCAAATCCAACCCCTGGAAGCCGATCTGCGCCACGCGCAGGCCGACATCCTGTGGGCCGAACACCTGACGCTGATTTATCCGATCTGGTGGGGCGGAATTCCGGCGTTGCTCAAGGGCTTTTTTGATCGGGTATTCCTGCCGGGGTTTGCCTTTAAGTACCGCGAAGGCAAAGCCTTCCCCGATAAACTCCTGCATGGTCGCAGCGCGCACTTGCTGGTCACCATGGACACGCCACCCTGGTATTACCGCTGGGTCTATCGCATGCCCGGGCTGCATCAGATCCGTAAAACCACCCTGGCCTTTTGCGGTATCGAACCCAAGCGCACGCTCACCTTCGGCCCGATTCTCGGTTCCAGCGCCCGCCAGCGCGAAGCCTGGTTGCTGCAAGCCCAGGCTATCGCCAGCCGCTGAGTCTGCCGATAATGCGCCTGACTGTACCTCGGCAAAAAGGGACTTTTCATGTACATCGGCCAAGCCGCGCAACGTTCAGGCACCACTATCAAGAGCATCCGCCATTACGAGTCGATCGGCTTGCTGCCGGCCGCCCAGCGTCTGGGCAACTACCGGGTCTACGACCAGCAAAGCGTCGACCTGCTGATCTTTATCAAATGCGCTCAGCAATTGGGTTTCCGGCTCAAGGAATTGCAAGCGATCTTCGCCGGGCATCAAGGCGCGGCGACGCCATTACAAAGGGCGCAACAGGCCATTGCGGCCAAGAAGCGAGAGATCAACGAACAAATTGCCGCGCTGTCGCAGCAGCAAGCGCAATTGATCGAATTTGAAGCCAGCCTCGAACACGCCAGGATCGATTGTCCGCTGGAAAACTTTGAGGCCGGCGCGCGTTTCTGAGCAGGTCGATGTCGAGCACAGACAACTGACGGGGGAACGGGCGCTATAGGGTGGCGACTTCAGTTCTTCAGCCTGCTTGCCCGGAGTCCACATGACCGCACCTATCACCGTTCTTCGCGACACTCACCCGCTGCCGGTGCTCGACGCCTGCAAATGGGAAAAACTCGAAGGCGACCCGCACACCGTCAACCTCAACGCCTACACCAGCGAAGACGGCAGCAAGATCATGGGCACCTGGATCTGCACGCCCGGCAAGTGGTACGTGGAATACGTGAAGTGGGAATACTGCGATTTCCGCGAGGGCTACTGCATCATCACCCCTGAGGGTAAAGAGCCGATCCATTTGCGCGCCGGGGATATCTTCGTCATTGAGCCGGGAATGAAAGGCACGTGGGAAGTGGTCGAGACTGTGCGTAAGTATTTTGTGTTTGCCTGATGCAAAAAACCGAGAGACCACCCGACGTGGTCTCTCGGAAAATATCGATAAGTACATGCAATCTTTGTGGGAGCGGGCTTGCTCGCGAAGGCAGTGGGTCAGCCAACATCAATGTTGAATGTCCCGTCCCCTTCGCGAGCAAGCCCGCTCCCACAGGGGTTCACTGGGGTTTGCGATAGCTGTTGATGATCGCCGAGAAGTCCTTGCCACCCTCCCCACGCTGGCTCATCGCCTGATACAACTGCTGGGCCACCGCGCCGAGCACCACCGGTTGGTGCGCCTGACGTGCCGCTTCCGTGGCCAGCCCCAGATCCTTGAGCATCAGTTCGGCACCGAAACCGCCGGTGTAACCGCGCGAGGCCGGCGCCGTTTCGACGATGCCCGGCCACGGGTTGTACATCTCCGAACTCCAGCAACGCCCGGTCGAGCTGTTGATGATCCCGGCCAACACGCCGGTATCGATCCCCAACGCATCGCCCAAGGCCATGGCTTCACTGACGCCGACCATGGAGATCGCCAGCAACAGGTTGTTGCAGATCTTGGCTATCTGCCCGGTGCCGACTTCGCCGCAATGCACGATGTTGCGGCCCATCTGCGCCAACACCGGTTGCAGGGTGGCGAACAGTTCAGGAGTGGCGCCAACCATAAAGGTCAGCGTCCCCGCCGCTGCACCGCCAGTACCGCCGGAAACCGGTGCATCCGCCACCGCCACGCCTTGTTTCGCCGCAGCGGCTGCCACGTCGCGGGCGGTTTGCGGATCGATGGTGCTGCAATCCACTGCCGGCACACCTTTGCCGATACCGGCGAGCACACCATCTTCACCGAGCCACACGCTACGCACATGCACAGCGGCAGGCAGCATAGTGATCACCAGTTCTGCGCCTTGTGCCGCTTCCCGCGCCGTAGCGCTGATGCTGCCGCCCAGTTGCTCCAGTTCGGCCAATACGGTTTTGTTCAGATCGACCAGGTTCAGCGAATGGCCAGCCTTGATCAGGTTGCGCGCCATCGGCGCGCCCATGTTGCCGAGACCGATAAAAGCGATTTTCATGTCCGGCTCCTTAACGCAAGTTGATGGTGGTGTTCACACCGTCGTTGACGCTGTCGTCATCGAACCAGCGACTGGTGACAGTCTTGGTCTGAGTGTAGAACTGCACCACTTGCTTGCCATACGGACCGAGGTCGCCGAGTTTCGAACCACGGGAACCGGTGAAGCTGAAGAACGGCACCGGCACCGGAATCGGGATGTTGATACCGACCTGGCCGACGTCGATTTCGCTCTGGAATTTACGCGCCGCTGCACCGCTCTGGGTGAACAGGCCCGTGCCGTTGCCGAACGGGTTGGCGTTGACCAGGGCAATCGCCTGATCGAGGGTGTCGACTTCCAGCACCACCAGCACCGGGCCGAAAATTTCCTGGGTGTAGATCTGCATCTCGGTGGTCACACCGGAGAACAGGGTCGGGCCGACAAAGTTGCCTTTCTCGAAGCCAGGAACACTGATCTCGCGACCATCCAGTTCCAGTTTGGCGCCTTCCTTGATGCCGCTTTCGATCAGATCGAGAATCCGCACCTTGGCTTTTTTCGAGATCACCGGGCCGACATCGGTGCCCGCCTCGCTACCCGCATTCACTTTGAGTTTCTGCGCCAGCGCTTTCAGGTCCGGCAGCCATTGCTTGGCCGCGCCCACCAGCACCACCACCGAAGTGGCCATGCAACGCTGACCGGCCGCACCGAAACCGGCGCCGACCAGAGCATTGAGGGTTTGTTCGCGATTGGCGTCCGGCAGCACCACGGCGTGGTTCTTCGCGCCCATCATCGATTGCACGCGTTTGCCGTGTTTGCCGGCCAGGTCGTAGACGTGCGTGCCGACAGCGGTCGAACCGACGAAGGAAACAGCCTTGATGTCCTTGTGAGTGCAGAGCGCGTCCACCACGTCCTTGCCGCCGTGAACCACGTTAAGCACGCCCGCCGGAACGCCGGCCTCGATCGCCAGTTCCACCAGCAGCATGGTCGACATCGGGTCCTGTTCGGACGGCTTGAGCACGAAGGTGTTGCCGCAGGCGATGGCCATCGGGAACATCCACAGCGGAATCATCGCCGGGAAGTTGAACGGGGTGATGCCGGCGCAGACACCGATGGGCTGACGCAGGGTGTAAGTGTCGACGCCGCCCGCCACGTTCTCGGCGAATTCGCCCATTTGCAGGGTGCCGATGGAGCACGCGTGCTCGACCACTTCCAGGCCACGGAAAATATCGCCTTCAGCATCAGCGATGGTTTTGCCCTGCTCGGCACTCAGCACCACGGCGATGCGTTTGGAGTGTTCGCGAATCAACGCCTGGAGCTTGAGCATGATGCGCATCCGCGCGCCGATCGGCGTCAGCTTCCAAGTCTGGAAGGCGCGATGCGCAGCGCTGATCGCGGCGTCGACTTCCTGCGCGGTGGCAAACGGAACCCTGGCCAGCACTTGCTGGGTCGCCGGGTTGATGATTTCGTGCCACTCGGTGGTCTGGGACTCGACCCACTCGCCGTCGATCAACAGCTTGACGTTCTGGACGGTGGTTTCGTTAGGCGTGAGCGATGCGTTCATGCTGGTCTCCAATACTTATTGTTATGCAGGGAGCCAAGGCGTGTAAGTCGCCTTGAGATGAGGCGTGTGTCGCGAATTGGTTGTCGGACTGTTTTTGGAGTATAGATGTGCAAACTTCTAATAAGAACGCACATAAAAGCCGGTCCAACATGCAAAAAAACATCACGTCTTTAGGTTCGCTGAATTGGGATGACCTCAAGTTTTTCCTCGAAGTCGCCCGCACCCGCAAGGCCAGCACCGCGGCCAAGCGCCTCGCGGTGGACTACACCACCGTGTCCCGGCGCATCAGTTCGCTGGAAGCGGCATTGGGCACGTTGCTGTTCGAAAAATCCCGGACCAGCGGCTTCGTCCTGACCGCCGAGGGTCAGCGATTGCTGGGTTACGCCGAGTCGATTGAAAGCACGCTGCACATGGCTTGCGAGCAGGTTTCCGGCTCCGGCGTGGCGCTGTCGGGTCACGTACGTATGGGCTGCACCGAAGGTTTCGGCAGTTTCTTCATCACCCCGCAGCTCAGCCACTTCGTCGACGCCTACCCGGCCATCTCGGTGGACATCTTGCCGCTGCCGCACTTCATTAGCCTGTCCAAACGCGAAGCGGACATCGTCATCGCCCTGGAACGCCCGGAACACGGGCCGTACGTCTGCTGCAAACTCTGCGACTACAAATTGCAGCTGTACGCGACCCAGGACTACCTCGACAAACACCCACCGATCCGCCGCCCGGCCGACTTGGGCAAACATTCATTCATCAGTTATGTGGACGATCTGGCCTTCAGTTCTGAGCTGCTGTACCTGGCGAACGTCCTGCCCGGCGCCAGCGCCAACCTGCGCAGCACCAGCGTGATCGCGCAGTTCGTGGCAGCGCAGCAAGGGCGGTCGCTGGCGATTCTGCCGTGCTTCCTGGCGGCCCAGGATCCGCGATTGCTACCGGTGTTGCCGGCGGAGATCAACATCACCCGGCAGTTCTGGATGTACTGCCGGGAGGACCTGAGGAAGCTCAAGCGGATCACCCTGTTGTGGGATTACATCCGCGAAGTCACTGAGCAGAATCAGCGCCTGTTGATGGGGGACACTCGGGAGATGGTGTTCGCCGATTAGTCGGCGATCACCACGATCGACACCCGGCGATTCTCGGTGCGGCCGGCCGGTGTGTCGTTGGAGGCCACCGGCTCAGTACTGCCCAGCCCTTGCAGCTTGATGTTCTCTTCTTTCATACCGACAGCGGCCAAGACCTTGCCGACGCTTTTCGCGCGGCGCAGGGACAGTTGTTGGTTGTAAGACTCTTTGCCGGACCCGTCGGTGTGGCCATCGACGCGCACTCGCTCGATCCCGATGCCTACCAAAGACTTGCCAATGCGCTGGACGATTTCAGTACTTTGCGGATTCAGGCTTTCGACGTCGCTGCCAAACAGTACTTTGCCGGACAGGCCAAAGGCCCAGCCGTCATCGGTCAATTCGAAGCCTTGTTGCTTGAGCACCGCGACCTGCGCCGGGGTCAGGCCTTTTTGCGGCGCGGTTTGGCACCCGGTCAATGTCAATAAAGCCATGAACAGAGTGATGGTGAAAAATCGCAGGGAACGCTGAGGCAGTGAGAACACAGAAATTAGCTCCTGGTTTGAACGTGAACGACAGGGTGCTCCGACCCGGCCGTGTGCTGTGCGCCTCGCGACAGGCGCTTGGCTTGATACATCGCCGCGTCGGCGGCGTTGAGCAAGGCGCCCGGAGTGGCACCGTGATCGGGATAGACGGCGATGCCGATACTGAGTGAGGTCAACACCGTGGTGTTGCCCGGCAACGTGATCGGCACTTCCATGCTGGCAATGATTTTGTCGGCGATCCGCTCGGCATCTTCGTTCTTGTGCAGCGGCGTCAGCAGCACGGCAAACTCATCGCCGCCCAGGCGCGCCACCAGGTCTTCTTCGCGCAATTGCGCACGAACCCGTGTGGCCACCGCTACCAGCACCGCATCGCCGGCGGCATGGCCGAAGTTGTCGTTGATTTCCTTGAACCGGTCGCTGTCGAGAAACAGCACGGCCACGCGCTCGTTGAGCTTGTGCGCGTTGCGCAGCGCACGAATCAGCCGACCTTCGAAAAACGCCCGGTTCGGCAACCCGGTGAGGCTGTCATGGCTGGCCTGGTGAGCCAGGGTTTCATTCTCGCTTTGCAGATGGGTCTGCCAGGATTCGAGTTCATCGAGCAAGGCATTGAAGTCGTTGCCCAGGTTGTCCAGTTCGGCGATGGCGGCGGGCGGCACACGCTGGTCGAAGGCCCGTTCGCTGCGCGCGGCGTGAGCCACGAAAGCCAGACTGCGCAGTGGGCGGGTGATTGCGCGAAGTTGCCGGCGCGCCAGATACAGTGCGACCCAGGCACTGATGGCCGTGCACACCACGATGCCCATCAGGCCGCTGAGCAAAAAGCGCATCAGGCTGCCACCGTGACCGGTGAGCTGGATGCTGCCGATTTCCTGGCCCTGATGGACGATGGGCATGTTGATGGGTTCTTCCAGGAAGGCCTTGGCAATCTGCATTTCCAGATCGGAGAGCAACCCGGTTTCCGGTCGCTGCCAACGCGCGAGCAAAGCGCCCTGCGTGTCATGCACCTGGGCATCGGCGACTTCTTCGGTGGACGCGATCAACGCCAGCGCTTCAGTGGCAGCGGCCTTGTCGTTGAACACCACCGCTGCTTCCACGGTGTAGTTGATCGAGCGCGCGATCAGGTGCAGGTTGTGATCGGCATACACCCGCAACGCCAGCACCCCGAGCAAAGTCAGTGACACGCTGGCCATGGCCACGCCGACCAGCGCGACAATCAAATGGCCGCGGCCGATGACGGAGCGCAACGTGGGGCGAGTATCCGGTTTGAATAGACTCATGGCGCCGCCGGCTTACGGCGCGACAGTTGCAACACGCTCGGGTGAATGCGCACGCCACTGCGGGCGACGGAGTCGAGATTGACCTCGAAGGACACTTGATCGTCGCTGACCCGCAGACAGAAAAGGCTGCCGACGGTGCACTGATCGCTGCTTTCGCTGATGCTCAGCACCGGTTGACCGATCAACGAGGCGAACAAGCGGCTGCGCTCATCGGCGGTCAACTTGCCGATGTAGACCGCATCGCACTCGCCGACAATCGCCGGGTTGTCGGCCAGCAGGCGTCGTACGGTGACAGGACGACCGGTGGCCTGGGTCGAGCCTTTCACCAGATCGTCGGTGTATTCGGTCGGGCCCACTACGCACAGGCGCAGTTGCGCGGGTTCGACAGGCCAGCGGGCATAACTGAGAATCCCGAGCACTACTTGCGTGACCGCTTTCGCCCGTTGGTCAGCCATACCGACGGCGGTTTCAGGCTGAGCGAATGCGATTCCGGCCAGCAACCAGAGCAGGCCGACAAGCAATATTCGCTTGCAGCCGATTACGCTCTCTGTCGCCCGGACAGCCAACTTCATGCAGGGATTCTCTTCGGATTCAACGGAATAGTGCCGCAACGATAGCACAGCACCGAAACGCCCGCGAGCCTGTAAAACCGGGCGTTTCAGACAGATTTACGTCGTCAACCGATTGGCATATCAAGGACTAAACTAAACGCCCTCCTCCAGTTCCAGCATCAGCCCGCTCAAGCGCTTAACTTTGCGTTGCACGGCCTCTTCGAACACCCCGGCACGAGGCTCGATCAGGGTGAACCAGTCCTTGGCCCGGGTGATTCCGGTGTAGATCAGCTCCTTGGTCAACACCGGGTTCAGAGCGTCCGGCAGGATCAACGCAGTGTGGGCAAATTCCGAGCCCTGGGATTTATGCACCGTCATCGCATAAACCGTCTCGACATCATTGAGCCGGCTCGGCAGCACAAAGCGCACACCGCCCTCGCCGTCGTTGCGCGGGAACGCGACACGCAGCACATGCTTGCCAGCCTCAGGGCCGTCGCGCTCCGGTAGCTTGAGCGCAATGCCGATGTCGCCGTTCATCAAGCCCAGGCCGTAATCGTTGCGAGTCATCAACACTGGCCGCCCTTCGTACCATTGCTGGTCGCTGTCGATCAGCCGCGCCTTGAGCAAGGCGTCAGTCACTCGCTGGTTCAGGCCTTCAACGCCCCACGGTCCTTTGCGCACCGCGCACAACAACTGGAAGGTGTCGAAAGCATTCAGTACTTGCCGCGCCCACTCGGTCCAGCGTGGATCATCGAGACTGCTGTCGAGAGGCGGCCGCTGTTTGCGCAGCAGGCTCAGGTAATGCCGATAACCGTGTGGCCCGTCGGCATGGCCGTCGAGCAGTAAACGCTCCAGCGCTTTGTCCTGCTCACCTTTGAGGGGCCGGGAAAACACGTCTTTAAAGCTGCGTTCGGTCAGCAGCTTGCGCGCTTCATCGGGGAGTTGTTGATTGACGCAGCGGGCTAACTGGCCAATGCCGCTACCTTCGCCGAATCGACGGGAGTGACGCAGCATCACCACTTGTTGGGCCAAGGGATGAGAGCCGTCGGTGTCCTCATGCAAACCGCTGCCTTCCAGGCTTTCACCGCTGACGGTCTCCAGCCACTGGCGCGTCTGCGGGCTGTACCAACCGGCCTCAGCGTCGCGACACAAATCCCCCAGCACGGCGCCCGCCTCCACCGAGGCCAATTGGTCTTTGTCACCGAGCAGCACCAGACGCGCATGGGCCGGCAACGCATCGAGCAAATTGGCCATCATCTCCAGGTCGATCATCGACGCTTCATCGACCACCAGCACATCCAGCGGCAAGCGATTACCGGCGTGGTGACGGAAATGTCGGGTGCCGGGCCGACTGCCCAGCAGACGGTGCACAGTGGTGACGTCGGACGGAATCTTGTCCCGCACCGCTTCGGCAACGGTCAGGGTTTGTACTTGCTGGCTGATGGATTCCGTCAGTCGCGCGGCAGCTTTGCCGGTAGGCGCGGCCAGACGAATACGCAGCGGTTTGCCAGCCTCCACGGCCGGAGCCTGGAGCAACGCCAGCAAGCGCACCACGGTGGTGGTCTTGCCGGTGCCCGGGCCGCCAGTGACGATACTGAACGCACTGCGGGTGGCCAGGGCACAGGCGAGTTTTTGCCAGTCGATCACCTCGCCCGGCTTGGCGGGACCGAACAAACCGGTCAGGCGTTGGAGCAAATCTGCAGGTGTCGCTTCGTGTTCTGACAGGCGCTGGCGCAAGGCATTGTCGATGCGCCGTTCGTAAGCCCAGTAGCGGCGCAGATACAGGCGTTTGCCCGACAGCACCAACGGCCGATGCTGAGCTGCCTCACGCCCATCCACCGCCAGCGCCACCAGACTGCTGGCGGCCAGCACCTTGCACCAATGCGCGCCGTCCAATGCTTCCAGCAATTGCGACGGCAGCAACATCGCGCCGCTTTGCACATCGCCTTCAGGGGGCAACGACAGGGCGAAGTCCGGCGCCTTGAGCGTCTCGAACAGGTCCAGGCACACATGCCCGTGACCGAGTTGATGACTGGTCAACGCTGCGGCCAACAACACCAGCGGATCATCATCAGGAGCGAGTTCATGGAGAAAGGCAACGAATGCCTTGTCCAGCGCCCGCAGCCAACCGCGCTCGACCCAGCGGGTAAGCAACAACAAAAGATCGTCGGCGCGAGTTAACGGCGCCAGTTCGGCCAGGCTTTCCGCCGCCAATGGCGTGGGCAACAAATCGGCGAAGGTGCGGCTCATAGCAGTTCTCCCTGTTCCCAGGCGGGCTCAGCCTTGAGTTCCGGCTTACCCTGGAACATGCGATCCAGACGCTCGATCAATTCCCGTGGCGGACGGGCGAAATACACGCCTTGGCTGGCGGCTCGCGTGCCGCGCAAGAACAGGTACAACGCACCGCCGACATGCCGGTCGTAATCGTAGTCGGGCAGCCGTGTCTTGAGCTGGCGATGCAGGGCCAACAGGTACAACACGTATTGCAGGTCATAGCGGTTATCGAGGATCGACTGCTCCATGGCCTGCTCGGTGTAGGCCGCGTCATCAACGCCAAGCCAGTTGGATTTGTAGTCGGCGACGTAGTAGCGACCGTCGTGCTCGAACGTCAGGTCGATGAAGCCCTTGAACATGCCATTGAGCAGCACCGGTTCGGCGGCCACGCGGGCCACGCCGTTGTGGGTGTGTTGGCGCACCAGTTCATCAAGCTTGAGCACGTCGACCTTGTGACTGGCGAACCAGAACTCCATCTCGACCCGGTACTGGGTCAGTTGCTCAAAGATCACTGGCGGCTGCCCGCCACCAATGTGCAACGGTGATTTGAGCAAGTGCTGCAACCAGTCGCTCAACGTAACGATCCAGCCTTCCCAGCCGCGCCGATTGCAGCGCCGGCCAACCGCGTCTTCCACGGCTTTCGGCGTCGCGCTGAAGCCTTCGTCGCCGGCCCATTCGAGCAGACCGTGGAGAAAGGTGCCGGGATTCGGGCCACGGGGAAAGCGGTGAATATCCGCGCCGCCAGTCACCACTTCCCGTGGTGCCTCGGGATCTAGACGTTCATCATCGAAGAGCTTTTGCGCTTGCGGACTCTCCGGCGCTTCGTCAGTGCCCACGCTCATGCTGTCGCCAATGCGCAAGGCGCTATAGGAGGCAATCCACCAGTTTTCGCTGGCCTTGCGCTTGGGAATCAACGGCGCGAGCAAGGTCGCCTCGTTACGCGGCGGATGGTAATGCTCGGCAGTCGCCTCAGGCATCTCGCCATAGCTGAGTGCCAGACAATCCTGCTGCAGGTCTTCCAGCCAACGCTTCAGGCCGGCGGACTCAACCAACGCCGCGCCACCGCCTAACAGATAACCCAATGCCGATAAATGCAGCACCGAGCTGTTGTTATTGCCGCGCTTGAGGTCGGTCACTCCGAGCCAGCACGCGTGTTGCGCCCGGGTCAGTGCCACATAGAGCAAGCGCAAATCCTCGGCCAGACGCTCGTCATCGGCCAGGGCGATCAACTCGGGTGTCGGTTTCAACGTCACCTGCGCCTTACCCGTGGCGTCGTGGTAATGCAGCGGCAAACGACTGCCATCCACCGGTTTCGCCGAGCAGATGAAAGGCAGGAACACCAACGGATACTCAAGGCCCTTGGACTTGTGAATGGTCACGACCTTGACCAATTGTTCGTCGCTTTCCAGGCGCAGGATTTGCTCTTCACCCGCCTGGCCGGACAGCGCCAGGTGCTCGGACAAATGCCGAATCAGCGCTTGTTCGCCATCGAGTTCGGCGGCTGCTTGTTGCAGCAGTTCGGAGAGGTGCAACAGGTTGGTCAAGACACGCTCGCCGTCGCTGCGAGTGATTAATGCCTGGGGCAGCTGGAAGTCGTGCAGCAAGCGTCGCAGCATCGGCAGCACGCCTTGCTTGCGCCAGATCTCGCGATACCGGCGGAACTGCATGACCCGCGCTTCCCAGGCCAGTTCGTCCTGATTCAGTCGCTCCAGTTCAGCCAGCGAGAGGTTCAACGTGATGCAGGCCAACGCGGCTCGCAGTGGACGCTCGACGTCGGGCTCGGCGCAGGCCTTGAGCCAGGTCAGCAGGTCATGCGCTTCCTGGGCGGCGAACACCGAGTCCTTGTCCGAGAGATAAACGCTGCGCACACCACGAGCGGACAATTCGCCACGCACTGCCTGAGCCTCTTTGCCGTCACGGACCAGAATTGCGATGTCCGCCGGCAGCAGGCCTCTGAAGTCTTTGCCGTCCTGTATGAAACCCGCCCGGCCTTGTTGCCCGCCGTTCAGCAACGCAGTGATTTCACTGGCGCAGGCAGCGGCCAATTGTTGTCGGTACACCACGCCGGACAGCGGCTGCTCGGCAGGCAGATGCCAGATGTTCAGCGCCGGAACATTCTGACCATCGATTTGCAAAACTTCTTTGCGCCCTTGGGACTCGACGGGCAGGAACGGTACGGGGTTATCGCCATTTTTTTCGCGAAAGAGGAACGCACCGCGCCCGGTCTCCCGCGACTCGGCACGCTCGAAAACATGGTTCACCGCATTGACCATGCCATGGCTGGAACGGAAGTTGGTGCCCAGCGTATGCAAACGGCCGGTGGTGGCCTGACGGGCGCGCAGGTAGGTGTAGATGTCGGCGCCACGAAAGGCATAGATCGCCTGCTTCGGATCGCCGATCAGGAACAAGCCGCACTCGGGGTTGTTGTCTTCGATGCGATAAATGCTTTCGAAGATGCGGTACTGCACCGGGTCGGTGTCCTGGAATTCATCGATCAACGCCACCGGGAATTGTTCGCGAATCAGCGTTGCCAGGCGCTCACCGCCGTCGGACTGCAAGGCTGCATCGAGACGTAGCAACATGTCATCGAAACCCATTTCCGCGCGGCGCCGTTTTTCCTCTTCGAAACGTGCGCCAACCCACTGGGCCGCGTGTTGCAGAACGGCCGCATCAGGCGTCGGCAAACTATCGAGACTGACCTTGAGGCCAGGCATCGCATCCAGGCCGGGATGACGGGGTGCTTCACCCTTCCAGGCTTCGGCCATGCCGTCGGGAGTCAGCCGGGTGAATCCGGTGCCGATGTCCAGCTGTTCGAGGGATTCGTCTTCGGCCCAGGCTTTGAGCTTTTCGAACCAAGGCTCGAAATAGCGCGCCTGCATTTTGCGCCCGTCGACGCTTTTGCTCGCCACGCCTTGATGACAGATCGCGAGCAATTCGTCTGCCCATTGGCGCCACGGCATCTTGAGTTCAAGCAGGGCCGTGCGCCGTTCGTGCAGGCACTCGGCGATGAGTTCGGCGGGCTCTTTGCCCTCAACGCTATCGCGCTCGCTGGCGAACAAGCCGCGCACTCGCGGCAGCAACGCTGCGGGGCCGCCCCAATTGGCGCGAACCCAGTTCAGCGCATCGCCTTGCATCGGGTAGCAGAACAGCCGCCAGTAATCGCGCAGGACTTCGCCCAGTAGATCGCTGTGATCGGTCTCCAGGGTTTGGGTGAACAGACTGCCGCTGTCGAACGCGTGCTCGCGCAGCATGCGCTGACACCAACTGTGGATGGTCGAGACGGCCGCTTCGTCCATCCATTGAGCAGCGATGTCCAGGCGGTTTGCGCAACCGGACCATTGCTCTGGAAGGAATTGGTCTCGCAAATCTGCAATCAGGCTATCGGGCGCCGGAATCTCATCCCGGAAGAACCGCGCAGCTTCGGCCAGACGGGTGCGAATACGCTCGCGCAGTTCTTTGGTGGCGGCATCGGTGAAGGTCACGACGAGGATTTGCGGCGGCAACAATTCACGCCCGAAACCACTCGACTCGCCGCCGTGGCCAAGGACCAGGCGCAGATATAGGGCGGAGATAGTGAAGGTCTTGCCGGTGCCGGCGCTGGCCTCGATCAGTTGGCTGCCGCGCAGAGGGAATGCCAGGGCCAACGGTGTCTTCGTGGTCATGAGCGCGCGCCCTCGCTGGTCAGTGAGCGCCAAGGGGCTTCAAGCAGTGGCCTGTACAAAGCGTCGCACCAACCGGGAAAGGTTTCATCGGCGATCAGGCTGTCGTAATCCGCGTATTGCCGGGCGAGTGCCGGGCTTTCGCGACGTTCGCCGTCAGTAGTCTGACCGTCACCTTCGTAGGCTTTTCGCGCGGCGGCATCGGCCTTGATCGGGTCGGTTTGACCGAGCCAGGCGAAGGCGGTTTTCACTGCGATCGGTAACGGTTGGCGCATGCCCGCTTGCCAGGCCAGCAGCAGATTACCGAGGATTTGTAGCGCGGCCTCCTTCTGCAACGGTTCCAGCAGCAGAGTGTCGTCGGAGGCGACCAGCGCGGTGCTCATCGACAGGCCGCTGGCGCAGGCAACTAGGTGATTGACCCATGGTCGCGTCAGCCGATGCCACTTGCGGGTCTTGATCGAGCCGATGCTGTTGGGGATCGTGGTGATCGACAGCATGCCCGCGTCTGCGCGTTGGTGCAGGCCACTGAGCCAGCCTTCAAGACGCAAACCGTGCAGTTCCAGATTCACTGGCAACGCGCTGGTCAGCGGTGTCGGCCATAACGCCAAGAGTTGTTGATAGCGTTGCAGCAGATCCGGTAACGGTTCGATCAACTCGCGCTGAAGGCATTCACCGAAACCGGCCATGGGCAGCAGGCCACTGTTTTGCAGGCGGATGGCTTGAGCTTCCAGTGCCTGATCGGAGTGTTCCAGTTGACTCAATGCCGCCTCAAGCAAACTGTCGCTGAGGCTGTAGCGTTGCAGCGCGTCGAGCACAAAAGGCTCTTCATCGGCCAACGGCACTTCAGCCGCTTCAAAGAACACCTTGAGCCGCTGGCTGAAGAAATGTCGTACGGGGTTGCGCAGGAAATCCTGCAATTGTCCCAGGCCTAGCGGCTCGTCCTGAATGTAGGGTTCGAGAATCTCGATATCAGTCGTTTGCTCGTTGGACTGATGCAGCACCTGCCATTCGCTGGCGTAGCTGAACAGCGCATCGCCCTCGTGAAAATAGCGGGCACTGAAGGGTTGCAAGGGGTGTTCTTGCGTCATTGCTTCAAGCAGGTCATCGGCGTCGCCATCCAATCGCCAACCGCTGGCAAGATGGTCGCGTAACTGGCCAATCAGTACCGATGCCGGACGCTCGCTGTTATCGCGAATGCTCCGGCCTACCCAGCTGATATAAAGTTGATTGCGTGCCGACAGCAGCGCTTCCAGCAGGAGGTAGCGATCATCTTCGCGTCGGGAGCGATCGCCGGGGCGGTAGTCGCTGCCCATCAGGTCGAAGTCCAGCGGCGGTTGGGCGCGAGGATAATCTCCGTCATTCATACCGAGCAGGCACACCAGTTTGAATGGGATCGCGCGCATGGGCATCAAGGTGCAGAAGTTGACGGCACCGGCCAGGAAGCGCTGGGACAAGCGGCCCTGATCGAGACCTGCCAGCCACGCTTCGCGGACGACTGTCAGCGGTAACTCGTCCTGCAATCCCACGGACTCGCAGGTATCGAGCCAGGTTTCGCGCAGTTCTTCGAGTTGAGCCAGCAAGTAGTCGTCGTGCTCGTTGCTGGCCTTGAAAAACAGCTGAACCAGCCCTTGCAACCGCACGCCCCATTGCTTGGGCGGAGCCGGTTGTGTGAGTTCCTGGTGCGCGATTTCCAGTGCATCCAGCAGGGCAACCAAAGGACCAATGAGCGCGGCGTCCAACCCACCGATCTCATCATAGGGCTCAATACCTTCGCAGGCATTGGCGCTGCCCACCGCATAACCGAGCAGCATGCGCCGCAGGCCGAAACGCCAACTGTTTTGCTCAAGCTCTTGCGGCAGACCGAGGGCGGCTCGTTGTTCAGCATTCATGCCCCAGCGAATACCGGCACCTTCGATCCAACGGTGGAGGGTCGGCAGATCAGGTTCTTCTACGCCAAAGCGCGCCCGGAGTGCGGGGACGTCCAGCAGGTCGAGAATTTCGCTGACCGGGAAACGACTGTCCGGCAACTTGAGCAGGTGTTCGACAGCGATCAGTAACGGATCACGACCGCGTTGGCCCTGGTCTGCCAGGGTGAAGGGAATAAAGCGCGGATCATTGCGTTCCAGTTGGCCGAATACCGCGCGGATATGCGGAGCGTAGCTGTCGATGTCCGGCACCATCACGATCACATCGCGAGGTCTTAAATCCGGGTTAGCGCTGAAGCGTTCGAGCAACTGATCGTGAAGGATTTCCACTTCCCGCTGGGCGCTATGAGTAATGTGAAAACGGATCGATTTGTCGTTTTGCAGATCGACGGCAGGCCAATGCTCTCGGGTCTCGTTTAAAGGACGCAGCTCAAGAATGTCGTCTTGCAACTGATTGAGCATGTTTTGTGGCTGGCTGTCGCTGAACAGGTCGATGCGGCCACCGCGAAATGCCGCACGATAGCTGCCGGGATCGTCATAGCTGTCGAGCAGGTTGATGTAGTCCCGCCCCTGCTTGCCCCATGCGGCCAATAGAGGATGAGCGTGTTGGTGAAGGGTTTGCGGATCGAGGACAACCGGCATCCCGCTTTTACGGGCCTGGCGTTTATATTGGTGCCGCAACAGGTCTTTATCGGCGACGATGTCAGCCCAATGGTAACGACATGGGTTGTGGACGCAAAGCAAGACCTGGCTGAATCGAGCCAGTCCGGCGAGTGCTTCCAGTGCTTGGGCGGGCAGCGAAGAAATCCCGAAAACGATCACTCGGGACGGTAATCCATCAGGCGCTTCGTCGAGACTGTTGATACGTTCGATAAACCGTTGATGGACGCCTGCACGGCTTTGGGCCATGCCTTGTTCCCCTACATCCAGCAGCAGCGCACGCCATAGCTCTGCCTGCCAGCAATTCGCCGGGGTCAGGGCCTTGGCTTCGCCTCTGCCGTTGCGTAATTGATGTCGGCCTTCAGCCCAATCCTCAAGCCAGTCGGCCCGGTACACCTGATATTGGTCGAACAGATCCGCCAGACGCTCGGACAATTGATAGCGTTTACGCAAATCGGTGTCATGGGTCAGGAAGCGTTGCAGGGGTTCGAAATGCGGCTGATTGATTAACTGCGGCAGCAGGCGCATCAGACGCCAGGTCAACGGGGCTTTATCGAGCAGGGATTTGACCGGGATTTCATCCCGGCCCAGGACCATGCGATAGAGTTGCCACATAAAGCTGCCGGGTAATTGCACATCGATTGCCGCCGCGATGCCACAGCCTCCCATATCATCGTCTTCAGGGTCTTCGGCCAGTGCGAGCTTCAGCCATTGAGCAATGCCGTTGCTCTGTACCAAGGCTATTTCATTTTCCAAGGGCGCCAATGGGTAGTTCCGCATTACGCTGATCACCAGGCTACGCAGTTCATCCAGACTGTTGCTTTGAACCACCATAAAACCAGCATTGAGGGACGCAGCGTCCGGCATAAAGGCTTCCTTGGGAAAATACAAAAGCTAGGGCCGAACCTTAGCACTGTCAGGAGACGGTGACAGCCAGGAGCCGTCTGATGATGCTGTACGAACTTTCCTGCGGACAAAAACAAAACCCCTACCTGCATACGCAGATAGGGGTTTCGGAATTTAATCTTGACGATGACCTACTCTCACATGGGGAAACCCCACACTACCATCGGCGATGCATCGTTTCACTGCTGAGTTCGGGATGGGATCAGGTGGTTCCAATGCTCTATGGTCGTCAAGAAATTCGGGAGCCGGCTCGTTTGCCCTTGCGGGTTTACGCTCCAGCGAATGGGTATGTGATAGATCTCGGTGTTTTGTGAGCAGCTTCGAACTTTCGGTTCGTTTCGTCTTCACACACCGCAATCTGGCCTTTCGACGCAAATTGCTTGGGTGTTATATGGTCAAGCCTCACGGGCAATTAGTATTGGTTAGCTCAACGCCTCACAGCGCTTACACACCCAACCTATCAACGTCGTAGTCTTCGACGGCCCTTCAGGGGACTCAAGGTCCCAGTGAGATCTCATCTTGAGGCTAGTTTCCCGCTTAGATGCTTTCAGCGGTTATCTATTCCGAACATAGCTACCCGGCAATGCCACTGGCGTGACAACCGGAACACCAGAGGTTCGTCCACTCCGGTCCTCTCGTACTAGGAGCAGCCCCTCTCAAATCTCAAACGTCCACGGCAGATAGGGACCGAACTGTCTCACGACGTTCTAAACCCAGCTCGCGTACCACTTTAAATGGCGAACAGCCATACCCTTGGGACCGGCTTCAGCCCCAGGATGTGATGAGCCGACATCGAGGTGCCAAACACCGCCGTCGATATGAACTCTTGGGCGGTATCAGCCTGTTATCCCCGGAGTACCTTTTATCCGTTGAGCGATGGCCCTTCCATACAGAACCACCGGATCACTAAGACCTACTTTCGTACCTGCTCGACGTGTCTGTCTCGCAGTCAAGCGCGCTTTTGCCTTTATACTCTACGACCGATTTCCGACCGGTCTGAGCGCACCTTCGTACTCCTCCGTTACTCTTTAGGAGGAGACCGCCCCAGTCAAACTACCCACCATACACTGTCCTCGATCCGGATAACGGACCTGAGTTAGAACCTCAAAGTTGCCAGGGTGGTATTTCAAGGTTGGCTCCACGCGAACTGGCGTCCACGCTTCAAAGCCTCCCACCTATCCTACACAAGCAAATTCAAAGTCCAGTGCAAAGCTATAGTAAAGGTTCACGGGGTCTTTCCGTCTAGCCGCGGATACACTGCATCTTCACAGCGATTTCAATTTCACTGAGTCTCGGGTGGAGACAGCGCCGCCATCGTTACGCCATTCGTGCAGGTCGGAACTTACCCGACAAGGAATTTCGCTACCTTAGGACCGTTATAGTTACGGCCGCCGTTTACCGGGGCTTCGATCAAGAGCTTCGCATTAGCTAACCCCATCAATTAACCTTCCGGCACCGGGCAGGCGTCACACCCTATACGTCCACTTTCGTGTTTGCAGAGTGCTGTGTTTTTAATAAACAGTCGCAGCGGCCTGGTATCTTCGACCGGCATGGGCTTACGCAGTAAATGCTTCACCCTCACCGGCGCACCTTCTCCCGAAGTTACGGTGCCATTTTGCCTAGTTCCTTCACCCGAGTTCTCTCAAGCGCCTTGGTATTCTCTACCCAACCACCTGTGTCGGTTTGGGGTACGGTTCCTGGTTACCTGAAGCTTAGAAGCTTTTCTTGGAAGCATGGCATCAACCACTTCGTGTACTAAAAGTACACTCGTCATCAGCTCTCGGCCTTAGAATCCCGGATTTACCTAAGATTCCAGCCTACCACCTTAAACTTGGACAACCAACGCCAAGCTGGCCTAGCCTTCTCCGTCCCTCCATCGCAATAACCAGAAGTACAGGAATATTAACCTGTTTTCCATCGACTACGCTTTTCAGCCTCGCCTTAGGGACCGACTAACCCTGCGTCGATTAACGTTGCGCAGGAAACCTTGGTCTTTCGGCGTGGGTGTTTTTCACACCCATTGTCGTTACTCATGTCAGCATTCGCACTTCTGATACCTCCAGCAAGCTTCTCAACTCACCTTCACAGGCTTACAGAACGCTCCTCTACCGCATCACCTAAGTGATACCCGTAGCTTCGGTGTATGGTTTGAGCCCCGTTACATCTTCCGCGCAGGCCGACTCGACTAGTGAGCTATTACGCTTTCTTTAAAGGGTGGCTGCTTCTAAGCCAACCTCCTAGCTGTCTAAGCCTTCCCACATCGTTTCCCACTTAACCATAACTTTGGGACCTTAGCTGACGGTCTGGGTTGTTTCCCTTTTCACGACGGACGTTAGCACCCGCCGTGTGTCTCCCATGCTCGGCACTTGTAGGTATTCGGAGTTTGCATCGGTTTGGTAAGTCGGGATGACCCCCTAGCCGAAACAGTGCTCTACCCCCTACAGTGATACATGAGGCGCTACCTAAATAGCTTTCGAGGAGAACCAGCTATCTCCGAGCTTGATTAGCCTTTCACTCCGATCCACAGGTCATCCGCTAACTTTTCAACGGTAGTCGGTTCGGTCCTCCAGTTAGTGTTACCCAACCTTCAACCTGCCCATGGATAGATCGCCCGGTTTCGGGTCTATTCCCAGCGACTAGACGCCCTATTAAGACTCGCTTTCGCTACGCCTCCCCTATTCGGTTAAGCTCGCCACTGAAAATAAGTCGCTGACCCATTATACAAAAGGTACGCAGTCACCCAACAAAGTGGGCTCCCACTGCTTGTACGCATACGGTTTCAGGATCTATTTCACTCCCCTCTCCGGGGTTCTTTTCGCCTTTCCCTCACGGTACTAGTTCACTATCGGTCAGTCAGTAGTATTTAGCCTTGGAGGATGGTCCCCCCATATTCAGACAAAGTTTCTCGTGCTCCGTCCTACTCGATTTCATGACTAAGAGATTTTCGCGTACAGGGCTATCACCCACTATGGCCGCACTTTCCAGAGCGTTCCGCTAATCTCAAAGCCACTTAAGGGCTAGTCCCCGTTCGCTCGCCACTACTAAGGGAATCTCGGTTGATTTCTTTTCCTCAGGGTACTTAGATGTTTCAGTTCCCCTGGTTCGCTTCTTAAGCCTATGTATTCAGCTTAAGATACCTAACTTATGTTAGGTGGGTTCCCCCATTCAGACATCTCCGGATCAAAGTCTGTTTGCCGACTCCCCGAAGCTTTTCGCAGGCTACCACGTCTTTCATCGCCTCTGACTGCCAAGGCATCCACCGTATGCGCTTCTTCACTTGACCATATAACCCCAAGCAATCTGGTTATACTGTGAAGACGACATTCGCCGAAAATTCGAATTCCTCAATTAAGAGAACTCACAAATTTTACCTTAGCCTGATCCGTTACCAGTGAAAGTAACGTTCAGTCTATCTTTCTATCACATACCCAAATTTTTAAAGAACGATCTAATCAAAGACTAGAAATCAATATTCACATCGGAATACTCATTTCTAAACTCTAACGAAATAAGCCACCTTAAAGGCTGGCTCTCGTCTTCTTCAATGAATCAAGCAATTCGTGTGGGAGCTCATGGAGCAGCTGATGTCGTCGATTAAGGAGGTGATCCAGCCGCAGGTTCCCCTACGGCTACCTTGTTACGACTTCACCCCAGTCATGAATCACACCGTGGTAACCGTCCTCCCGAAGGTTAGACTAGCTACTTCTGGTGCAACCCACTCCCATGGTGTGACGGGCGGTGTGTACAAGGCCCGGGAACGTATTCACCGCGACATTCTGATTCGCGATTACTAGCGATTCCGACTTCACGCAGTCGAGTTGCAGACTGCGATCCGGACTACGATCGGTTTTCTGGGATTAGCTCCACCTCGCGGCTTGGCAACCCTCTGTACCGACCATTGTAGCACGTGTGTAGCCCAGGCCGTAAGGGCCATGATGACTTGACGTCATCCCCACCTTCCTCCGGTTTGTCACCGGCAGTCTCCTTAGAGTGCCCACCATAACGTGCTGGTAACTAAGGACAAGGGTTGCGCTCGTTACGGGACTTAACCCAACATCTCACGACACGAGCTGACGACAGCCATGCAGCACCTGTCTCAATGTTCCCGAAGGCACCAATCCATCTCTGGAAAGTTCATTGGATGTCAAGGCCTGGTAAGGTTCTTCGCGTTGCTTCGAATTAAACCACATGCTCCACCGCTTGTGCGGGCCCCCGTCAATTCATTTGAGTTTTAACCTTGCGGCCGTACTCCCCAGGCGGTCAACTTAATGCGTTAGCTGCGCCACTAAGAGCTCAAGGCTCCCAACGGCTAGTTGACATCGTTTACGGCGTGGACTACCAGGGTATCTAATCCTGTTTGCTCCCCACGCTTTCGCACCTCAGTGTCAGTATCAGTCCAGGTGGTCGCCTTCGCCACTGGTGTTCCTTCCTATATCTACGCATTTCACCGCTACACAGGAAATTCCACCACCCTCTACCATACTCTAGCTTGTCAGTTTTGAATGCAGTTCCCAGGTTGAGCCCGGGGATTTCACATCCAACTTAACAAACCACCTACGCGCGCTTTACGCCCAGTAATTCCGATTAACGCTTGCACCCTCTGTATTACCGCGGCTGCTGGCACAGAGTTAGCCGGTGCTTATTCTGTCGGTAACGTCAAAACACTTACGTATTAGGTAAATGCCCTTCCTCCCAACTTAAAGTGCTTTACAATCCGAAGACCTTCTTCACACACGCGGCATGGCTGGATCAGGCTTTCGCCCATTGTCCAATATTCCCCACTGCTGCCTCCCGTAGGAGTCTGGACCGTGTCTCAGTTCCAGTGTGACTGATCATCCTCTCAGACCAGTTACGGATCGTCGCCTTGGTGAGCCATTACCTCACCAACTAGCTAATCCGACCTAGGCTCATCTGATAGCGCAAGGCCCGAAGGTCCCCTGCTTTCTCCCGTAGGACGTATGCGGTATTAGCGTCCGTTTCCGAGCGTTATCCCCCACTACCAGGCAGATTCCTAGGCATTACTCACCCGTCCGCCGCTCGCCACCAGGTACAAGTACCCGTGCTGCCGCTCGACTTGCATGTGTTAGGCCTGCCGCCAGCGTTCAATCTGAGCCATGATCAAACTCTTCAGTTCAAACATCTTTGGGTTTTTAAGAAACCCTAAACTTGGCTCAGCAATCGTTGGTTACATCTTTGATTTCTCGCGGAGTAACTTGTGATGCTGATAATCTTGTTGACTATCAGTCTGACTCCACAAGCACCCACACGAATTGCTTGATTCAGTTGTTAAAGAGCGGTGGGTTGATTCTTTCGTCTCAACCGAGGCGCGCATTCTACAGCAGCGCCAGTTACTGTCAAGCGGTTATTTTAAGAAGTTTTCAAAGTTTCCTTTGTAACTTCAACCACTTGCGCTTTCGATCTCTCGTTAGCGGGAGGCGAATTCTACAGCGTTACTCGCTGCTGTCAACACCTCTTTTTCAACTCCTTTCGCGCTTCGATGAACTGAAGCAACTTACCGCCGAAACCTGCGTAACTCTTTGTTTACCAAGGAGTTTTCCGTTTCAACTGCGCCGGAAGTGGGGCGAATTATAGACTTCCAGAATCTGCCGTCAACCCCTGATTTAACAATTCTGTCATATAGGTCAAAAAACCCCGAAAACGCGAAGGCCGGCTCCATGGAGCCGGCCTTCTTCCCTTCTACTTACAAGCTAGGGAACGCGAACTGCGAAGCTTCATGACTCGCCCGCTGCGGCCAGCGCTGAGTGATGGCCTTGCGACGAGTGTAGAAACGCACGCCGTCCGGACCATATGCATGCAAGTCGCCAAACAGCGAGCGCTTCCAGCCACCAAAGCTGTGATACGCCACCGGCACCGGCAACGGTACGTTAACGCCAACCATGCCCACTTCAATCTCATCGCAGAACAACCGCGCCGCTTCCCCGTCACGGGTGAAGATGCAGGTACCGTTGCCATACTCGTGATCGTTGATCAGTTGCATCGCCTCTTCCAGGCTGTTGACGCGAACAACGCACAGCACTGGCCCGAAGATCTCTTCTTTATAGATGCGCATCTCAGCCGTGACGTTATCGAACAGGCAGCCACCCAGGAAGAAGCCCTCTTCGTGCCCTGCAACGCTCAAACCACGGCCATCCACCACCAGGGTCGCACCAGAAGAAACACCGTCTTCTATATAGCCACTGACTTTATCGCGAGCCTGACCGGAAACCAGCGGCCCCATGTCCAGGCCACACGAAGTCCCGGCACCGATTTTCAGTGCCTTGATTTGCGGCACCAACTTGGCCACCAACGCATCCGCCACCTGGTCACCGACGCACACGGCCACGGAGATCGCCATGCAACGCTCGCCGCAAGAACCATACGCCGCGCCCATCAGTGCACTGACCGCGTTATCCAGATCCGCATCCGGCATCAGCACCGCATGGTTCTTCGCGCCGCCCAGTGCCTGGACGCGTTTACCGCGCTTGGTGCCTTCGGCGTAGATGTATTCGGCAATCGGCGTCGAACCGACAAAGCTCAGCGCTTTGACTTCCGGCGCTTCAATCAATGCATCCACCGCAGCCTTGTCGCCGTGCACCACACTCAGCACGCCTTTAGGCAGACCGGCCTCGATCAACAACTGAGCGATCAGCAGCGTAGAACTCGGGTCACGCTCGGACGGCTTGAGAATGAAGCAGTTGCCGCAGACGATCGCCAGTGGGTACATCCACAACGGCACCATCGCCGGGAAGTTGAACGGTGTAATACCGGCGACCACACCCAACGGCTGGAAGTCTGACCATGCATCAATGTTCGGCCCGACGTTGCGGCTGTACTCGCCCTTGAGAATTTCCGGCGCAGCGCACGCAAACTCGACGTTTTCGATACCGCGCTTCAACTCACCCGCCGCATCTTCCAGCGTCTTGCCGTGCTCTTCGCTGATCAACTGCGCGATGCGTGCTTCGTTCTGCTCCAGCAATTGCTTGAAGCGGAACATCACCTGCGCACGTTTGGCCGGTGGCGTGTTGCGCCAGGCCGGGAAGGCAGCCTTGGCCGAGTCGATAGCTTTCTGAATGGTTTCGCGGCTGGCCAATGGCAGCTTATGGATGGCTTGGCCGGTCGACGGATTGAACACGTCAGCCGTGCGACCGTCTTCGGTCACCAGTTCGCCATTGATCAAATGCGGGATGAGGCTCATGCGGTACTCCTGAAATTTTGTGCACCGGCGCCCATCAAGGGGCGCCCGCTTAGCTTTTGTAGGAGCAGAGCTTGCTCGCGAAGGCGGCCTAAAGGACCCCATCGCAGGCAAGCCATGCTCCTACAGGTCATGTCGAATCAGTCGATCTTGTTCAGCACTTCGCCGACCGCATCGAACAGACGATCGAGGTCTTGCGGCTTGCTGTTGAAGGTTGGGCCGAACTGCAGGGTGTCGCCGCCGAAGCGCACGTAGAACCCGGCTTTCCACAACGCCATGCCGGCTTCGAACGGACGCACAATCGCGTCGCCGTCACGCGGGGCAATCTGGATTGCACCGGCCAAGCCGTAGTTGCGGATGTCGATGATGTTCTTCGAGCCTTTCAGACCGTGCAGCGCATTCTCAAAATGCGGCGCGACTTCAGCCACGCTCTGCACCAGGTTTTCCTTTTGCAGCAGGTCGAGTGCGGCCAGGCCAGCAGCACAGGCCACCGGGTGCGCGGAATAGGTATAGCCGTGAGGAAATTCCACCGCGTACTCAGGCGTCGCCTGGTTCATGAACGTGTGATAGATCTCAGAGCTGGCAATCACCGCGCCCATCGGGATCGCGCCGTTGGTGACTTGCTTGGCGATGCACATCAGGTCCGGAGTCACGCCGAAGCTGTCGGCGCCGAACATCGAACCAGTACGGCCGAAACCGGTGATCACTTCGTCGAACACCAGCAGGATGTTGTGCTGATCGCAGATTTCGCGCAGACGCTTGAGGTAACCCTCAGGCGGAACCAGCACGCCAGCGGAACCGGCCATTGGTTCTACGAAGACGGCAGCGATGTTCGAAGCATCGTGCAATTCGATCAGCTTGAGCAGTTCATCCGCCAGGGCGATCCCGCCCTCTTTCGGCATGCCACGGGAGTAAGCGTTGCTAGCCAGCAAAGTGTGCGGCAGGTGATCGACGTCCATCATCGCCTGACCGAACATTTTGCGGTTGCCGTTCACACCGCCAAGGCTGGTGCCGGCGATGTTTACACCGTGATAACCACGGGCACGGCCGATCATCTTGGTCTTGGTCGCCTGGCCTTTCAGGCGCCAGTAAGCACGGACCATTTTCACTGCGGTGTCCGCACACTCGGAACCCGAGTCGGTGAAGAACACGTGATTCAGATTGCCCGGGGTCAGGTCGGTGATTTTCTCAGCCAACTGGAATGACAACGGATGGCCGTACTGGAAGCCTGGCGAGTAATCGAGGGTGCCCAGTTGCTTGGCGACCGCTTCCTGGATTTCCTTGCGCGTGTGCCCGGCGCCACAGGTCCACAGACCCGAAAGCGAATCGTAGACCTTGCGGCCCTTGTCGTCTGTCAGCCAACTGCCTTCGGCGGCAACGATCAGTCGCGGATCGCGCTGGAAATTTCGGTTGGCGGTGTAGGGCATCCAGTGCGCATCGAGCTTGAGCTGGCTGGCCAGGGAAGACGGGGCGTTTTCGGGCAAGTTCATGATTAAAACCTCGCAGGGCAATAAGCGGCGTAGAGATCAAAAGCGTTCTTGCAGCTAAATTGCCACGGGGATAAAGTTGGTGAAATCCAACTCTTGTAACCTTCAGTCATACCCTCACTAAACTTTTGGTATTCAAAGTATGAGCACTCGCCGCCCCGATCCGCTGGCACAAGTCAGCGACTTTGATATTCGCCTGTTACGGATCTTTCGGAGCGTGGTGGAGTGCGGCGGCTTCTCCGCAGCGGAATCGGTATTGGGCATCGGCCGTTCGGCCATCAGCCAGCAAATGAGCGACCTGGAACAACGTCTCGGCCTGCGCCTGTGCCAACGGGGTCGCGCCGGTTTTTCCCTGACCGAAGAGGGCCGCGAGGTTTACCACTCCGCGCTGCAGCTATTAAGTGCGCTGGAAAGTTTCCGCACCGAGGTCAACGGCCTGCACCAACACTTGCGCGGCGAGCTGACCATCGGCCTGACCGACAACCTGGTCACCCTGCCCCACATGCGCATTACCCATGCGCTGGCGCAATTGAAGGAACGCGGGCCGGACGTGCAGATCCAGATCCGCATGATCGCGCCCAATGAAGTCGAACAAGGGGTGCTTGATGGTCGCTTGCACGTCGGCGTGGTGCCGCAGGCCAGCGCATTGTCCGGACTGGAATATCAACCGCTCTACAGCGAACGCTCCCTGCTGTATTGCGCGGTGGGCCATCCGTTGTTTTACGTCGATGACAAGCAACTCGACGATGAACGCCTGAACAGCCAGGACGCCATCGCCCCGACCTTTCGCCTGCCCGCCGAGATCCAAGCGCATTACCAGGCCCTCAACTGCACAGCCAGCGCCTCCGACCGCGAAGGCATGGCGTTCCTGATCCTGACCGGACGCTACATCGGTTACCTGCCGGACCATTACGCCAGCCTCTGGGTGCAGCAAGGCCGACTGCGTGCCCTCAAACCCACCGTGCGGTTTTATGACTTGAGCCTCGCTTCGGTCACGCGCAAGGGTCGTCGCCCCCATTTGGTGCTGGAAAGCTTTCTGGAGAGCCTGGCGGCGACACGCTGAAAAAACGCAGAAGCCCGGCCAGACTGGGCCGTGCCGCGCAAACAAAACAATAACCTGAGCACTTGGACAGCTTTTTGCAACACCCCGGGAACCTTGATCCGTCAGCAATGAGTTCCTACGCCCATGCAGCCAGAATCCTCACCCCAAAGCGATCTGATCTACGGCCTCAACGATCGTCCAAAACCCCTCGCCGCGATCCTCGCCGCCCTGCAACACGTGCTCGCCAGTTTCGTTGGCATCATCACCCCGCCGCTGGTGATCGGTTCGGCCCTCGGATTGACCACGTATTTGCCCTACCTGATCAGCATGGCGCTGATGGTCTCCGGCGTAGGAACCTTCATCCAGGCGCGTCGGCCATTCGGCATTGGTGCAGGGATGATTTGCCTGCAAGGCACCAGTTTTGCGTTTTTGGGCGCGGTGCTGTCAGCTGGTTTTCTGGTCAAGCAACGCGGCGGTAGCCCGGAAGACATTCTGGCGATGATCTTCGGCGTGTGCTTTTTCGGCGCCGTGGTGCAGATCGTCCTCAGCCGTTTCATCGGCCAGTTGCGCCGGGTAATCACACCGTTGGTGACCGGGATTGTCATCACGTTGATCGGCATCAGCCTGATCAAAGTGGGCATCACTGACCTCGGTGGTGGTTTCAACGCGGCGGATTTCGGCGCCCCGGGGAATCTGGCGCTAGGCGTGTTCGTGCTGTTGACGATCGTCCTGCTCAATCGCTCGAACACTCCATGGATTCGCCTCTCAGCCATCATCATCGGCTTGGTGCTCGGCAGCCTCGCGGCATGGTTCAGCGGAAAACTGGTCCCACAGCCATTGCCTGACTTGCCCCTGGTCAGTCTTCCGATCCCGTTTCGCTTCGGTTTCAGCTTCGACTGGAGCGCTTTCCTACCGGTCGCGTTGATTTATCTGATCAGCACCATCGAAACCGTCGGCGACCTCACGGCCAACTGCATGCTCGCACGCCAGCCTATCAGCGGACCGTCGTACATCAATCGACTCAAGGGCGGCGTACTCGGTGATGGTTTCAGTTGCCTGATCGCCGCGACCTTCAGTGCATTCCCCAACACCACGTTCGCGCAGAATAACGGCGTGATCCAGTTGACCGGCGTCGCCAGCCGTTACGTCGGCCTATACATCGGCGCCGTGCTGTTTTGCCTCGGGATGTTTCCGCTGATTGGCGCGGTGTTGCAGCAGATTCCCAAACCGGTGCTCGGCGGCGCGACCCTGGTGATGTTCGGCAGTGTCGCGGCGGCCGGTGTGCGCATCCTTGCCCAGGCGCCACTGGATCGGCGCAGCATGTTGATCATCGCTACGTCATTCGGCGTCGGCCTGGGTATCGCCGCGCAGCCAAACCTTTTGCACTTGCTGCCAAAACTGGTGCAGAACCTGTTCGACTCGGCAATCACCAGCGGCGGTATCACCGCGATCCTGATGTGCTTGCTGTTGCCCGAGTCGAAAACCCAAATGCTTGACGCCAATACCCCGTTGAAAAGCGAGCCGATCGAGCAGCTATAAGGGTTTTATTGCCTCAGGACTTGTCTGAAACCTGTGGGTGCGCTATCAACGCACTGGTTGCACCCACAGACTATTTCGGAAGTGCCTATGACCTTTGAAGTCCCCGCCCACGGCGGCAAACCTGCCAGCCGCATTCGTCAAAAGAACGAAGAGACGATCCTCAAAGCCGCCGAAGATGAATTCGCCCGACACGGGTTCAAAGGCACCAGCATGAACACCATCGCCGTGAATGCCGGGTTGCCCAAGGCGAACCTGCATTACTACTTCACCAACAAGCTTGGGTTGTACGTGGCGGTGTTGAGCAACATCATCGAATTGTGGGACAGCACGTTCAACACCCTGACGGCTGAAGATGATCCGGCCGAGGCGCTGACTCGCTATATCCGCGCCAAGATGGAGTTCTCCCGGCGCCAGCCGCAAGCCTCGCGGATTTTCGCCATGGAAGTCATCAGTGGCGGCGAGTGTTTGACCGAGTATTTCAACCAGGATTACCGCACTTGGTTCCAGGGTCGCGCCGCCGTGTTCCAGGCCTGGATCGACGCTGGCAAGATGGACCCGGTCGACCCGGTGAACCTGATTTTCCTGTTGTGGGGCAGCACTCAGCATTACGCCGACTTCGCCACCCAGATCTGCCGGGTCAGCGGCCGCACCAAGTTGACGAAACAAGACATGGAAGACGCCGGTGATAACCTGATCCGCATCATCCTCAAGGGCTGCGGCCTGACACCTGCTATCTAAGTCCCCTATGCCTTTTACCCTCAGCGGTTTTTGCGAATACCGCGAAGAGATTCGCAAAAGCCGCTTCATTACGCTCGCCGGGCCGATCGGCAGCCCGGCCGAAGCCCAGGCGTTCATCGAGCAACACAGCGACTTGAACGCTACACACAATTGCTGGGCCTGGAAGCTTGGCGACCAGTACCGCAGCAACGACGACGGCGAACCCGGTGGCACCGCTGGCCGGCCGATTCTGGCAGCGATTGAAGCGCAGGATTGCGATCAGGTCGCGGTGCTGGTGATTCGCTGGTACGGCGGCATTCAACTGGGCACCGGCGGCCTGGCCCGCGCCTATGGCGGCGGCGCGAACAAGTGCCTGCAAGGTGCGCCCAAGGTCGAGTTGATCAGCCGGGTGCCAGTGAGTTGTGCCTGCGGGTTTGGCGAGTTGGTGTTGGTGAAGTTGCGGGTGGCGGAACTCGGCGGCTTGGTGCTGGAAGAATCTTTCACCGGCAACGGCGTGGATCTGAAATTGGCAATTGGCGAAGCGCAGATTGAAACCCTGCAATTGCAGCTCGCGGATTTGAGTCGCGGGCGGATTTTGTTGCAGCGCTAAAAGATCAAAAGATCGCAGCCCTGTCGGAGCTACCAAAGGCTGCGATCTTTTGGGGCATTCATCATTTCCAATGCACCCGACACTTGCCCACATCTGCTGTGCACCCGCCTGTGGATAACCTGAGCACATCCTGCTGTAACCCTTCTGTCATGCGGCTTTGCGGGCTTTGTTCATTTTTCGTCCAAAGTGCTATCAAAAAAGCTAAATCCACGAAAAAACAATCAGTTAGCTCGGTTTATCACCTTTAGAAGATAGCGATGCAGTGCTTATGCCCGAGCGTTGGGCTTGCGCACAAATACTGTGGAGCAACCTGTGGATAACCCGTTCATGGCTGGCGCAGCCCCATATCTGGCATAGCTTGCAGCCGACTGCTCGTTTTTTGATCAAATTATTGCGAGCAAAACCGGAGCTTGAATCAAAGACCTTGCCCTCAAGTGGTGCTTGGTTCAGGCGCGAAACAGTTCGACGCGCGTCTGTAACGTGCTGAACGGCATGGCTTTACGTAATTCCTGACTCAATGGCCAGAAAATTGCTTTGTCCACAGGCATAACTCCAATCGACCCGAGCCAGTCATGCCTAACCCCGTGCCGATCCCCGATCCGATCCCGAATCAAACCCCACGCCTGCAACTGCGCAACATCAGTAAACGCTACCCCGGTTGCCTGGCCAACGATGCCATCGACCTGAGCATCGCCCCCGGTGAAATCCATGCCTTGCTCGGTGAAAACGGTGCGGGCAAAAGCACGCTGATGAAGATCATCTACGGCGTCATCCACGCCGATTCCGGGGAAGTGATCTGGCAAGGGCAAAGGGTAAGCATGCGCAATCCGGCCCAGGCGCGGGGGCTTGGGATCGGCATGGTGTTCCAGCACTTTTCGTTGTTCGAAACCTTGAGCGTGGCGCAGAACATTGCGTTGGCCATGGGTGCAGCGGCCGGGACGCCGAAACAGCTTGAACCGAAAATTCGTGAAGTGTCCCAGCGCTACGGCATGGCGCTGGAGCCAGAACGACTTGTCCACAGCCTGTCGATCGGCGAACGCCAACGCGTGGAAATCATTCGCTGCCTGATGCAGGACATCCGCCTGCTGATTCTCGATGAACCGACCTCGGTGCTGACGCCGCAAGAAGCCGACGAATTGTTCGTCACCCTGCGCCGACTGGCCGCCGAAGGCTGCAGCATTCTGTTTATCAGCCACAAACTCGGCGAAGTACGGGCGCTGTGCCACAGCGCCACGGTGCTGCGCGGCGGGCGGGTAGCCGGGCATTGCGTGCCGGCTGAGTGCTCGGATCAGCAACTGGCGCGGTTGATGGTCGGCGAAGCGGCCGAGCTGATCACCGACTACCCGAAGGTCATCGGTGGCGAGGCATTTTTGAGCGTGAATGGATTGTCCTGGCACAACCCGGACCCGTTCGGTTGCTCGCTCAAAGACCTCAATCTGGAAGTGCGCAGCGGTGAAATTGTCGGGATCGCCGGAGTTGCCGGTAACGGCCAGGATGAGTTGCTGGCGTTGCTTAGCGGCGAGGAACGGTTGAACCGCAACGCAGCGCAAACCATCAGTTTCGCCGGCCAGGCAGTCGCCCATTTGCGCCCCGATGCCCGACGCAAACTTGGCATGGCTTTCGTGCCCGCCGAACGCTTGGGTCATGGTGCGGTGCCCGAGTTGAGCCTGGCCGACAACGCCCTGCTCACTGCATTTCAACAAGGGCTGGTGAGCCAGGGGCTGATCCAGCGCGGCAAGGTCGAAGCGCTGGCCGAAGAGATCATTCGCCGTTTCGGCGTGAAGACGCCCGATACCCAAACGGCGGCCCGCAGCCTATCCGGCGGCAACCTGCAGAAATTCATTCTCGGCCGGGAAATCCTCCAGCAGCCGAAATTGCTGGTGGCCGCGCACCCGACCTGGGGCGTGGACGTCGGTGCGGCAGCAACCATTCACCGCGCGCTGATTGCCTTGCGCGATGCCGGCGCGGCGATCCTGGTGATCTCCGAAGACCTTGATGAACTGTTCCAGATTGGCGACCGCCTCGGCGCCTTGTGCAGCGGTCGACTGTCACCGCTGCGGGCAACTACCGATACCCGGCTGACCGACGTCGGCGGCTGGATGGCCGGCCAGTTCGACGTGCCTCAATCACCTGTCTCTGCAACGGTTTAACGGAGTTTCACATGCTGCTTTCTCTCGAACCCCGTGGCCAGCAATCGCGCCTGATGTTGTGGTGCTCGCCGTTGCTGGCGGCGGCACTGACTTTGGGCAGTGGCTCGTTGTTGTTTATCGCGCTGGGGCACGATCCGTTGCTGACGTTGCACACGTTGCTGATCGCACCGATCAGCGACTTGTATGGCGTCTCGGAATTGCTGGTCAAAGCCCTGCCGATTCTGCTCTGCGCGTTGGGCCTGGCGGTGGCGTATCAGGCACGAATCTGGAACATCGGCGCCGAAGGTCAACTGCTGCTCGGCGCCCTGGCCGGCAGTGCACTGGCCGTGAATATCATCGACATGCAAAGTCGCTGGGCGCTGGTGCTGATCCTGCTCACTGGCACCCTCGCCGGCGCCGCGTGGGCCGGGCTCACCGCGTGGTTGCGTACACGCTTCAACGCCAACGAAATCCTCACCAGCATCATGCTCAATTACATCGCCCTCAATCTGTTGCTGTTCTGTGTGCACGGGCCGTTGAAAGACCCGGCCGGGTTCAATTTCCCGGAGTCGGCGATGTTCGGTGATGCCAGTCGCTTGCCGTTGTTGATGGAGGACGGTCGCGTGCATGCCGGGGTGTATTTCGCCCTGCTCGCACTGGTCGCGGTGTGGGTGTTGCTGCAGAAAAGCTTTGTCGGCTTCCAGATCAAAGTGCTCGGTCTGGACAAGCGCGCGGCAGGTTTTGTCGGCTTTCGCGAGAAGCGCCTGATCTGGCTGGCGCTGTTGATCAGCGGCGGTTTGGCCGGGTTGGCCGGAGTCTGCGAAGTCACCGGGCCGATTGGTCAATTGGTGCCGCAAGTCTCGCCAGGTTACGGCTATGCGGCGATCACCGTGGCGTTTCTCGGGCGGCTGAATCCCATCGGCATTCTGTTTTCCAGCCTGTTGATGGCGCTGCTGTACATCGGTGGCGAGAGCGCGCAGATGAGCATGAACCTGCCGCAAGCGATCACCCAATTGTTCCAGGGGATGATGCTGTTTTTCCTGCTGGCGAGTGATGTGCTGATTCTCTACCGACCGCGTTTGAATGTGCGCTGGGCGCGTCGTGCGCCGGTCGCTGCCGTAACCGCAGGAGCGCTGTGATGGATATCGATCTGCTGAGCAACATTTTCTACGCCATGGTCCGTTGCGGTACGCCGTTGCTGCTGGTGGCGCTGGGCGAACTGATCTGCGAGAAAAGCGGCGTCCTCAATCTGGGCCAGGAAGGCATGATGCTGTTTGGCGCGGTGATCGGTTTTATCGTCGCGCTGAACAGCGGCAACCTGTGGCTCGGCGTGTTGCTGGCGATGTTGGCCGGGATGCTGTTGTCATCGTTGTTTGCCTTGGTGGCGCTGGTGTTCAACGCCAATCAGGTGGCCACCGGGCTGGCGCTGACGATCTTTGGTGTGGGTCTGTCGACCTTTGTTGGCGCGGCGTGGGTTGGTAAACCGCTGGCGGGTTTTGAGCCGGTAGCGATCCCGTATTTGAGCAAGATTCCGCTGATCGGGCGGATGCTGTTTGCTCAGGATCTGCTGGTGTATTTGTCGTTCGCGCTGTTTGCGCTGGTGGCGTGGGTGATTTTGAAAAGCCGCGTCGGGTTGATCATTCAAGCCGTCGGGGAAAACCCGGATGCCGCGAGTGCCATGGGCTTGCCGGTGTTGGGTGTGCGCACCTTGGCGGTGTTGTTTGGCGGGGCGATGGCCGGGTTGGCTGGCGCGTATTTGTCCTTGGCGTATACGCCGATGTGGGCCGAGAACATGAGCGCCGGGCGTGGCTGGATTGCCCTGGCGCTGGTGGTGTTTGCCAGTTGGCGGGTTTGGCGGTTGTTGCTTGGGGCGTATCTGTTTGGACTCGCCAGCATCCTGCACCTGGTGGCGCAGGGGTTGGGGCTGGCGATTCCATCGAGTTTGCTGGCGATGCTGCCGTATGTCGCGACCATTGTGGTGTTGGTGCTGCTGTCCCGGGATGCGCTGCGCACGCGATTGTATGCGCCGGTTTCGTTGGGGCAGCCTTGGCAGGGTGGGCATTAGCCGTTTGCAGGGCCGGCCTCATCGCGGGCAAGCCTCGCTCCTACAGGTTTACACCGCACCTGTAGGAGCGAGGCTTGCTCGCGATGAGGCCCGAACCGGCAACACCTGAACCACGCCCCACACCAACTCAAAAAACAAAAAAATCACCAACAATGAACTGGCTCCATGGAGCAAGGCATACAGCTGCCAGGTAGCAAACAGAAACCTGCCAACCGCGTCATACCGCCCAAACACCTGCAGCGGATCCCGAATCCGCAACACCGCCCAAACACACACAATCGACCCCAACAAATTCGCCATCAACATATGCATCGGCTCAAACGCCGGCAGCTCACCGGGCAGGTTCAACGCCTGGCTCAAACCCGACAGCAATCCATGCAAAGCGGCAAAACTCCAAGGCGTGGCAAACGCCGCCGTCACGATCAAGTCATACCAGGCGCTGCCGCGCACCACTCGGCGATATTGCGTTGAAGTCCACATCGGCGTTGCTCCATAAATTCAGGGAGCAACAAGGCTAAAGCCTGGAGTATGCTCCAGGGTCAAGCCCCTTTGAGACGTCAAGATGCGCATCGGTGAATTAGCCCAGGCCAGCGCCGTCAGCCGCGACACGCTGCGTTTCTACGAGCAGCGTGGGTTGATCGCGGCGCAACGCAGCGCCAACGGTTATCGCGATTATCCGGCGGACATGGTGCAACTGGTGCTCTACATCAAGACCGCTCAGCGACTGGGCTTTACCCTCGGCGAGATCGGTAATAGCGTTGCTGCGTTGTGGCAATCGCCCGATCCCGACAGCGCCGTCACGCAGTTGCTGCAAGACAAACTCAAGCTGATCGAAACCCGAATGGAAGAACTCGGTGCGCTGCGCACTGAGTTGCAGCAACGGCTCGGTCAGCGTTGTCCATTAAATCCGTGATTCTCATTTATCAAGGAAGCCACTCATGTCCACGGCAAAAACCGCACTCATCATCGGCGCCTCCCGGGGCCTTGGCCTCGGCCTGGTAAAAACCTTGCTGGCCGACGGCTGGCAAGTCACCGCCACTGTGCGCAACCCGCAGAATGCCGAGGCGCTGCAAGCGCTGGGCAAGGTGCGGATTGAAAAGCTCGACATGGATGATCAGCAAGCGGTCATTGCCTTGAGCCACGAGCTCAAGGGCGAAATGTTTGACCTGCTGTTCGTGAATGCCGGGGTCAAGGGCCCTGCCGTTCAAACGCCCGGTGGCGGCGCGACGCTGGCCGAAGTCGGGCAATTGTTTTTCACCAACGCCGTAGCGCCGATCAACCTGGCCCAGCGTTTCGTCACCCAGATTCGTGATGGCAGCGGCGTGCTGGCGTTCATGAGTTCCGGGCTGGGCAGCGTCACCGTACCGGACGCCCCGGAACTGGCGTTGTACAAGGCCAGTAAAGCCGCGCTGAACTCGATGACCAACAGCTTCGTCACTCAGTTGGGCGAGCAGAAGCTCACCGTGCTGTCGTTGCATCCGGGCTGGGTGAAGACCGACATGGGCGGCGAAGGCGCGGATCTGGATGTGGAAACCAGCACCCGTGGGCTGGTTGACCAAGTGAACGCGTTCACAGGCAAGGGCGGGCATTATTTTGTGAACTACAAAGGCGAAACGATTCCCTGGTAACACCGCGAATCCCCCTGTGGGAGCGGGCTTGCTCGCGAAAGCGGTGTGTCATCCAACATTGATGTTGGATGTGAAGGCCCCTTCGCGAGCAAGCCCGCTCCCACAGGGGATCATTCCACACAGGGTTTTGTGTTGTCTGGTCGGACCGGGCTTGCCCACAACGCCGTTTTGTTTGAAACTCCGCACCTCGTCCCCCGCGACGACCCTGGATCAGCAGACAGGGTAATCACTGAGCTGGCTAACCTGAACCCACTTTCAGAGGAGCCGGCCAACATGCCTGCGACCCGTACCTGGTTAAAAAACCCCCTCGCAATTTTCACTGCCAATGGCCTCGATGCCCGTGGCGGCCTGGTGCTGCAAGACGGTTTGATCGTCGAAGTGCTCGCCGCTGGTCAGCAACCTTCCACGCCTTGTGGACAAGTCTTCGATGCCCGCGAGCATGTGATCCTGCCCGGCCTGATCAACACCCATCACCACTTCTATCAAACCCTGACCCGCGCTTGGGCGCCGGTGGTCAATCAGCCGTTGTTCCCGTGGCTGAAAACCCTGTACCCGGTCTGGGCGCGCCTCACCCCGGAAAAACTCGCCCTCGCCACCAAAGTTGCGCTGGCCGAGTTGCTGCTGTCCGGCTGCACCACCGCCGCCGATCACCATTACCTGTTTCCCGAAGGCCTCGAGAATGCGATCGACGTACAAGTCGAAAGCGTTCGCGAACTGGGCATGCGCGCCATGCTGACCCGTGGTTCCATGAGCCTCGGCGAAAAAGACGGCGGCCTGCCGCCGCAGCAAACCGTGCAGGAAGGCGAAGTGATTCTCGCCGACAGCCAGCGCTTGATCGCCGAGTACCACGAGCGTGGCGATGGCGCGCAAATCCAGATCGCCCTGGCGCCGTGCTCGCCGTTTTCGGTGACCCCGGAAATCATGTCCGCCAGCGCCGAACTGGCGAACAAACTCGACGTGCGTCTGCACACGCACCTGGCCGAAACCCTCGACGAGGAAGACTTCTGCCTGCAACGCTTCGGCCTGCGCACCGTGGATTATCTGGACAGCGTCGGCTGGCTCGGCCCGCGCACCTGGCTGGCCCACGGCATTCATTTCAACCCGGACGAAATCGCCCGCCTCGGCGCAGCCGGCACCGGTATCTGCCATTGCCCGAGCTCGAACATGCGCCTGGCGTCCGGCATCTGCCCGACACTGGATTTGACTGCAGCGGGCGCGTTGCTGGGTCTGGGCGTGGACGGTTCGGCGTCCAACGATGCGTCGAACATGATGCTCGAAACCCGGCAGGCGCTGTACATCCAGCGCTTGCGTTACGGCGCGGAAAAGATCACCCCGGAGTTGGTCCTGGGTTGGGCGACCAAAGGTTCGGCGAGTCTGTTGGGGCGTACTGATATTGGTGAACTGGCGGTGGGCAAACAGGCGGATCTGGCGTTGTTCAAGCTGGATGAACTGCGATTCTCTGGCAGCCATGATCCGGTGTCGGCGTTGCTACTGTGCGGCGCTGATCGTGCGGATCGGGTGATGGTCGGCGGTAAGTGGCGGGTGATTGACGGGCAGGTTGAAGGGTTGGATCTGAAAGGCTTGATTGCGGATCACAGCCAGGCGGCCCGGCAACTCATCGCGGGCACCTGACACAACACAAACCCAATGTGGGAGCGGGCTTGCTCGCGAAGGCGGAGTGTCAGTCGATAAAGATGTTGGCTGGCACTCCGCCTTCGCGAGCAAGCCCGCTCCCACATTTTTGATCCGCTTTCCACAGTGATCTTGTGGTGGGTTAGAGCCCCAACAACGACAACATAATAAACGTCGCAAACAACACAAAATGCGTCATGCCCTCGATGGCATTGGTTTCCCCATCATTCAGGTTGATCGCACTCACGATCAACGTCAGAAAAATCATCACCGTCTGCACCGGTGTCATTGCCATCTGAAATGGCTGCCCCGTGTAGAGCGCCATCGCTTCCATCACCGGCACCGTCAGGATTACCGTCGACAACGACGCGCCCATGGCGATGTTCACCACCGACTGCATGCGATTGGCCAGTGCCGCGCGCAATGCGGTCAAAATCTCCGGCGCCGCCGAAATCGCCGCCACTAAAATCGCCGTGATCACCGGCGGTGCACCCGTGCCTTCCAGGCCCAGATCGAGGGTCTTGGACATCACTTCGGCCAAGGCACCGATCACCACCACGCCAAACACCAGCGTCGCGACACTGAGCGTCACGTTGACCGGCTCCGGTGCTTCTTCCGGGACTTTCTTACGACGTTTTTCCGGGTAGCTGTAGCTGAAGAAATAACTGTGCGGCCCGACCTGCATGCGCAGGAACAAGGCGTAGAGCACGACCATCGCGCCGATGGTGAACCCCGAATAAATCTTCCAATTGGCCTCGGGAATAAACTCCGGCACCACCATCGAAACGCCCATGGCGGTGAGGATCATCACGCTGTAGCTGCGCGCGGAGTCGTCGTTATAGGACTGTTCGCCATGCTTGATCCCGCCCATTAACGCGGCGAGGCCGAGGATGCCGTTGATGTCGAGCATCACCGCCGAGTAAATCGTGTCGCGCACCAGAGTTGGCGAGGCCTCGTTGCTCATCATGATCGCCAGGATCACCACTTCCACCAGTACGGCAGCCAGCGTCAGGATCATCGTGCCGTAGGGATCGCCGACTTTTTCAGCGAGCAATTCGGCGTGATGGGCCACGCGCATCGACGCGGCGACGATGAAGGCGATCAGCACCAGGCCGGCGGCCAGGGCGATGGGCTGGCCGTTGTGCAGCATCCACGGTTCCAACGGATACGCGAGGACGGCGGCGACCAGGGCCAGCAACAGAAACTTTTCTTGCTTGAGGAGTGTGAGCATTGCAGGCCTTTTGCACAGTGGAGCGAAATCAGAGTGATGAGCTACTGACTGCGGAGCGGCGCTAACGTTTCGTTACACCTTAGCGCACCAGTGGATGGCAGCCGTATTGAGCCATGCACTTTTATTGGCCTTGCGGGCCTCTTCGCGAGCAAGCCCGCTCCCACATTGGATCGCGGTCCCCTGTGGGAGCGGGCTTGCTCGCGAAGGCTTCACCGCGGTTTCGGATTTATTGTTGTCCTGTTGGTCAGCAATTTGCATTGACCTCGCCATCCTCAAAACAATATGGAGTTCGAGTTCATGCATAAACGTCCGTTGAAGAAGCTGCTGTGCGCCGTTGCCGCGGCCATCGGTCTGAGCGCCAGCCTGACCGCGAGTGCCGCCGACCCGCTGAAAGTCGGCTTCGTTTATATCGGCCCGATCGGTGACCACGGCTGGACGTATCAGCATGAACAGGGACGCAAGGCGCTCGCAGAAAAATTCGGTTCGCAGATCACCACCAATTACGTGGAGAACGTTGCTGAAGGCGCCGATGCCGAGCGGGTGATCCGCAACATGGCCAAGGACAACTACGACCTGATCTTCACCACCTCCTTCGGCTACATGAACCCGACGCTGAAAGTCGCCAAGCAATTCCCCAAGGTGACCTTCGAACACGCCACCGGCTACAAGCAGGACAAGAACCTCGGCACCTACCTGGCGCGCACGTATGAGGGTCGCTACGTCGGCGGTTTCCTCGCGGCGAAAATGACCAAGACCAAGAAGATCGGCTACGTCGCCTCGTTCCCGATTCCTGAAGTAATCCGCGACATCAACGCTATCCAGTTGGCCCTGAACAAGTACAACCCGGGCACCGAAATCAAGGTGGTGTGGGTCAACTCGTGGTTCGATCCGGGCAAAGAGGCGGATGCCGCCAATGCGCTGATCGACCAAGGTGTGGACGTGGTGTTCCAGCATACCGACAGCCCGGCGCCGATCCAGGCCGCCGAACGACGCGGCGTGTATGCGGTGGGCTACGCTTCGGACATGGCGCACTTCGGGCCGAAAGCGGTGCTGACCTCCATCGTCAACGACTGGGGCCCGCATTACATTCAGGCGACCCAAAGCGTGCTCGACCACGCCTGGAAATCCCAGGATTACTGGGGTGGATTGAAGGAAGGCACGGTGGAACTGCCGATCAGCGATTTGGTGCCAGCACCGGTGAAAGCCGAAGCCGAGCAGATCATTGCCGACATCAAGAGCGGCGCGCTGCATCCGTTTACCGGGCCGATCAAGGATCAGGCCGGTGCAGTGAAAATTCCTGCGGGCGTGAGCGCGACGAATGCGGAACTGGCATCGATGAACTACTACGTTGAAGGCATGAAGGCCGATATTCCGAAGTAATTCCCCAACCCAACACACATCCAGTGTGGGAGCGGGCTTGCTCGCGAAAGCGGTGTGTCAGTCGACTTCAATAGTGACTGACCCACCGCCTTCGCGAGCAAGCCCGCTCCCACATTAAATCTTCAGCGTTCTTGAGGAATGCGCATGAATCAACTCCCGATCATCGACATCGCCCCGCTCTACACCGACAACCATAACGCCTGGCAATCCATCGCCACGCAAATCGATCACGCCTGCCGCAACTGGGGCTTTTTCTATATCAAAGGTCACCCGATCAGCGCTGCCCGCATCGAAACCGTGCTCGACCACGCCCAACGCTTCTTCGCTTTACCCGCCGCCGAAAAGCTCAAGATCGACATCACCCAGACGCAGCATCACCGTGGCTACGGCGCCATCGCCACCGAGCAACTGGATCCGAGCAAACCCAGCGACCTGAAAGAAACCTTCGACATGGGCCTGCACCTGCCGGCCGATCACCCGGACGTGCTGGCAGAAAAACCCCTGCGAGGTCCCAATCGCCATCCGTCGTTACCCGGTTGGGAGGCGCTGATGGAGCAGCATTACATCGACATGCAGGCCCTCGCCCAAACCCTACTGCGGGCCATGACCCTGGCGCTCGGCATCGAGCGCGACTTCTTCGACACGCGCTTCAATCAACCCGTCAGCGTACTGCGGATGATCCATTACCCGCCGCGCCACACCGCCAGTTCCGAAGAACAGCAAGGCGCCGGCGCCCACACCGATTACGGCTGCATCACCCTGCTCTACCAGGACGCGGCCGGTGGCCTGCAAGTGCGCAACGTGAACGGCGAATGGATCGACGCGCCGCCCATCGACGGCACGTTCGTGGTCAACCTCGGCGACATGATGGCGCGCTGGAGCAACGACCGTTACCTGTCGACGCCACACCGGGTGATCAGCCCGCTGGGTGTGGATCGCTACTCGATGCCATTCTTCGCCGAACCGCACCCCGACACGCTCATCGAATGCCTGCCCGGTTGCCAGGACGCCGACCTGAATGCCGTGAACTCGGCGAAATATCCCGCGACCACCTGCGCCGAATTCCTGCTCTCGCGCTTCGCCGATACCTACGCCTATCGACGGGAACCGGAAGCGGTTTGATCAACCGTCTGGTCAGGTTTTACCAATTGTTGCGGCGAGCATCTGTAGAATGCGGTCATTGCACCTGATGAGAATTCGAACATGTACGACTGGCTGAACGCCCTGCCCAAGGCAGAACTGCACTTGCACCTGGAAGGCTCGCTGGAGCCCGAGTTGCTGTTCGCCTTGGCTGAACGCAACAAAATCGCCCTGCCGTGGGACGACGTGGAAACCCTGCGCAAGGCGTACGCCTTCAACAACCTGCAAGAGTTTCTCGACCTGTACTACAAGGGTGCGGACGTTTTACGCACCTCGCAGGATTTCTACGACCTGACCTGGGCTTACCTGTTGCGTTGCAAGGCGCAGAACGTGATTCACACCGAACCGTTCTTCGACCCGCAAACCCACACCGACCGTGGCGTGCCGTTCGAAGTCGTGCTCAACGGCATCGCCGCCGCGTTGAAAGACGGCGAACAGCAACTGGGCATCACCAGTGGTTTGATCCTGAGCTTCCTGCGCCACTTGAGCGAAGACGAAGCGCAGAAAACCCTCGACCAGGCGCTGCCGTTCCGCGATGCGTTTGTGGCTGTCGGCCTCGACAGTTCGGAGATGGGTCACCCGCCGAGCAAGTTCCAGCGCGTGTTTGATCGTGCCCGTCACGAAGGCTTCCTGACCGTCGCCCACGCGGGTGAAGAAGGCCCGCCGGAGTACATCTGGGAAGCCATCGACCTGCTGAAAATCCAGCGCATCGACCATGGCGTGCGCGCCATCGAAGACGAGCGCCTGATGCAGCGGATCATCGACGAGCAGATCCCGTTGACCGTGTGCCCGTTGTCGAACACCAAGCTCTGCGTGTTCGATCACATGTCCCAGCACAACATCCTCGACATGCTCGAACGTGGCGTGAAAGTCACGGTGAACTCTGATGACCCGGCGTACTTCGGCGGCTACGTCACCGAGAACTTCCATGCGCTGTATACCGACTTGGGCATGACCCAGGATCAGGCCAAGCGCCTGGCGCAGAACAGCCTGGATGCGCGGTTGGTGAAACCGTAAGTCCGTTGAAGATCTAATGTGGGAGCGAGCTTGCTCGCGATGAGGCCATCACATTCAACATCTCTGTTGAATGCCTGTCCGCTATCGCGAGCAAGCTCGCTCCCACAGGGTTCTGCGTTTAGCCGACCACTACCGGTTCGCTCAACTCCTCCAACGTCTTGCCCCGCGTCTCCATCCCGAACAACCACACCACCCCCGCCGCAATCGCAAAGCACATCGCCCCCAACGCGAACACCCCGCCCTGCCCGGTAATCGGGAACACCAGCCCGGTCACCAATGGCCCGAGCAACGAACCGACGCGTCCGATCGCCGAGGCAAATCCCGAGCCTGTGGCCCGCGCCGACGTCGGGTACAGCTCCGGCGTGTAGGTGTAGAGCACCGCCCACATGCCGAACAGGAAGAATTGCATCAACAGACCCGAAGTGATCAACAGGCCGACGTTGCCGCCAAACACCGCACTCTGGCCATACAGGAACGCCATCACCCCACCACCCAGCAGCGTCACGATGCACACCGGTTTGCGTCCCCAGCGCTCCACCAACCAGGCAGCCATGAGGAAACCGGGAATCCCGCCGAGGGAAATCAGCACCGTGTAATACACCGACTGGGTCACGGCGAAACCCGACTGTTGCAGCAAAGCGCTGAGCCACGAGGTCAAGCCATAGAAGCCAAGCAAGGCGAAGAACCACACACTCCAAATCATCATCGTGCGCTGGCGGTACAGCGGCGACCAGATCTGCTGCAATGCGGAAAAGAAGTTACCCGGTGTACTCGCCACCCGTGGCAAGCGAATCGGCGTCGGCAATTCCGCGCGCCCCAACGACGTGCGAACCCGCTGCTCAATGCCCAGCAATACCTTGTCCGCCGCGTCATGTCGCCCGGCCTGTTCGAGCCAGCGCGGTGACTCGGGAATGAAGAAGCGAATCGCCAGGACAAACACCGCCGGCACCGCCAACACCAGGAAGATGTCGCGCCAGCCAATCACCGGCAACAGGAAGTACGAAAGCACCCCGGCCGCGACGAAACCGAGTGGCCAGAACCCGTCCATCAACGCGATATAACGCCCGCGCTTTTTGGCCGGAATCAGCTCCGAAAGCATCGACTGCGCAATGGGAAACTCCATGCCCATGCCAATCCCCAGCAGCACGCGGAACAACGTCAGGGTCTCCACGTTCTGCGCCGTGGAGCACAAGTAACTGGCGATGCCCCACAACACGATGCTCCACTGGAACACCGGTTTGCGCCCGAAGCGGTCGGCGAGCATGCCGGACAATGACGCCCCCAGCACCATGCCGAAGAAGCTCGAACTGGCCAGCAATCCGGCCTGCGCGCTGCTCAGGCCGAACTCGGTTTTGATCGAGCCGAGCAGGAAAGTCATCATCGCCAGGTCCATGGAGTCAAAGAAAAACGCCAGGGCAATGATGATGAAAATGATGCGGTGATAGCCGCTGATGGGCAGCCGTTCCAAGCGCTCTGCTGCGCTGAATCCTTGTATTTCCATGCCATGCACCCCCGTCCGAAAGTCCCCGGATCGAGTGTGCGCGATAGCGGCTGGAAGCTATTGCTGGATGCGACCTGCCCGCAACCCTGAACGACGCCCGAGACCTCAGACGTCAGCGCCGATGCGTCTACAACGCCATTTCCAGCTCGGTTTCCTTTGCGAAGCGGTGAACTTCTCGCTGCCCGGTCGCGGTGATCTGCAAGGCGCGGGAATCGTTGGGCAGGGTCAACCAGCCGGACTGCATGAACAACTGCAACAACGCTGCGCCCACTGAACCACCCATGTGCGGACGGCGTTCACTCCAGTCCGGGCAGGCGCAGGCAATTTGCCCACTGCGGTGGGCCAGGGCCTGGATGAATACTCCGCGGCTGGCCAGTTGCCTGGAGCCCTTGTGGGTGATGACGACCCGCTGATCGAACTGCTCGATCCAGCCAGAATCCAGCAATCGCTGGTACAGGTCGGCCGCCAGTGTGCCGCCCAAGTGGTCCTCGCAGAGCCGCGCTTGCAACAGCGACGAGGGTGCGGCCTGGCGTTTACCCATGAGATTGCCGCGCTTGATCGTCTCCGGAATCTCCCGTGGCGTGCTGGCCAGGGAGGCACTCGCCAGCGCCTCCACTGCGGCGCCCACTTCGGGGGCCGCCAGGCGGAAGAATCTTTTGCGCCCGCGTTCCTCGACTTTCAACAGACCTCCGGCGGACAAACGCCCCAGGTGTGCACTGGCCGAAGACGGCGACAGCCCGGCCAATAAGGCCAGTTCTTCGGTATGCCGCGCAGAGCCATCCATCAAGGCCCACATCATTGCGCTGCGCTTGGGGTCAGCCAGCAGCGTGGCGATCTGGCTGATGCAAGGTGCATGTTCCATGTATTCACTCCCTGTTGAATCGTTTCGTCTGCTGCTCACAGACATCTTGACCAGTAATGTGTCGTCGGCCAAGGCGTGAAAACCGCCATGAACCCGGTCAGGCAAGTCACCCACACCCCGTGTTCCATCGAGCAACCCGCACGGGCTCCCGGGCAAGGACGACTGGAGGCTGGACGCGTCCGGGCCGGTTCGACGGTGCAGGCATAAGGCGGGCGCTAGTATAAGCGGGTTGACCGCCGGTTCCTGCCCTTGGGAGGCCGCGGGTGGTGATAGTTCCTGACAGAAATTTCTCTATTTACCTGCGACTATTGATCAGTGCCCGATAACGACGGAAATTGACTACTCAACTTCGCGCATCGGCTGGCAAGCATTTCCCGCAAAAGGTTCACCGGCTTACTCAATTGTGCGCGATGGGCGCACAGCAAATTCAGCGGTGCGCGCTCACAGAGCAACTCCGGCAACAACACTTTCAAGCGACCTGCCAGTACATCGGCGCCCACATCAAGCCAGGACTTGTAGGCGATCCCGGCCCCTGCCACCGCCCAAAGTCGAACGACATCGGCGTCATCGCTGAAACGGTCACCGCTGACCGTCAAACCGACTTCACGCTTGCCATCGTGGAAACTCCAACGATCGTGAACCCGACTGCCCAGCATGAATAACAGGCAATTGTGCTGCGCCAGTTGTTCCAGTTGCCTAGGCTCGCCGTGTCGGGCCAGGTACTCGGGAGATGCGCAGAGCACGCGACGGTTCTTTGGGGCGATGGGCAGCGCCACCAGGCTCGAATCCTCCGGCTCGCCGTAACGCAGCGCAATGTCCACCGGTTGGCGAAACAGGTCGGCGATGCGATCTCCCAGCAATAAACGCACGGTCAGTTTCGGATGCTCACGCTGAAACTCGTCCAGCCACGGCAGCAAGAGGTTGCGACCAAAATCCGAAGGCGCCGACAGTTGCAAGATCCCGCTGACCTGATCCTGACCGCTGGCCAGTAAACGCCGACCTTCATCCAGATTGCTCAGGGCCGCTCGCGCATATTCCAGGAAGCCCTCGCCTTCGGCGGTCAGGCGCAGGCTGCGGGTGGAGCGTGCCAACAGCCGCGCGCCGAGTTGCTGCTCGATGCGCTTGAGTGCCGCACTGGCCACCGCCGCCGACATGTCCATCACCCGTGCCGCCGCCGACAGACTGCCCAGGTCCGCGGCCCGGACAAACAACTGCAAGTCATCGAAACGCAGCATCTTCAGCCCCGATTATCAAAAAAATATTGAAAGAGACTGCTCTTTTAGCGGGTTTTATCTTGCCGGGAAATAGCCAATCATCTGTCCCATCGAAAATCACTCAGCGTCAGGAGTCGAACATGTCCCAGCCGTTTACCGCTATCGCCACCCTCATCGCCATACCCGGCCAGCAGGATGCCCTCGAACAGCACCTGCGGGCGCTGCTGGAGCCAACCCGCGCCGAGGCCGGTTGCGGTCAATACGATTTGCACCAGGACCTCGCCAACCCATTGGCTTTCTACATGATCGAACAATGGAGCAGCGACGCAGCCCTGCAAGCCCACGACGACAGCGCCCACATCCAGAACTTCCGCGCCAAGGCCGGTGACTTCCTCGAACACTTCGAGCTCAAGCGCCTGCGTACCCTGGCCTGATTTCTTCCTTTATTACGACGGAGCCCCTTTATGAAAGCGATTGCCTACTACGCCTCCCTGCCGATCAGCGATGCCAAATCCCTGCAAGACATCGAACTGCCAGAACCGGTTGCCGGCCCTCGCGACTTGCTGGTGGAAGTCAAAGCCATCTCGGTGAACCCGGTGGACACCAAGGTCCGGCAAAACGTCCAGCCTGAAGGTGGCGCGGCGAAAGTGCTGGGTTGGGATGTGGCCGGCGTGGTCAAGTCTGTTGGCAGCGACGTCACGCTGTTCAAAGCCGGCGATAAAGTGTTCTACGCCGGCTCCATCGCCCGTGCCGGTGGCAACAGTGAGCTGCATGTGGTGGATGAGCGAATTGTCGGGCACATGCCGAAATCCCTTGGTTTTGCCGAAGCCGCTGCGCTGCCGCTGACCGCGATCACTGCGTGGGAATTATTGTTCGAGCGCCTGCAAGTGCGTGAAGGCAACACCGATGAAGGCCAGAGTTTGCTGATCGTCGGCGCGGCTGGTGGCGTGGGTTCGATCCTGACTCAGCTGGCTCACCAACTGACCGGGCTGAAGGTGATCGGCACCGCATCCCGCCCACAGACCCAGAGCTGGGTGCGTGAGTTGGGCGCCGACCTGGTGATCGATCACAGCCAACCGCTGAGCGAAGAACTCAAGCGTGCGGACATCCAGAACGTAACCCACGTCGCCAGCCTGACCCAGACCGACGAGCATCTGGATCAATTAGTCGAAGCGCTGGCGCCTCAGGGCAAACTGGCATTGATCGATGATCCGAAGGCGCTGGACGTGACCAAGCTCAAGCGCAAGAGCATTTCGCTGCATTGGGAATTCATGTACACCCGCTCGCTGTTCGAGACGGCCGACATGATCGAGCAACACAAACTGCTCAACCGTATCGCCGAGCTGATCGATGCCGGGACCTTGAAAACCACGGTGGGCGAGCACTTCGGCACCATCAACGCAGAAAACCTGCGCCGCGCCCATGAACTGCTGGAAAGCGGCAAGGCCAAGGGCAAGATTGTGCTGGAAGGGTTCTAACCCGCCCTTGTGTAGGAGCAAGGCTTGCCCGCGATGGCGTCCTCAATGACGCCCTTTTCTGTAGGAGCGAGGCTTACCCGCGAAAGCGTCCTCAAGATCGCCTTCGCGGGCAAGCCTTGCTCCAACAAAAGCCAATCTGCGAACCGTCAGTCTGAGAGTTGACCGTTGTCACAATTGCGATCGTATTCGGGTCTACAATCGAGGCCTCTGCGACACAGTCTTTTACTTAAGGAGGTCAGCAATGAAGATCCTGATAAAAGAAGTGGCAACATCCCAGTGGCAAGTTCGTCTCGATCAACACGCCGTCACGTTCCGCAGCGAAGCTGAAGCGCGCGCCTTCACCCGAACCCTTGAAGCGCGGCTCCACGCCCCTCACCAAATCCCCGACCGCCAGCAGCGTGCCGCTGGCTAACTCCGGTATCAGACCGCGGCTTGGGTCAGCGCCCGGGCATTTTGTAAACGTCGGGTGAGCATCGCGGCGCTCACCACCAGAATTCCGCACAGGCTGATGACCATGGCCATCGGCATGGCGCTGCCGTCGTGCAAAACTCCCACCAGCGCCGATGCCCCGGCGGCGATGCTGAATTGCAGGCACCCGAGCAACGCCGACGCACTGCCGGCGCGGGCGCCCTGCCCGTTCATGGAGCAGGCCGAGGCGTTAGGCAGGATGCAACCGAGGCTGGCGATACACACAAACAATGGAATCAGCAGCGGCCATAGTTGTTCGGTGTGCAGCGCGCTGACGGCAAGCAATGTCAGGCCCGCGCCCAGATAAATCCACACCGTGCGCACCAGCAGGAACGCCGGGCCGCGCTTGGCGAGCAATCGCGCGTTGACCTGCGCCACCAGAATGAATCCCGCCGCGTTGGTGCCGAACAGCCAGCCGAAATGCTCGGCCGGCACGCCGTATAGCTTGATGAAGACAAACGGCGAACCGGAGATGTAGGCAAACATGCCGGCGACAGCGAGACCGCCGGTCAAGGCGTGGCCGAGGTAGACAGGGTCGGCCAGCAACCGACCGTACTGACGCAACGCGCCCTTCAACGGTTGGCGCGGCACGTAGTCCGGCAGGCTTTCCGGCAACCCTAGGGCTACGGCCAATGCAGCCAGGGCGCTGAACCCGGTCAGTACCAGGAAGATCGACTGCCAGCCGGTGGTGTTGACCAACAACCCGCCGAGCATCGGTGCCAGGATCGGCGCAAGGCCCATCACCAACATCAACTGGGAAAAGACTTTTGCCGAGCCCACTGCATCGCATTTATCGCTGACCACCGCCCGGGAAATCACCATCCCCGCGCAACCGCCCAGCGCCTGGATGAATCGCGCGCCCATCAGCCATTCCAGGTTCGGCGCAAACGCACAGGCCAGGGACGCCACCGTGAACAGGCCGACGCCCGTGAGCAGCGGAATGCGCCGCCCGAACCGATCCGCCACCGGGCCGTAGAGCAACTGACCAATGGACAAGCCGAGGAAATACGCAGCCAGCGTCATCTGCACGTGTTTTTCGTCGGTGCCGAACGACTGCGCGATCGCCGGGAACGCCGGCAAGTAGAAATCGATCGCCAGCGGACCGAAAGCGGTCAGGGCACCAAGAATCAGAATGGTACGGAAGTTCATCGGGCATCCAGTTGGGCGTGAGTCGGCAGCTCGACAGTCTAGCCGGGCGGGGACGCCTTGAACATTCCGATAGGTCGCTAACTATTAAAAACCCTCAGGCAATTGCTTTCTGTCAGATAAACACAAACCTCCTGTGGGAGCGGGCTTGCTCGCGAAGAGGGAGTGTCAGTCAACATTTATGTATCTGACACACCGCCTTCGCGAGCAAGCCCGCTCCCACAAGGGGATTTGTGGTTGGCTTCAGGCAACTTTGGCGTCATAGCCTTCTTCGGTGATCGCGGCGATGACTTGCTCAGTGGTCAACGCGCTTTCAACCCCGACCTCCTTTGCCGCCAGATCAACCCGCACACTGGCCGCCGGATCCTTCGCTTGCAGGGCTTGGGTGATGGCTTTGACGCAGTGACCGCAGGACATGCCTTGAACGTTGAACACTTGCATGGAATAACTCCTTGAGTGAGGCTTTTTAGTAACACTGGAGGCAGTCTCGAGCTTGCCACCATGGCAAGGTCAAGTTCTGGAATAAACTGCCGGGCTGGCAATCGCCGTCGCGCTCGGCCAAGCTGCATCATCAATGACTCGACCTCAGGAGATTCAGCCATGCGCTGGTCAGCTCTCAGCCTGTTTGGCTTCCTCAGCCTTTTCGCCGCCCTGCCCTCGGCCAATGCCGCCGGGGAAGATTACGGCGTCCTGATCATTTCCCGCGAGCGCCTGGAAGTCGCGACCTCCTGCGAGATCGGTGTGTACATTCAGGACCAGTTGTCGGCGCGACTATTCCAGGAACAGAGCACCTCGTTCAACCTGCCGCCGGGCAATGTGTCCCTGCGCTTGAAACTGCTGCCGGGCCAGGCACCGGGTTGCAACGCGGGAATGCTGGCACCGGGCTCGCAGAACATCACGCTCAAGGCTGGCGATGTATTGAAGTTCCGGATTGCGATGACGCAGGAAGGGATGTACCTCAAACCCGCAGCTCTCGAATATTAATCACCAAACCCTGTGGGAGCGGGCTTGCTCGCGAAAGCGGTGTGTCAGTCAACGATGATGTCGGCTGACAGTCCGCCTTCGCGAGCAAGCCCGCTCCCACATTTGAAGATTGGCGCTTGACCTTGCCCGCATGGCAAGGTTGATCCTGTAGGCACTTTCTACAGGGAGCGTGACCGATGTCCGAATCCACCACTTTCGATCTGCCGATTGCCGGCATGACCTGCGCCAGTTGCGCCGGGCGTGTCGAGCGTGCCTTGAGCAAAGTCATCGGCGCCACTGCGGTCAGCGTCAACCTGGCCACGGAACAGGCGAGAATCCAGGCCCCCAGCGACAGCCTGCCAGCCTTGATGGACGCCGTGCAGCAGGCTGGCTACAGCGTGCCGCAGCAAAGTCTGGAATTGAGCATCGACGGCATGACTTGCGCGTCCTGCGTTGGTCGGGTCGAACGGGCCTTGAATAAAGTGCCCGGCGTGAAAAGCGTCAGCGTCAACCTCGCCAACGAACGCGCCCACCTCGAATTGCTTGGCCAGGTTGATCCTCAAACCCTGATCGCCGCCGTGACCAAGGCTGGCTATAACGCCAGCGTCTGGGAAGTCGAACACCCTACCGATAATCAACAAACCCGCCTGCAGCGCGAGCGCTGGATTTTGCTCGCCGCCATCGCCCTGGCCTTGCCGCTGGTGTTGCCGATGCTGCTGCAACCGTTCGGCGTGCACTGGATGTTACCGGCCTGGGCGCAATTCGCCTTGGCCACGCCGATGCAATTCATCTTCGGTGCGCGTTTCTACGTGGCGGCCTGGAAAGCCGTGCGCGCCGGGGCTGGCAATATGGATTTGCTGGTCGCCTTGGGCACCAGCGCCGGTTATGGCTTGAGCCTTTATGAATGGGCCACCGCCGCCGGGCGCATGCCGCACCTGTATTTCGAAGCCTCGGCGGTGGTGATTGCATTGGTCTTGCTGGGCAAATACCTGGAAAGCCGCGCCAAACGCCAGACCGCCAGCGCCATCCGCGCCCTCGAAGCGCTGCGCCCGGAACGCGCGATTCAAGTGATCGATGGCCGCGAACAAGACGTCGCCATCAGTGCCCTGCGCCTGAATGACTTGGTCATGGTCAAACCCGGCGAACGTTTCCCGGTGGATGGCGAAGTGGTGGAAGGCCAAAGCCACGCCGACGAAGCGCTGATCAGCGGCGAAAGCCTGCCGGTGCCGAAACAACCCGGCGACAAGGTCACCGGCGGCGCGATCAATGGCGAAGGTCGCTTGCTGGTGCGCACCTTGGCGCTCGGCGCGGAAACCGTATTGGCGCGGATCATTCGTCTGGTCGAAGACGCCCAGGCGGCGAAAGCGCCGATCCAGAAACTGGTGGATAAAGTCAGCCAGGTGTTTGTGCCAACGGTGTTGGTCCTGGCCCTAGCGACACTAATTGGCTGGTGGTTGTATGGCGCGCCGATTGAAACGGCACTGATCAACGCCGTCGCCGTATTGGTGATCGCCTGCCCTTGCGCCTTGGGCCTGGCCACGCCGACCGCGATCATGGCCGGCACTGGCGTCGCTGCGCGTTACGGGATTCTGATCAAGGACGCCGAAGCATTGGAGCGTGCCCATGAAGTCAGCGCCGTGGTCTTCGACAAGACCGGCACCCTGACGTCTGGTGCACCACGTATCGCGCATCTAAGTGCGTTGGACGGTGACGAAGCCGCCCTGCTGCAAATGGCCGGCGCGCTGCAACGGGGCAGCGAACATCCGTTGGCCAAGGCGGTGCTGGATGCTTGTGCTGAACGCGGATTGGTCGTGGCCGATGTCACCGACAGCCAGTCGCTGACCGGTCGCGGCATTGCCGGCACGCTCGACGGTCGTCGGTTGGCGCTGGGCAATCGTCGTCTGCTGGAAGAAAGCAGTTTGAGCGCCGGTTCATTGGCCGACTCCGCTAAAGCCTGGGAAACCGAAGGTCGAACCCTGTCCTGGCTGATCGAGCAAAGCCCCGAACCGCGCGTGCTCGGCCTGTTCGCATTCGGCGACACCCTCAAGCCCGGCGCGCTGCAAGCGGTGCAACAACTCAACGCGCGCAACATCAGCAGCCACCTGCTGACCGGCGACAACCGTGGCAGCGCCAAAGTCGTCGCCGAAGCGTTGGGGATTAAAGATGTGCACGCCGAAGTCCTGCCGGCAGACAAAGCCGCCACCGTCGCCGAACTGAAGAAAACCGGCGTAGTGGCGATGGTCGGCGACGGTATCAACGACGCCCCGGCGCTGGCCGCCGCAGACATTGGTATCGCCATGGGCGGCGGCACCGATGTGGCGATGCACGCGGCCGGGATCACCCTGATGCGCGGCGATCCGCGACTGGTGCCGGCGGCGCTGGAGATCAGCCGCAAGACCTACGCGAAGATCCGCCAGAATCTGTTTTGGGCCTTCGTCTATAACCTGATCGGCATTCCGCTGGCGGCGTTCGGCTTCCTCAACCCGGTGCTAGCCGGCGCGGCCATGGCGCTGTCGAGCGTCAGCGTGGTGAGCAATGCGCTACTGTTGAAAACCTGGAAACCCAAGGATCTGGAGGACAATCGATGAACATCGGCCAAGCGGCCCGCCACAGCGGCCTGAGCGCGAAGATGATCCGTTATTACGAGTCCATCGGCTTGCTCAAAGCTGCCCATCGCACCGACAGCGGCTACCGTGTGTATGGCGACGATGACCTGCACACGTTGGCGTTTATTAAGCGCTCGCGTGATCTGGGGTTTTCACTGGAAGAGGTCGGCAAGTTGCTGACTCTCTGGCAAGACCGCCAGCGGGCCAGCGCCGATGTGAAAGCCCTGGCACGTCAGCACATCGACGAGCTGAACCAGAAGATCCGCGAGCTCGGCCAGTTGCGCGACACTTTGCAGGACCTGGTCGAACACTGCCACGGCGACCACCGTCCGGACTGTCCGATTCTCAAGGAGCTGGCGTCGGGCTGCTGCGCCGAATCTGCCCGCGCCTGAGGGACAAACCCTTCACCACCAGCAACGTGGTGAGGGGAATACCGTGGAACAACAGCACCACCGCGCCGGGTGTCCACCAGGCGTAGAACGGCGCGGCGATCAGCATGCCGATGCCGAACCCGGTCATTTGCAGCAGAGTCAGGAAACTGAAGATCGGCAGGCGCAAGTGATCCGGTTCCCGTTGCAGACGTGACATCAGGCCGACTTCGGAAAACCCGTCGCCCAGTCCGGCCGGCAACGAGAACAGCAGCAAACCGTACAGCGTGTGCTGCTGGAACATCAGGATGAAACCGCAAGACATCAGCAGCACGCCGTAGAAAAAACGCCGCTCCAGGTTGATGTTGTCCGAGCCTTTGAGGCGGCTGGCGATCCGCGCGCCGATGAGTTTGCCGCTGGCCCAGACTGCCAGCATCAAACCCAATGTGGTGCTGGCGGATTCTGGCGTCAGTAGCCGCGAGATGATCGGGAACCCGACGTTGTGCGCCGCACTACCCAAGGTGTCCGCCATGGCCACCGCGAGCATCGCCGCCAGCACGGGAACCGAGCGCAAACCTTGCAGCAGCGCCGACCACTCCCCTCGTTCAGAAGTTGATTCAGCACTCGGGGCAGCTGCGCGGAAACGCAACGGCACCAGCAGCAACGCCGCCAGCAGGTACGTGACCACGTTCAGCGCGAACACTGCCTCAAAGCCAAACGCTGCAACGACCAACCCCGCCACCAGACTGCCGGCGACCATCGCAATCGACGCCGCCGAGGTGATCCAGGCGTTGGTCTTGAGCAAGTGCTCGCGGTCGATCAGGTTCGGCAACTGACTGTTTAGGCCGATGGCGAACATTGAATTGCCGAAGCCCAGGCCGAAGGCAATCACTGGCAGCAACAGGGCTTGCTGGGTCACCGGCAGAATCAGCAACAGACCGAGCACCCCGGCGCGCAGCAAGTCGAAGGCAATCAACGGGAGGCGGCCGGACCAGCGGCGATAGAACGTGGTGCCGATCAAACTGGCAAAAATCCCCCCGGCTACGCGGCTGGCGAGGAAAATCGCGACGCTCATGGCGCTGTTGCTCAGCACGTAGACGTAAGTGGCCAGGGCGACCATGTTGAGAAACGCACCGAAATCCGAGATCAGACGGGCGGTGATAATCAGGTGGGCATTGCGGGTGGAGTTCACATTCAATCCTTGAGTGTGGGGATGTCCTCTGTAGGAGCTGTCGAGTGAAACGAGGCTGCGATCTTTTGATCTTGTTTTAAAAAATCAAAGTCAAAAAGATCGCAGCCTCGTTTCACTCGACAGCTCCTACAGGGTATTTCGGAGCCTGCAAAAAACCCGGCCGAAGCCGGGCTTTTTTTAGCCGATCACTGCATCCATGGCGGAGGCGGTTCTTCGGTTTTACTCGGTGGAGCATCATCTGCCGCGCGCACCGCTTGCTTGCGCTCTTCGTCCAGGCGTGCCGCCTCGATTTCGCGGATGACGCCGCCAACATCGGCCAGCTCTTCCGGCTCATCGAACTCACCGGTCAACACGCTGGCCGGGTGCAAGGTGCCGGCTTCGTACAGGGCCCACATTTCCTTGGCGTACTTGGTCTTTTTCAACTCCGGCGCAAATCGCCCGAAATAGGACGCCATGTTGCCCACGTCCCGCTCCAGCATGCTGAACGCGTGGTTGTTACCCGCCGCGTCCACTGCCTGGGGCAGGTCGATGATGACCGGGCCGGTCGGGGTCAACAGTACGTTGAACTCAGACAGGTCACCGTGCACCAGACCGGTACACAACATCAGCACGATCTGGGAAATCAGGAACGCGTGATATTCACGGGCCTGGTCCGGTTCCAGCACCACGTCGTTCAGACGCGGCGCGGCATCGCCGTATTCATCGGCCACCAGCTCCATCAGCAGTACGCCTTCGAGGAAGTCATACGGCTTGGGCACCCGCACACCGGCGCCGGCCAGACGAAACAGGGCCGCCACTTCGGCGTTCTGCCAGGCGTCCTCGGTTTCTTTCTTGCCGAACTTGGAACCCTTGGCCATCGCCCGAGCCTGACGGCTGTTGCGCACCTTGCGGCCTTCCTGATACTCGGCCGCCTGCCGGAAACTGCGTTTATTCGCCTCCTTGTAGACCTTCGCGCAACGTAGCTCGTTACCGCAGCGCACCACATAAACAGCTGCTTCTTTACCACTCATGAGTGGGCGCAGCACCTCGTCGACCAGACCGTCCTCGATCAGGGGTTCAATGCGTTTTGGAGTCTTCATCAGCTTTTATTGTGGGTCCTTTATTACCAAACACGCGAAAGTCATTCGTTATACGGCAATCCTCGCAGCTCGGGGAGGGGTTACCGACCTATGAACATTGCCAATGCACACAATGTGCCGAATTTAAGCGGCAAATTTTGCGCCGTTCATCGACCGGTGGAGATCATAGCTGAGCCGCCGACACTTGTTGGCGAAGGGATGACAGGGCATTTACGACAGAAGCTGACATCCGTATTCCTTCTATTTGTAGGTTTTTTCTCAACGGTCCTCAATTTCCCGTTTTTTCAGCCGAAGTCCTGAGAGAGAAAAGGATTTGTCCGACAATCGTTCCGACTAAAACGACGATGCCGCCCTCAAGGAAACGAGTCGATCTATACCGTTTTCGGCTGCCAATAATCCGCGAGTCATCTGCACTGCGTGGGCCTACAAGAAAATCTGGAGCGCGGATGAACATCAAACAGAAGTTGACGTGGGCGTTTGCAATCATCGCCTGCTTGCCGGTGGTGTTGGTCGCCACCCTGGTCGTGTTGAACTTGCGCAGCGATGCCAAGGACAATTTCGTCGACGGCAGTGGTCGCGAGATCCGCCAGGTCGCGAATGCCATGCAGTTGTTTTTCGACGGCATCAGCCAGAACGTCGATTACCTGGCGTCCCAGCCGTTGATCAAGAACACCGACGACAGCCTCAAGACCTACATGGCCGCCAACGCCGAGAGCATTCCTCAGGGCGAGATGGACAAAAAGGTCTTCACGCTCCTCCAGGACCTGGGCAATACCCACCCGTCCTACGCCTACGCGATCGTCGGCACCGCGGCCGGCGGTTATGTGTCCTGGCCGGACGACGCGAAACTGAACAACTACGACCCGCGCCAGCGTCCCTGGTACAAAGCGGCGCAGGCCAAACCCGGCAAGCCGTTTCGCACCGAGGCCTATTACTGGGCCCAGGACGACGCGTCCTACGTCAGCACCGTGCGCACCATCGATAACAAGTTGGGCACCAACGGCGGCGTGGTCAGTATCGACGTGACGCTCAAGCAGCTCACCGAAATCGTCAAACAGATCAAGCTCGGTGAAACCGGCTACCTGATGCTGCTGGAAAACAGCGGCACCGTGCTGGTCGATCCGAAACAACCTGAGCACAACTTCAAGGCGCTGGGCAGCCTCGGCGAGGGCTACGCGCAACTGGCCAAGGCCGGCAAAGGCTTGGTGGAAGTAGAGCTGAACGGTGAGCGCTACATGGCCAACGTCTGGCCGTCGGAGCAACTGGGCTGGACCTTTATCGGTCTGATCAAGCAAACCGACGTGATGAGCTCGGCGACCCAACTGACTTGGCTGATCGCAGGCATTGCTGCGGTACTGGCAGTGTTCTTCGCCATCGTCGGCGCCAGTTTCGCCCGCGTCATCGTGCGGCCGATCAGCAGCGTGGCCAGTGGTCTGGAAGGTATCGCCCAGGGCGAAGGCGACCTGACCAAGAATCTGGAAATCCGTGGCAGCGACGAAACTGCGCAACTGGCCAGTTGGTTCAACCAGTTCCTAGCGGCGATCCGCAACCTGATCCAGAGCATCGGCGGCGCCGCGAACAAAATCCTCGCTACATCGCAGAGCTCGACTCGCGTCTCCAGCGACATGGCCGAAGCCGCCGGGCGCCAGCGTGAAGCGGTGGACATGGTGTCCACGGCGTTCCACGAAATGGTCGCCACCGCCAACGAAGTCGCGCGCTCGTGCAGCCAGGCCGCCGAGTCGGCCGACAGTGGCCAGCGCCAGGCCCGTGAAGGTCAGCAGCAGATCGATGCCGCGGTGACCAGCGTCGATCGTTTGAGCCAGGAAATCGAATCATCGGCCCAGTCGATGCAACAACTGGAACGCGACAGCAATGACATTCAGTCGATTCTGGGGACCATTCGCTCGATTGCCGAACAGACCAACCTGCTGGCACTGAACGCAGCGATTGAAGCAGCGCGGGCCGGTGAGCAAGGTCGCGGGTTTGCGGTGGTGGCGGATGAAGTCCGCGCCCTGGCCAAACGCACGGCCGATTCCACGGCGGAAATCGACGGTTTGCTCGGCAACCTGGCCAAGCGCACCAGCCAAGTGACCCAGCAAATGCATGCGAGCCTGGAAGTGTCGCAGCAATCCGTAACCCGGATTGGCGAAGCGCGCAGCAGTTTCGGGCAGATTCGTGAGTCGGTGGATGTGATTCGCGACATGAACACGCAGATCGCGACGGCGGCGGAAGAACAGCATCAGGTGGCTGAGGACATCAATCGGCACATCAGCCAGATTCATGGCGATGCGCAGTTGGTGGCGGAACTGGCGAACTCGGCACGACTGGATTCTCAGAGTTTGGCTGGTTTGTCGAATGAGCTGGATGGGTTGGTTCGACGGTTTAGAACCTGATCCAGAATCCCGGTGGCCGCTTCGCGGCCAATCGCGGGCAAGCCTCGCTCCTACAGGGGATCGGCGTCTAACTGTAGGAGCGAGGCTTGCCCGCGAAGACGGCCTCACTGCCGAAACAATTCCCCCGGGGTAAACCCGAACAACCCCTTGAACGCCGCAATAAACGCTGACGTCGAGTCATACCCGCAAGCCAGCGCCGCATTGGTCACGCTGTCGCCCTCCTCCAGCAAACTCAGCGATGACAACAGCCGCGCACGCTGACGCCAACCGCGAAAGCTCAACCCCGTCTCACGCTGAAACAACCGCATCAGGGTTTTCTCCGAGGTTCCCAACCGAGCCGCCCATTCCTGCAACGTCACGTTCTGCTCAGGGTTTTCGATCAGCTCGTTGCACAACCCAAGCAAGCGTTCATGCCGGGGCAGCGGTAGCGAGAATTCAACTTCGGGCAAACTCGCCAACTGATCCAGCAGCACATTCACCAGCCGCGCTTCCTGGCTGTCACCCTGTGGATACTCCACTGGCAGCAAGCAAAAACTCTTGATCAACTCCCGGGCCAGCGGCGTCACTTCCAGCACCCGACAGCGTCCGTCCGCCCATTGGCAATCCTCGCGACGCACATACAGGCTACGCATCTCGGCGCGCATCGAGGTGACGACTTGGTGTTCGAGATCGGCCGGAATCCAGATGCCCCACTGCGGTGGCGCGAAGAAACTGCCCTCAGCGGTGTGCACGCCGAGAACGCCGCTGATGGCGTAGGAAAACTGCACCCAGTCGTGGCGATGCGGCGGTGTCCATGAACCGGCGTTGAGGCTTTCGGCGCGGGCGAATAGTGGGCGCGGTAAAGCGGCCAGCGCTGGGATGGAGCGTTCGAGGGAGAGTTGTCCGTTGGACGTCATTGACGGGCCTTGTGTCGCAGGACGGCAGATAGCACGACGTTAGGCCAACTCGTCCGCCCTGACAAACACAATTCCCCTTGTGGGAGCGGGCTTGCTCGCGAAGGCGGTGTATCAGGCAATATTTATGTCGACTGACACACCGCTATCGCGAGCAAGCTCGCTTGTATGTTTAGACTTGAAGGGGTGGGCGGGACTAAAAGCTCGATTCTGACTCTGACCAGTACAGACCGTGGGAGACTTCTCATCCCGCCCCTTCTACCCAAAGCGCCGATAAGGAATTCATCGGTAAAACCGACGATAGAGGCAAGCCAGCGCAAGGGTAAACCCCGACAAGCACCTAAACCCTAGCTCCGAGGATTCGTCATGACAATCCTTACTTTGCAGACCGTGGTTGGCATCGATATCGCCAAGGCTGAAATCGTTGCTTATCGTACCGATCGTCAAATCACTGACACCATCAAAAACGATCGAACAGCCCTCAAACGCTGGCTTAAAACACTGCCCGCGCAAAGTGCTATCGCCGTTGAAGCTACCAACATCTATCACCTGGACACCGTCGAGCTCGCTCATGCAATGGGCCATCAGGTCTATGTCGTGGACGCTTATCGGGTGAGCAACTATCGCCGTGGTATCGGTCAGCGAGCCAAGAACGATCCCTGCGATGCTCGTCTGCTGGCGCGCTATTTGACGAATGAACAAGACGGGCTGCGGATCTGGAGCCCGCCACCCAAGGCCTACACTTCGCTGAAAAGCCTGCTCCACAGGCGTGCGACGCTGATCCAGAACCACGCTGGTCTGATGCTGAGCTGGGCCAATGAGCCCTTACTGAAGAAAGTGCAGGCCGCCCAGCAAAAGGCCTTCAAGCAAGCGGATCAGGCCATTCAGAAACTGCTGCGCAAGGTCAGCAAAGAGGCAGGTATTGACGACAATATCGACCGTTGCAAAGCCATCGAAGGGGTTGGCGAACTGACCGCCACTGGGTTGGCGACGACCTTTATGCGCGGTGATTTTGCCAATGGTGATGCGTTTATCGCGTTTCTGGGGATGGACCTTACGGTCGATGACTCCGGGAAGAAAAACGGGCCCCGGTATCTGACCAAAAAAGGGGATCCGGAAGTACGCCGGCTGGCTTACAACGCAGCCATGGCGGCCTGCCGTTCGGCTAAATGGAAGCCGTTTTACGAGGCGTATTTGGCAAGAGGCTTCTCAAAAACCCAAGCCTTGGTAGCCCTTGCCCGGAAACTCTGCCGGGTGGCATTTGCCCTGATGAAAAATCAGAGCGAATACCGACCGGCTTGAAGTTACAGGGTTGCCCTGCAACATAGAATCTCCCACAGGGGGGATTGTGCAGGGATCAGCGTTCGATGATGGCCGTGACGCCCTGGCCACCCGCCGCGCAAATCGAGATCAGCCCTCGCCCCTTGCCCGCCGCATCCAGCAACTTCGCCAGGTTGGCGACGATTCGTCCACCGGTCGCGGCAAACGGATGCCCAGCCGCCAACGAACTGCCCTTTACGTTGAGTCGGCTGCGATCAATGGAGCCCAGCGGCGCGTCGAGGCCGAGGCGGGTTTTGCAATATTCGGGATCTTCCCAGGCCTTCAGCGTGCACAGCACTTGCGCGGCGAAAGCTTCGTGGATTTCGTAGTAGTCGAAGTCCTGCAAGGTCAGGCCGTTGCGGGCGAGCAAGCGCGGCACGGCATACACCGGCGCCATCAGCAGCCCTTCGGCGCCGTTGACGAAATCCACCGCCGCCGCTTCGCCATCGCGCAAATAGGCGAGGATCGGCAAGCCGCGTTCCTTGGCCCACTCTTCACTGCCCAGCAACACCAGCGACGCGCCATCGGTGAGCGGTGTGGAGTTGCCGGCGGTCATGGTGCCCTTGGCGCTTTTCTCGAACGCTGGTTTGAGCGAGGCAAGTTTTTCCAGAGTCAGGTCCGGGCGCAGGTTGTTGTCGCGGGTCAGGCCGAGGAACGGCGTCATCAGGTCGTTATGCCAGCCTTCGGCGTAGGACGCGGCGAGTTTCTGATGGCTTTCGAGGGCCAGTTGATCCTGCTCGGCGCGAGGGATGTTCCAGGTCTGGGCCATCAATTCGCAGTGTTGGCCCATGGACAGGCCGGTGCGCGGTTCGCCGTTGCGCGGGAATTCGGGGATCAGGTGACCGGGGCGCAGTTGCAGGAAGGTTTTCAGTTTGTCGCCGGTGGTCTTGGCGCGGTTGGCTTGCAGGAGGATTCTGCGCAGGCCTTCGTTAATGCCGATTGGCGCATCGGAAGTGGTGTCGACGCCGCCGGCAATGCCGCACTCGATCTGACCCAAGGCAATTTTATTCGCCACCAGCAACGCGGCTTCAAGGCCGGTGCCGCAGGCTTGCTGGATATCGTAGGCCGGGGTGGTCGGCGACAGCCGCGAGCCGAGCACGCATTCGCGGGTCAGGTTGAAATCCCGGGAATGCTTGAGCACCGCCCCCGCCGCCACTTCGCCCATGCGCAGACCGTGCAGGTTGAAGCGTTCGATCAAGCCTTCGAGCGCTGCGGTGAGCATCGCCTGGTTACTGGCGGTGGCGTACGGCCCGTTGGAGCGGGCGAAAGGGATACGGTTACCACCAATGATCGCGACGCGGCGCAGCTGGGTCATGAAAAGCTCCTTAAAAATTATTTGTGAATGCGATCCCCTGTGGGAGCGGGCTTGCTCGCGAAAGCGGTGGGTCAGTCAACAAAGATGTTGAATGTGCTGGCCCCTTCGCGAGCAAGCCCGCTCCCACAGAGTCAGTGTTTTCCTGAAAGACCTGCTACACATCAATCACCTGTGTTCAAGCGTAGGCCTAATCTCATGGATCGAACGACTGATCGCCATTCGTGGTCCACACTTTGAACCCCAGCTGCCGGAGAGCGTTCCATGTCAGACCGTTATATCGACTTCGCCAATTCGTCCATCGGCCACCGTCTGGTCGGGGCCTTGGGCCTGCCGTCGCCGGTGCGTCTGGAACGCTGGCAGGCCGGACGCCTGCGACCGGTCGAAGGGGCACTGCTGATTGGCGGCGGACCACTGGCGGAAAATGTCAGCGTATTCGCCAATCGACTGACCGATGCGATCTACAGCTACGGCACCGAACCGTCCCTGGCCACCGCGTGGATTCCCGGGCATGGCCCGAAACTCAAGGCAGTGGTGTTTGACGCCAGTCACTTGGTGCAGACCGATCAGCTCAAACAACTGCGCGAGTTTTTCCAGCCACTGATGAAAAACCTCGATAGCAGTGCGCACGTGGTGATCCTGGGACAAGCACCGGAAAGCCTCAGCGATCCGATCGCCTCCAGTGTCCAGCGTGCCCTCGAAGGTTTCAGCCGTTCGCTGGCCAAAGAACTGCGCAGCGGCGGCACGTTGCAATTGATTTATGTCGGCGACGGCGCCGAGGATCAGCTTGAAGGACCACTGCGGTTTTTCCTCTCGCCCAAAAGCGCTTTCGTGTCCGGGCAAGTGATTCGCCTGGTCGCGTGCGATACGCCGGTGCAGGACTGGACGCGTCCGTTATCCGGGCGCAAAGCGCTCGTGACTGGCGCGGCACGTGGCATCGGTGCGTCCATCGCCGAAACCCTGGCGCGTGACGGCGCCGAGGTCATCCTGCTCGACGTGCCACCGGCCAAGGCAGATCTCGAAGCCCTCGCCGCACGCCTCGGCGGGCAGAGCATCACCCTGGATATCTGCGCCGAAGACGCCGCCGCACAGTTGATCGAACACCTGCCCGACGGCATCGACATTGTGGTCCACAACGCCGGCATCACCCGGGATAAAACCCTGGCCAACATGACCCCGGAATTCTGGGATGCGGTGCTGGCGGTCAATCTCAATGCACCTCAAGTGCTGACCAAAGCCTTGCTCGATGCCGGCACCCTGCGCGACAACGGCCGGGTGATTCTGCTGGCCTCCATCAGCGGCATCGCCGGCAATCGTGGGCAAACCAACTACGCCGCGAGCAAGGCCGGGTTGATCGGTTTGGCTCAGGCCTGGGCACCGCTGCTGCATGAGCGCGGCATCAGTATCAACGCAGTGGCGCCGGGGTTTATCGAAACCCAGATGACCGCGCACATTCCGTTCGGCCTGCGCGAAGCCGGGCGCCGCATGAGTTCCCTCGGCCAAGGCGGCTTGCCGCAAGACGTCGCCGAAGCGGTGGCGTGGCTGGCGCAACCGGGCACCGGCGCGTTCACCGGGCAGGCATTGCGGGTCTGTGGGCAAAGTGTCTTGGGGGCGTAGCGATGATTATTGACTGGCACACACTCAACCGCGAACCGAGCCTGCCCGGATTGTATGCGCGGGCAGCCCTGCGTCGAAAAATCACCGGTACGACCCTGCCGGATACGGGTTTGCATTGCTGGCTTGATGTCGATCCGAAACGCCTGGCGGATTATCGCAAGGTCTGTGGTTTTGCCGATAACGGGTTGCTGCCGCCGACGTATCCACATGTCTTGGCGTTTGCCTTGCAGATGCAGTTGCTGACGTCCGAAGAGTTTCCGTTCCCGTTGCTGGGGCTGATTCACTTGAGCAATCGCATTCGCGTGCTGCGGCCCATGGGCGGTGTGCATCGCGCGCGCGTCAGCGTGCAGGTGCAGAACCTGCAACCGCATGCCAAGGGCGCGACGTTCGATTTGATCACGACCCTGGATGATCAGTTGGGTACGCTGTGGGAAGCGCAAAGCCAGATGTTGTGTCGCGGGGTCAAACTCGAAGGCGAGCCGATTGAAGAGGTTTTGGCACCGACGCTGGCTCTGACGGAAGTGACACGCTGGAAAGCCCCGGCGGACATTGGCCGGCAATACGCCAAGGTGTCCGGGGATTACAACCCGATTCACCTGAGCGCGGCGAGCGCCAAGATATTCGGTTTTCCTACGGCGATTGCCCACGGATTGTGGAACAAGGCGCGAACGCTGGCGGCGTTGGCGGATCATCTGCCGACGGCGAACATCGAGATTTCGGTGCAGTTTCGCAAGCCAGTGCGTTTGCCCAGTGAGGTGACGTTGCTGGCCAGTGCGGCGGCGTCCAGTGGCGACCTGCAACTGGTCGGTGCCGGGGAGCTGGAGCATATGGTGGGGCATTGGCGGCCTGTTGCCTGAGTTTTTCGGCAGGTAGTTCTTTGGAGTCTGCCAGTCCGTCTTCGCGAGCAAGCCCGCTCCCACAGGGTGAACACGATATTTGTGTTCATCCTGTGGGAGCGGGCTTGCTCGCGAAGAACGATGACGCGGTACAACAGGAGCAGCCGAGGAATATTGACCGCAGAAAAACATGATTAATTGTGTATATATCTTAAGTGTCCTTCCCGCCCGCTCTTGCCTCGCTAAAAACCCGCGTCATTGATTTAAAACGAATTTACTTCAAGCAAACCACCCGACTTACACCCAAGGCATTAGTCCTTAGGCTGCATCCGCACGCCCCTGCATAAAGGGGTTAATACCAACTTGAGAATGGTACGAAAGCGCCCCCTGGATTGTGATGCACACAACGGACGAAGGCATTGCCGGCGAAAGATCGGCAGGCCATCGAAGACAACGAACGTTGTAACAGGTGCAAGGAATCTCTCTCATGAAAACTCCAGTGTGGTGCAAGTCGGCAACAGCTTTGGCGTTGATCCTTTCTCTCGGCCTCGCGGGTTGCAGCAGCGGCGGTGGTGGCCATCACAGTACTTCCGGCGGTTCTTCCGACGGTGCGGCAGGTGCGGCGGGCGCCGGCAGCGGCGGTTCCGCAAGCGGTGGGACTGACGGCTCGGGTGGTGGTACAGCCGGGACCGGAAGCACTGACGGCACCGGCGGCGGTACGGGTGGGACTGCCGGAACAGGTGGCACCGATGGCACGGGGGGCACAGGTGGCACCGCAGGTACCGGCGGAACCGGTGGCACGGCCGGAACGGCCGGAACGGGCGGCACCGGCGGCACCGGCGGCACCGGCGGCGGGACAGGTGGGACAGGCGGCACTGCTGGCACCGGAGGCACGGGCGGCACCGGCGGTGGAACTGGCGGTACTGGCGGTACTGGCGGCACAGGTGGAACTGGAGGAACTGGAGGAACCGGCGGCACACCCGTCACTCCGCTGGTCACCAGCACCGTGGTTTCCGACCTGGGCAAAACCGTCAGCGGCGTGGGTGACGGTGTCAGCGGCATCGGCAATTCTTTATCGACAGTGCCTGTCGTAGGAGGCGTTGTACAAAGCGCCGTCAACACCACCGGCAATGTCGTGGACAGTATCGGCGGCGGGCTGACTGGGGGCCTGGGCAAAATCGGCACCGACCCTCAAGCCGTCACCAAAACCACCGCCATCGTTGGCAACGTCGTGTCCGATGCCGGCACCGGCGTGACCGATATCAGCGGCAAACTGGCGACCGCCACCGGCAGCATTCCACTGGTGGGCGGTGTGGTCAGCAAAGTCACCCCGGTACTCGGTGGTGTCGGCGAAAAAGTCACCATGCTCGGCGATACCTTGAACGTCGCCACTAGCACCGGGCCTTTGGGATCACTCAGCAACGGCCTCGGCAACAAGGTCTTGGTGCCAGTGGTCACGCTGACCGAGGGCCTGACCGGCAAAGTCGGCAGCGCAACCGGCCTGGGCGCTCCAGTCAACGGCCTGGTCAGCAACGTCGCCGGTGCCGTCGGCGGTCTGGGCGGCAAAGTGACGGCGGCCGGCGACGGTAACCCGTTGACCAACACCTTAGGCGCAGCGCTGACCAATGTAGCGACCACCGCTGGTGCAGCCGGCGGCTTGGTGGCGGCTCCTGGCGCCGGTGCGGGCGGCCTCGGCACCACCGGATTGCTGCAAACCGTCGGCGGCGCCGTAGCGAATGTCGGCGCTGGTTTGAATGCCGGCAACACCAACCCGGTCGTCAGTGCCGGCGGTGTGAACCTCGGCGCGGTCGGCGGCACAGTGGCTTCGGTAGGCGGTGCATTGGGTGGCTCGAGCGCGCCCAACCTGACCCCGACCGCACCTCTTGCGAGTGTCGGTGGCGCCGTCGGTACGGCATTGAATCCAGTCACCAGCGCCGTCACCACCGTCACTCAACAAGTGGGCACCGCCACCGGCCTCGGTGCACCGGTCAACGGTCTGGTCGCTCAGGTTGGCGGTGCGGTCGGCAACGTCGGCAGCAGCATTGCCGCCGCCGCGCCCAACCCGGTGGTGGCAGCGGTCGGCAACACCGTCACGACTGTCGGCGCCACGGTTGGCGCGGTCGGTGGATTGGTCACCGGCGCAACCGGCGGCGGCACTTCCGGCACCGGCACAACCGGCGGAATTGGTGGCTTGCTGGGCGGCCTGACCGGCAACAAACGCTGAATTGCACCTGGCCGATTCGACGGCCTTACCTACAGCGCCTACGCTTGGTTGGAGGCGGAAGATTCGAATCGAGTCTTCCGCTTTTTCTTTTGGAGCATGACACCTCTGGGTTCCGGTTCAGTCAGCTGACGAACCTCGGGATGTTGCGATATGACCATGGAGTGTCCTATGCGCGTTATGGCTTCCCTGCTGTGCCTGACCGTCAGTACTTTCGCTTTCGCCGACACCCTTCCCACCTTCCTCAACAGTAACGAAACCATCCGCAATCTCCCCGCGCCGAACCTGCCCGCCGACGCCTACCGCCCGAAAGCTGCGCCGCTGCAAGTGCCGGAGCCCGGTGCGCCCCAGGCCCAACCGTTGACGATGGGCACCAAGATCACGATCAAGACCGTGCAGATCGAGGGCGGGACGCTTTACCCGCTCAACGAACTGGCGACGCTTTATCAACCGCTGGTCGGCCATGAAACCAGCGTCGCCGAGTGGATCGAAGCCACCCGCGGCATCACCCGCCGTTATCAGCAGGACGGCTACTTGCTGTCCTACGCCTTCCTGCCCCAACAGGATTTCAGTCAAGGCGTGGCGCGGGTGGTGTTGGTGGAAGGCTACATCAAGGATTACCAAGTGCAGGGCGACCTCGGACGGGTCAAGGGCCTGCTGGATAAACTGGTGGCCAAGCTCCAGGCCGAACGACCGCTGACCCGCAAGACCTTCGAGCGCTACACCACGTTGATGACCCGTATCCCCGGCGTGACCGTGCAAGCACAAGTGCCGCCGCCGGGCACCACTGACGGCGCGGCGTACCTGGCGGTGCAAGCCAGTCGCAAACCTTTCACCAGCAGCCTGAGCACCACCGAAGACAACCGCAACAGCACCCAGGCCCTGCTCGGTGTCAGCAGCAATTCCCAGACTGCGATGGGCGAACAGTTAAGCCTCAGCGGGTTGTTTCCGCCGGGACACGATGATGAGCATTACTATCGCCTGGACTACAGCCAATTCCTCAACGCCGAAGGCACGCAGCTGAGCTTGTCCGCCTCACGCTACCGCGCCGATCCTGGCACCAACGTATTGCTCGACAACGGCCTGGAGCTCAAGCCGCACCGGGAGAATGATCGCTACTCCATCGGCTTCAGCCATCCGCTGATCGCCTCGCCGACCGAACAACTCAGCGCCGGTGCGCGGCTGTATGCGGTCAACGACAAAACCCGCTACGACGTGGTCGACGACCCTCGCAGCGTGGAAATCCGCACCGACATCCGCGCCCTCGCCTTCGAGAGTGACTGGCGCCAGGCCGATGCCCGGCAACTACGGATTCTCAGTGGTGGCGTGTATCAGGGCCTCGACAGCATGGGGGCGAAAACCAATGCCGACGTTGACCTGAATTTCTTGCGCCTGCGTCTATCGGGCGTGCAGAGCGACAAGTTCTTCGACAACTGGCAAGGCGTGCTCTCGGGCGCGCTGTACTGGAGCGACGACACCCTGCCCGACAGCGAACGCGCGGTGTTCGGTGGGCAGAATTTCGGCCGCGGTTACCCCGACGATCAGGCGTCCGGCGACAAGGGTTGGGGTGTGGCGTATGAGGTGAACTACAGCTTCAACCGCGACGGCAATTGGGTGCGGGTGCTGCAACCGTATGTGGTGCTGGACCGCTCCAAGACCTGGTTCAACCAATTGCCGGTGCAAGGCAACAACTTGTCGTCGGCGGCGCTGGGGCTGAGGTTTGGCGATGCGAAGTACTACAACGTCGCGCTGGAAGCGGCCAAGCCGATGTCGGATGAAGCGCTGGACACGTTCAACCGACGGCCGCGTTATAGCATCAGTTTCAGTTATCAGTTGTAGGGGGGTGGTGGCGGTCAGGACGCCTTCGCGAGCAGGCTCGCTCCCACAGTTGATCGCATTCTCCTGTGGGAGCGGGCTTGCTCGCGAATTGGTCTTCAGCTTCGACATCATCGTCGACTGGCACACCGCCTTCGCGAGCAAGCCCGCTCCCACAGGGGAAATTTGGTGTGCACGATAATTGTGCCCGACGCCAAACAGTGTGGGAGCGAGCCTGCTCGCGAAAGCGCTGTGTCGGTCAACACATCAGCCGGGGAATTACCCACCCATTACCACTGGCTGCGGAAACAGATTGTTCAACGTCTCCAACAACCGCACGTGGTAGATGGGTTTGCGAAACAGGTCGAGCACCTGCAAGCGCAGCATGTCGCTGACGTCTTCCATGTCCGCATGCCCGGACGTGACGATCACCGGCAGATGCTGGCGTGAGGTGTGTTCGCGCAGGCGCTTGATCAGCGACATGCCGCTCTCCTCCGGCATGCGCAGGTCCGTGATGACCAGGGCGATATCCGGGTTGCGCGTCAGGTGATGCAGGGCGAGCTTGACCGAGGTGGCCGTAAAGCAACTGAAGCCCTCGCCCTCCAGCAATTCCGCCAGCTCCAGCAACGCGTCCTCTTCGTCGTCAACCAGAAGCAACTGTTGGCGCGGCGGCGAGGAAGCGTTCATGGGCAGCACCTGAGAACTGAATGTAGAACCGAGTGTAGCGGGTGATTCATCCACTGCGAGGTTCGCCGTGGTCAGGGGGTTTGCACCGGCGCGGTCTGGGCCGTTCCACCCAACGCCACCAACACACTGTTGAAAATCGCCAGGACCTTGGCGCCCACCGGAGTGATGAACACCACGACAACAACTGCGACCATCGCCACCACAATCGCGTATTCGATGGCCGATGCGGCTTCAGTGTTTTTCAGGAACAGACGTGCCCGCAGCATCAGGTATTCAAAGAGCATGGAATTCTCCTTTGTGCCGCAGGCACTCAGTCAACATCAATCCAGAACCTCGACTAAGGCACCACAGGTTTGACGACCGCCGTACCACCCAGCGATGTCAGAACCGCGTTGAAGATGTTCAGGACCTTGGTACTGACCGGCGACACAAACACCACGACCACCACCGCCACCATGGCCACCACAATCGCGTACTCGATCGCCGATGCACCTTCAGTACTTTTGAAGAACAACCGGGCTCTGAGCAACAGATATTCGAGAATCATACGTCTACTCCTTCGCGCCTCTGGCGCCGACGAAACGGTACTGCGACAGGGTTCCACTGTGCCATCAGAGCATTGCCAACAAACCTGCGACCAACAACTGTAACAACGGATTAATCACAAAGTATGAGTCGCAGCCCTCAGTCGAAAATCAGCGGTTAATTGGCCAATTCTCAGTACTTTGTACAGATATTTTCAAGCCCGTAATGGCGTTTTGCTTTAGATCGACTAGCGTGGAAATAGCGAAATAGTTGCATGTTCATAGCTGCCTGATTGCGAGAGCGACCCGTCAGGAATGCGGATTGTGAGAGCAGCGGGAAAGGGAGAGCCGTCATGAACAGCCGCGTCACCATAGGCCTTGCCGGCTTGCTTTTGCTCGGGGCGATTTTTGTCGGTTATTGGGGCTTGGTGCTCAGCCGTCAGCCGGTTCCCGTCGCTGCGCCTGTCGCCCCACCGATCGCCGCCGTGAGCGTGGAAAAAACCGTTGCCGCCGCCGAAGACCAGACCCGTCAACCGGTGGTCGTACTTACGCACGACGTGCCGCCGTTCACCCCGTTGACCGCCGCCGACCTGAGCGTGGAGAAACTTCGCAACCCGCCCGCCGGCAGCCTGAATAACATCGACCAGGCCATCGGCCGCACACCCTGGCGCCACCTCAGCGCCGGCACCTGGCTCAGCGATGACAGCTTCGAAGCTGGCGGCACCCTGGCGCGGATGATTCGCAGCAATGAACGCGCCCTCGCCGTGGCAGTGGACGAAGTGATCGGCGCCGCCGGGCAACTGGTACCAGGGGATTACGTCGATGTGTTGCTGTTTCTGCGCCAGGACACCAGCAACTTGCAGCAGTCGGCGCAGATCGTCGTGCCCGCGATGCGCGTGCTCGGTGTGGGCGAGCAATACGGCCTGACCAACGACGGCCAATCGGCCTCACCGGCCCTCAGCGCCGACGACAAACTAAAACAGGACCAACGCCGCATCGCCGCGCGCACCGTGGTGCTCGCGGTGCCCGAACAACTCTTGAGCCGGTTGATGCTGGCGACCCAGGTCGGCACCTTGCGCCTGGCGGTGCGCAGCAGTGAAGAGCAGCGCCTGGCCAAGTACTGGGCCGGCGAAAACCAAGCGACGGGCAAGCTCGACAGCGCCAACAGCCAGCTCTTCCAGTTCACTCAACTGGCCCTCGGCGCGGCACCGAAAAGTCCGGCCATTGGCGGCCACGGCGGCTCGACGCGTCCCGCCATCGAAGTGATTCGCGGCAATCAGCTGACGCAACAAACCCCATGACTGATCAAGGATGCCGCTGCATGCAGAGTCGTTCCATGCCGATAATCAAACCCGCGCTCTGGGCTTTGATGCTGCTGGCACTGCCCCTGGAAAACGCCTACGCGGTGACCGGCAATTGCGCCGCGCTGGGGCGTTTGCCGCCGGTGATCGAGATCGGCGAAGGCCTGCAACAGGACCTGCAATCGCCAGTGGCAATCACGCGCCTGGCCATCGGCGATCCGAAAATTGCCGACGTGCATCCCAATGGCAGCAGCTCGTTTCTATTGACCGGCATCGCCCCTGGCGCCACCAGCCTGATGATCTGGACCGCCTGCGCCAGCGAACCGCGCCAGAGCATGGTGTTCGTCCAGGGCCGCGCCACGGCTGCCCTGACCGGCGACGCGTTGCTGCCGTCGGATGACCCGTCGCTGCCGTCGCAGGTACAAACCGATATCCGTTTCGTCGAAGTCAGCCGCACCAAACTCAAGGAAGCCACCGCGTCGTTGATCGGCACTCGCGGCAACTTCCTGTTCGGCTCTCCCGGCACCTTGCCGCCCATCGACGGCGTGCCGACGCCCAGGCTGCCGGTGGATAACAGCCTGTTCAACTTCTCCTGGATTGGCGGCAAAACCATGATGATCATCAACGCGCTGGAGGGCAGCGGCTTCGCCTACACCCTGGCGCGGCCGAGCCTGGTGGCACTCAGCGGACAGAGCGCAAGCTTCCTCGCGGGCGGCGAAATCCCGATTCCGGTGCCGAGTGCCGGCAGCGATAACGTGTCTATCGAATACAAGGAGTTCGGCATTCGCCTGACCCTGACGCCGACCATCATCGGCCGCAATCGCATCGCCCTGAAAGTCGCGCCGGAGGTCAGCGAACTGGACTTCAGCAACGCGGTGAACATCGCCGGCACTACGGTTCCGGCCCTGACCATCCGCCGCACCGACACCAGTATTTCCCTGGCCGACGGTGAAAGCTTCGTCATCAGCGGCTTGATCAGCACCACCAACAGTTCTCAGGTGAACAAGTTTCCGGGGCTGGGCGACATCCCGGTGCTGGGGGCGTTTTTCCGCAGTTCTCAGATCAATCGCGAAGAACGGGAGTTGCTGATGATCGTCACCCCGCATCTGGTTCAACCCTTGGCCGCTGACGCGCAACTGCCGTCGTTGCCGGGGGAAAAACTGCGCAACTACGACCCGAATTTCTATCGCATGTTCTTCCTGGAAAACGGCAACTTCGACAAACGCAGCGGACTGTCGCAATGAGCCAGAGCCTGAGCCAGACCTTTCTCGCCATCACCCGCAACAGCACCGACCTGGAATGGCTGCAAGGCGCCCTTGCTCCTCTCGGTCAGGTGGTCAGCGCCGGTGGTGGCAGCCTCGATGAATTGCTAGCTCTGGTGGACGTGACCTTCGCCAGCCTGGTGTTCGTCGGCCTTGACCGCGAACACGTGGTGGCCCAGAGCGCACTGATCGAAGGTGCGTTGGAAGCCAAGCCGATGCTGGCCATCGTCGCCCTCGGCGACGGCATGGACAACCAATTGGTGCTCAACGCCATGCGCGCCGGGGCGCGGGATTTCGTCGCCTATGGTTCGCGTTCCAGCGAAGTCGCCGGGCTGGTGCGGCGCCTGAGCAAACGCCTGCCGCCCGTGACGCCGAATACGCAACTGGGCGGCCTCACTGTGTTGTATGGAACCCAGAGCAATGGCGACGGCGCACTGTTGGCCAATCACCTGGCGCTGGTGGTGCAAAAGAGCGGGCAGCAAACCTTGTTGCTGGACCTTGGCCTGCCCCGTGGCGACAGCCTGGCATTGCTGGGGCTGGAGAGTTCGTTTCACTTCGGCGACGCCTTACGCCACTTGCGCCGCCTCGATGCGACGCTGATCGACAGCGCCTTCACCAGCGCTGAAGCCGGCCTGCGAATCCTCGCCTACGCCAGCAATGACGCGCCGCTGGAAAGCACCAGCGCCGCCGAGCTGTACATGCTGCTCAGCGCCTTGCGCCAACACTTCCAGCACATCGTGGTGAACCTTACTGGCCAACCGGACAGCGAAGCGCTGCGCACGTTTGTCAGCCACTGCGACAAGTTGCTGTGGTACAGCGACCAGAATGTTCTCGACTGCCGCCGCAACCTGGCGGTGCTCAACCTGTGGCGAGAAAAAGGCATGAAACTCGATCACGGACGGCTGTTGATCGATCGCTACCTGGGCCATATCGCCCCGGACTCGGACACCCTCGGCAAGACCTTCAACCTGGAAGTCATCGCGGTGCTGGCCTACAGCCCGGAAGTGCGCCTGAACGCGAAAAATCAAGGCGTCACCCTGTTCGAACTGGCGCCGCGGGAGAAACTTACACAAAGCCTGCGGACCCTCGGCGAACGTCTGGCCAAGCGCTCCGAAGGCCTGGCCAAACCCAAGGCCGGTTGGTTCGACCGTTTGAGGGGCGCGCAATGAGCAGCGAAAAACTCTTCGGTGCGCCCCAGCGCAGCACCGCCGGCAACACCGACCATGAAGGCCTGAAACTGGTGCTGCATCGCTACATCATCGATGCCATCGAAGAGTCCGGGAAAAACTTGCTGGAAGGTTCGCGGCAACTGCTGTCGCAGTTCGTCACCGACAAAGCCGCCGAGTACATCGCGCGCCTGCACCTGGCGATTTCCCGTTATGAAATGGAGCGGCTGGCCGAGGAAATCGTCGACGAGCTCACCGGTTTCGGTCCGCTGGAAGTCTTGCTGCGCGATCCGGCGGTCACGGAAATCCTGGTCAACGGCCCGCACCGAGTGTTCATCGAACGCGACGGTGTACTGCACCAGAGCGACCTGCGATTTATCGATGCACACCATGTGGAGCGTGTCATGCAACGCATCCTCGCGCCGTTGGGGCGGCGGCTCGACGAGTCCTCGCCGATGGTCGATGCACGCATGCCGGATGGCAGCCGGGTCAACGCGATCATCCCGCCGATTGCGCTGGATGGTCCGTGTTTGTCGATTCGAAAGTTTCGCAAGGACATGCTCAAAAGCAGCGACCTGGTAGCGATGCAAACCATCGACCAATCGATTTTCGAATTCTTTCAGAACGCCGTCGGCAAGCGCTGCAACATCCTGATCAGCGGCGGCACCGGCACCGGTAAAACCACGCTGCTGAATATCCTCAGTCAACTGATCAACCCCCACGAACGGCTGGTGACCATCGAAGACGTGGCCGAATTGCAACTCGGCCACCCGCACGTCGTGCGCCTGGAAACCCGGCCGCCGAATGCCGAGGGCCACGGAGAAGTGAAGGCCAGCGACCTGATTCGCAACGCCCTGCGGATGCGCCCGGACCGCATTATCCTCGGCGAGATTCGCGGCGTCGAAGTGCTCGACGTACTGACCGCGATGAACACCGGCCACGACGGCTCGATGAGCACCGTGCACGCCAACAATGCCCAGGACGCGTTGCTGCGCCTGGAAACCCTGGTCGGCCTGACCGGGCGCGCGGTGGCGGAACGCACGCTACGGCAGATGATCTGCGCCGCGCTCGACGTGATCATTCAACTGACACGCATGCCGGATGGCCGGCGCTGTGTCAGCGAAGTGGTGGAAGTGGTCGGTGTGCGCGAAGACGTCTACGTCACCAACACCCTGTTCCGGCTCGACCGTCGCACCGGTTTCGGTTTCCTGCGCGAGGCGGTCAACCCGGCGGGTGACAAGCTGCGACATGAGTCGAGCCTGGGCTGATTCCATGGAGCATTCGGCATGATCGTCCCGCTGATTCTCAGCCTGATTTGCGTGGTGCTGCTCGGGCTGTCGGTGTGGTTGTTCTTGCACGGGATCCGCAAGACCGGCAACGAACGGGTGCTCAGCCGACTCGCTCAGGGACAGCCACAACTGGCGGCGGAAAAAGCCACATGGGTTGGCCTTGAGCGTATGTTTTTAAGGGCGGGCCTGGGTCGTCCCACCGAACGCCTGGGATTGTGGCTGACGCTGTGGGGCGTGGCGATATTGCTCGGCTATTTAATCGCCGACTGGGTCGGTTTGCTGACCCTTTTACTCGCGCCGCCATTGGCATTGAGGCTGTACATCTCATGGCTGTATCGCCGTCGCCTCAAGCGCATGATCGAACAATTGCCGCAGTTGCTCGATCACACCGTGCGCAGTCTGAAATCCGGGCGCACCTTGGCCGACGCGGTCATGGGCGGGATCGAGGCCAGTGACGATCCGCTGAAACGCGCCATGGGCCGGGTGCAGCGCAACGTGCAACTCGGGGTGAATCTGCCGGACGCCGTGAGTGATTTCGCCGAGCTGTATGAGCAGGACGAACTGCGCATGTTTGCCCTCGGCCTGAAGGTCAATCATCGCTACGGCGGCAACGCCAGCGAGTTGCTGGAGAACCTGATCAAACTGATTCGTGAACGGGACCAGGGCGCCCGGCAACTGCGCGCGATGACCGGCGAAACCCGCATGACGGCGTGGGTGTTGGGCTCGTTGCCGATGATTCTGGTGAGTTACTTCATGCTGACCAATCCCGGCTACATGCTCGGCATGTGGCACGACTCGGGCGGCCAGACCATGTTGATTATCGCGGTGGTGCTGCAGGTGTTTGGCTGCCTGGCGCTGTGGCGCATGTTGCGGAGTGTCTGACATGGTCTTGCTGGCGAGTCTGATGCTGTTGCTCGGGGCCTTGCTGCTGGTGGCCAACCACTTGCTGCAAGAGCGTCGCCGCGTGCGCCAGGTGACTCAACGCTTGCAAGGGCAACTGGTGCGCGAGAACCGTTTCGGCAGCTGGCTGCGGGTGCTCGGCAACAGTCGGTTCGGCCAGCGTTCGGTCAGCATCGACAGCGAAACCCAGACCCTGCTTAGCCGCCTGGGCTGGCGTCGTGCCAATGAGCGCGCGGTGTTTGCGGCGTGTCAGATCGGCACACCGTTATTGATGTTGGGGCTGGGGCTGTTCTTGAAAGAAATGTTCTTCCCCCTCGCGGCCAACGGCTGGTTGCTGCCGATGTTCGGTGCCGGCCTCGGTTATTTGTTGCCCAAACGCTTGCTGGCTTATGCGGCTGCACGCCGGCAGAAAACCATCGGCGTGGAAATAGCGACCTTCATCCCGCTGCTGCGCATCCTTTTCGAGTCGGGCATGGCGGTGGAACAGGCACTGCGGGTGTTGAGCAGCGAAGGGCAAAAACTCTTGCCGGAACTGACCAGCGAATTGCGCCTGATTCTGGCCCGCGTCGACTCCGGCCTGGAGCTCAGTCAGGAACTGCACAAAGCCGCCGTGATGCTGGCGGTGGATGAATTCAGCGACACCTGCGTGATCCTTGAGCAACTGATTCATCAGGGCGGCGGAGCGATGAAATCGCTGCTGGCGCTCAAGCAACTGCTCGATGATCGGCGCCTGACGCGGCTGCAAGAATACATTTCGAAAATGTCGGCCAAGATGTCGGTGGTGATGATGCTGTTTCTGTTTCCGGCCCTGTTGATCGTCTTGGCCGGCCCCGGATTTACCGCGATTACCCGGGCGTTTGCCAATTGAGTTGCGCACTTTTTGAGGGACCAAGATGAAAGCATTGATCGCTGTTGTGAGCCTGCTGATGCTCGCGGGCTGCGCCACCGATGGCCAGGCGCCGTGGTCGGCAATGATGTCGCCGGCCAGTTGCAGCAAGCTGAGTTCTGATCAGGAACTGGCCCTCAACCTGGCCGATGATTTGGCCAACGACGGCAAGCTGCACGCCAGCCTGGCGAATTTGCAGAGCCTGCCCGATAACCTCAGCGAAGTGCGTTTGCGCAAGGCCAAGGTTTATCGCCTGCTAGGACGCAGCGAGGCGGAGCCGTTGTATCGCAGCCTGTTGGGGACGTGCTTGTCGGCGGATGCCGAACAAGGCCTGGGCCAGTTGTTCGCCGCACGCGGCGACTACGGCCAGGCCCAGGCTCACCTGCAACGGGCCGCGCGCCTGGCACCGACCAACGAGAAAATCCGCAATGATTTGGGCGTGGTCTACCTCAATCAGTTACGCCTTGAAGACGCGCGTTTCGAATTCCTCACCGCCATCGAACTCAAGCAGCAGGACACGTTGGCGGCGGCGAATCTGGTGACGTTGTTGCTGTATCAGGACAACTGGCAGCAAGCGGCAGAAGTTGTCAGCCGCTCGCACCTGACGCCCGAACAATTCACCGATGCCCAGGCGCGAGCGGAAAAACTCAAGCAGCCGGGCAAGGGTAAAGCGGCGGTGGGTGATCAGGTGGCGACGGTGACGAGTGCACAAGCGGTATCGGTTAAATAGGAGTTGGCGATGATGAAATTATTCGGCTTGAGCCTGTTGATACTCCCGTTGAGCGCGATGGCCATTGACGCCGGTCCATCGTCGGCGCAACAGCAGGAAACCGAGGGGTGGCTGGTGCTGCAAAGCCGTAACCAGGCCGCCTCCAAGACACCGCAAACCGCGAGCGCGGCGGAGCGGGAAGAAGCGATGCAGCGCTGGCTGAAGAAATATCGGTATGAGATTCCGGATTTGTACGACCCGGATGCGGGCGGGAAGATTGAGATCAGCAAGTAGGCGGGAGATGGGGTGACTGTGCGGCCGCCATCGCGAGCAAGCTCGCTCCCACAGGGGTTCAGCATCAATCACAGATGTTGTGTTCACTGAAGAACAGCTGTGGGAGCAGTGTCGATTACAAATGTTGTGTTCACTGAAGATTAACTGTGGGAGCGAGCTTGCTCGCGATAGCGGTGTGTCAGCGACTGAGATATTGAAGGTCAGTCAGTCTGTGGGAGCGGGCTTGCTCGCGAAGGCGGTGTGTCTGGCGCCGTTGATATTGAATGTGCCTACGCTTTCGCGAGCAAGCCCGCTCCCACAGTTTTGATCGGGTACATCCGGGGGATTTAGTGGGCAGTCACGCGCTGGCGCATCCCGGAGTTACTCGGCGATAACGCCAATGCCAGTTGTGTGCGGTTATGCATATGGGTCAACCGCAACACTTGCGACACGTACAGCTTCACCGTGTTCTCGGTAATCCCCAGCTCACAGGCAATCTGATAGTTGGTCTGCCCCTTGCCGACCAACCGCGCTACATCCAGTTGCCGGGGTGACAGCTGATTGAAGATCGACGGCATTTCCTCCTGATCCGCTTGGCTGACCACAAAATCCCCAGGCTCGGAAGACCCACGCGGGCTGCGGCGCACCTTGTCCAGGTCCTGGTAAAGATCATCGATCGACTCGGACAGGTATTGCAGCTTCTGATTCAAGTGCCCCAATTGCACTTCTTTCTGGCGCTCCTGCAGCGACACTTCCTGACGCTGCAAACCCTCGAGCAACTCATCCAGATCAATCGGCTTCTGGTAGTAATCGGCAATCCCGGCGCGCAAGGCCTTGATCACGTCCTGCTTGTCGGCGCGCCCGGTGAGCATGATCGCCTCGAACGCCCGATGTCGGCCGCACAGCCGTTGCAGTTCTTGCACAAGCTGGATGCCATCCATGTCCGGCATGTGCAGATCACACAGCACCAGACCGAT